>DOPG01000120.1 GCA_003513555.1 Rhodopirellula sp. | reverse complement strand
CATGGTAGTAATCCGCATCGGTTTGCTGCCTGGGACATGTGCGGTTCGTGCCTGCCACCAATCCCAGCGACGGTTGCCGGGGATTACCCCGAGCGATTCGTGAACTAACGCGACCAGCGGCGAATCCGCCTCCTCTGCAATCAGGCCGCCTGAGCTGGGCAGGCTGCCCAGCACGGTGGTAAAGAGAATGATCGTGTGACCTGCCATGAAAATGAGGCTAGTTTGCGGCATATTTCTCTCCTTGCGGACAAGGTCGGTTTACCGGAGCGGGGGGGGCAATCCACTCATGAGGGCTGCAATACGCAGGTCAACACGAACCTAAATGTGAAGTTTTTGTTAACTTTCCTGGGCGAAAAACAATTTCTGGGCACGGACGCGTTCGAACCTTTTTGCTATTGCTATTGCTCTATTATTCCTGCATTTTAGTAGAAATGCACGGCACGCATGTGTCCCGCAAATCCTGCACGTGAGCAGCTCACCTTGCGAATCGACGGTTTTCAGTTTTGGGTGTTTGTAGCTTGCTGTCGCTCGCGGCTTCAGGCTGAGACATGTATTCTTTCGTGATTTGGCTCAGGCATATCAGAAGCTGGAATCCAACACTCTGCTATGGCCTCCGCCACGGTCAGGCTTGATCCCGAACTACAAACAGTGGACTGCAGAAAATAGCGACTCTTTCTTCTACCTCAGCTCAGTAATTTTCACGAATCGAATCATGCGAAAAGAACTAAAGCATTGGAAAACAGATGTTCCTTCTGGATTGATCGTCTTCTTGGTGGCGATCCCTCTGTGTCTTGGAATTGCTCTCGCGTCGGGAGCTCCGGCGCTGTCGGGCATTATTGCAGGAATTGTTGGGGGCTTGGTTGTCACACTATTCAGCAACTCGTCACTCGGGGTTAGTGGTCCGGCGGCTGGCTTGGTCGCGATCGTGTTGCCAGCCATCCAGTATTTGGGGTTTCAGAATTTTCTACTCGCTGTCGTTTTGAGTGGTGTCATTCAGTTCTTGCTCGGCTGCTTTAGAGCAGGCACGATTGGATATTACTTTCCCACTGCGGTGATCAAAGGGATGCTGGTCGCGATCGGATTGATCATCATCTTGAAACAGATTCCTCATGCATTTGGTTACGACAAAGACTACGAAGGTGACTTGGCTTTCGTACAGTCTGACGGGTACAACACGTTCTCCGAGTTAAGTCATGCGATTCAAGCAAGTACACCTACCGCGATCATTATCAGTGTCATCTGTCTCGGAATCTTGATTCTTTGGGAAACGAAGCTGATCAAGAAATTCTCTTTTTCAAAGATCATCCAAGGACCGTTGGTGGCGGTGGTAGCTGGCATCGTATTGGGACTGGGATTCTCTGGCGTTGATTCGATGCGGTTGAGTGCTGACCACCTGGTATCCTTGCCCGACACGATCGCCTTGACATTTCCTCACTTCAAACCCTCCGAGGTCAACGCGGAAGCTGCGTCAGTTGTGTCTGAAGGAGTGCAGACTGCCGGCATCACAGATTTTCAAGCTGTTGTCGCTATCTTTATGACAGCTTTGACATTGGCGATTGTCGCCAGTCTCGAGTCGCTTTTGTGTGCTGAGGCGACGGACAAGCTCGATCCCCAAAGACGACAAACTGATCTGAACCGCGAGCTGCGTGCTCAGGGAATCGGAAACTTCGTGTCGGGGCTTATCGGTGGCCTGCCAGTGACACAGGTGATCGTGCGCAGCTCGACAAATATTCAATCCGGTGCACAGTCGCGCCTCGCCGCATTCGTCCACGGATTGTTTTTGATCGTCTGCGTTGTAGCGATTCCTACTGTGCTCAATCTTATTCCACTGGCCAGTCTCGCTGCCATCCTGTTCATTGTTGGATACAAGCTTGCACATCCATCCAAATTTCTCGCAATGTACAAGCTTGGGTGGAACCAGTTTTTGCCCTTCATGATCACGATTACGGCCATACTCTTCACCGACCTGTTACGCGGAATTGGCATCGGCTTGGTCGCTTCCATTTTCTTCATCTTGAAAAGCAATTATGTGAAGAGCTTTTGGATGACCACGATGGAGGAAGCTGGCCGAACTGTTCACCGCATGACGCTGGCCGAAAGTGTCTTCTTCCTGAACAAAGGTGACATTCAGTCGGCTCTGCTGCAAGTTGAGCCTGGTGCAAAGCTGGTCATTGACGGCTCAGATACGGTTCATATCGACCAGGACGTGATTGATTTGTTCAATGACTTCGAGACAAATGCCGGCTTCCAAGAGATCGAGGTTCATCGAATTGACTTCCAAAAGGAGGCCAAGAGCGACGATGATCCTGCACGTGTGAAGCGTCTGGCCGAAGCAGGCTAGGACGACCCAGCTTGCACACAGGTGATCTGTCACTTTACAACGCTCAGCCTCCTGCTTCGGGTTTCAGGTGGGCTGATGCTAGACCTCAGGCAGCAAGAACGTTGCCTCTGTTCGATCCAATATTAGACTCGGTTGGTTGCTAGCTGCCGTCGTCTGGTCTGACTCTGGGTTGGTTTGATTTTTAGTCAGACGACACCTGACATTAGGCCTGAACGAAATGAAAGCACGAGTAGTGCTGATTAGTGAACGAGCGTCTGAGCCGTATTTGTTGCCAACCTGTGACGATGACTTCTTTTGTTCGGTTGTACGCCAATGAGGTCGCCAGTGAATGTGGCTGTGTGGCATCAATCTTTGATTCAGCGGGAAGGCTTACGACAGATCACGGTCTGCATCGCAAGGTTCAGATAACGCTCAAAAAGCAGGATCGGTGTCATGAGTATTTGTCCTGCGAAGTAGGGATAAATGGATCGTTTTAAATTCAGGCCTTTGCCTTTTCTCAGGTGAAACGCCAATCCGGCGTAAATGTAGAAGTATGCTGGGAATGCTCCGTATGGCAGGTAGTCCACGAGTTCAAGGCCCGAACGTTCAACGAATTGCAGCAGCATGTCTTTTGTGAACATCACTGTGTGCTGAGGCGCCTGCACGCCGGGCCAACGTTTTCCGTAAGCCCGGTAGGTCAAACAATCCAGTCGGGGCACTTCAACCACCAGATGGCCACCAGGTTTCAAGATGCGTCGGCTGGTTTCCAAGGTGCGCACTGGATCATAGTCATGTTCCAGGAAATGCCACATCGTTACGAGGTCGTAGAAATTGTCTTCCAGTGGTTGCTCGTAATAAAGGCCTTCGTGAAAGCTAACTCCGTCGAAGAACGGCAAGTGAGTCAGATTCTTGAAGTCT
>DOPG01000128.1:490-15426 GCA_003513555.1 Rhodopirellula sp. | reverse complement strand
ATAATGAACCGCTGCCGATCCGTTTTCCTGACAAATTCTATCAACTGGAAATCAGCAAAGGATTTGCCGAGATTATTCCCGGATTTCAGACGCCCATTGTTGGCTACGATGGTCTGTACCCAGGGCCAACCTTCAAGACACGACTGGGTGAACCTGCGATCGTGCGAACACGAAACCGGCATCCTTATTTTCCATTATCAACGCACCTCCATGGTGGGCACACTCCTGCTCATTCTGATGGGTTCCCGAACTTTTATGTCTTGCCCGGTAATTCACGCGATTATTTTTACCCCAACTGTGTACCACTCAAGAACGGAGTGGAAGATTTCAGCACCAGTCCTTCTACGCTTTGGTATCACGACCATGCCATGGACATCGCTGCGGAAACGAATATCTTGGGCTTGAGTGGGTTTTACCTTGTTTACGATCAACTGGAACTCGATCTGATTGCTCGTAATGTGCTGCCGCAAGAAGCACTCGATCTTCCAGTGGTGATACAAGATCGTAGTTTCAATTCTGACGGGTCATTTTTCTTTGACCCATTAGATCACAATGGTAGTTTAGGTGATGTCTATGTTCTCAACGGCAAGGCATTTCCAACCTGCAAGGTCAGGCGTGGCAAATATCGTTTACGTTTCTTAAATGGATGTAATGCCCGGCACCTTGAATTGCGTCTATCGACAGCTGAGCCGTTTATTGGTGTGGGTACCGATGGGCACATGTATGACCGTGCGACGCTTCGTGACACGCTTTTAATGTCGCCTGCGAAACGCGCGGATGTTGTTATCGATTTCAGCGATGCGCCGGATGAAGTTTTTTTGGAAAACATTCTCATCCAGGAAGATGGACGGGGCCCGAAGGGCAAACTCTTTGATCGGGAGGTTGAGGTTCCCGGAGAGAAAATTATGAAATTCATTGTGGAAGGCAAAGCGAAAAGGCGTTCAGCTACCATCGAAGATGGTACACCTCTCCGCCCATTCACTCGGATAGATCCATCGGAAGCAGTCGTAACACGACAGTTTGAGTTCGAACGCCGAAAGGGTGCATGGCAAATCAATCATCAGTTCTTCAATGAGAATGTTGCCAATGCTTGCCCTCGTCTTGGGTCAACCGAAAAGTGGATTTTGAAAAACGGCAGTGGAGGTTGGTGGCATCCCATTCACATTCATCTGGAATCACATCAAATACAAAGTATCGACGGGCGACGTCCGTTGGTGGGAGAACGCTGCCTCGTCGATACGACCATGTTGGGTCCAAATAGCGAGGCCGAGATTTTGATAAGGTTCCGCACGTTTGAAGGACCTTTTGTGTTTCATTGTCATACGCTGGAACACGAGGATATGAGGATGATGTTCGTGGTGGACCCAAGGCGAGACGGCCCACTAACTGACCAAAACATCGATAAAACGTTCTTCTAACTAGAACAGTAGGAAAAAAGATGGAGACCGGCCGACTACTCAAAAAAACAACGAGGTTAGTAGTCCTTGTTTGCGGATTTTGCCTTTCATTTGGTTTGGTTGCTTGGATCGCGCATCGGGCATCGAAAGGTCATAGTGATGTTGATGGTTATCCAAAACAAGAGGCTGCGTTGAGCACCGTCAAGCATCCTCGGATGGCCTTTGTGTCATACCCTACCAAGATGAATTCGCGAACCTCAGATAGATTTGAAGAAGTCGTTCTTCTAGATCAAGACGGGGATTCCCGGTTCTTTTATCGTGATCTGGTTGCCGATCGCGCGTCATGTATCATCTTTTTCTATACCCGTTGTACCGGAAGTTGCCCCACCACAATCCAAACCATCAAACGAATCAAAAAAGAGCTCGATGTGATTTTCGATGAGGATGAATTAAAGTTCATCGCGTTAACACTTGAGCCTGGTGTTGACACACCAGAACAGTTGCGTCGATACATGCAAGATTCGGGCGTTGTTGACGACCCCGAATTATCAGAGTGGGTCTTTGCAACCGCAGATTTTGAAGCGTTGGAACGATTGCGTTACAGTCTGGGGGTTTATGATCTTGATCCGGAAATTGATGCCGATAAAACTGAGCATGCCTCCTTATTGACCTTCGGAAATGATCGAACCGATCGTTGGGCTGCCTTGCCGGCCGACATGGACTTTCAACAATTGCTGACAGCGATGCGGCGGGTTATGGGTAATGACACACGACAGTCATTTGGCGATTTTTCCAGTGAATGACTGACGTGCGTGAAGAAGGGGCCTTCAGGCCTCGGGGTGATCAGGTTTTGCCCGGGGAAGTCGATGTGCCAATGCGAGACTTGGGAAGCTTGACTTGTCCCGAATTTAGAACCCTTTGCTGCTCTTGCCAAGCTTGGCCTATCAACGGGTGTTTCGTCAGCACACGTGGCCGGTTGTCGTTATTGTGCGATGTGTAGTTGAACCCGGGATTCGCAGAAACAGCGATTGCTAATTCTGCTAATTTCTGGATCAAGACCGCGAAGCAGCGTCATTGGTGCCGTTCGCTGGCCCTTTTTACTGCGGAGACAGAAGGCAATCCCAAGCTGACGCTTACCGCAACATCATCCCTATCTTCATCGCATCAGGCCAATACCGAAAATGTCTTCTCAGCGAACCAAGGCAGGTAAAGCGAAGATCGAGAATTGAAAGCGAATAAACGAAGTGTTGAAACCGGCTCAACATTCCAAATTGGTCAAAGAATGTGGTGTTATCTTTCGGGTAAGTCATTTAAAACGACAATGCGACTAACAGTGAATTCCAGAAACTGATCACTGTCATTCCGAAAGCAACCAACAACAAGAGTGAATCGGAGCATTTTCTCCAGAACACTACGATTGCCAGCAGCACCGCGGCCTTCACGGAAAACATTCCACCTGGCAATTCTCGCATGGCGAATACCATGATTGGGTTTGCTTCTGCTATGCCTTCAAGTCTCAGCAGGTGCGTCGTAAGCAGTGCATCAGTAAAAGTTGAGAGTGCAAAGATTGCAAAAGCGATCCATTTTGTGCGGCTTCTCAGTTGCTGAAATTCACGTTGGTTGCCAGGCAAGATAGTCGCTGCATCACCGGTGCTCTCCAGTGCAGCCTGTAGGTCATCAGTCACTAGCTTATTCCGTTCGCGTAGCAGTTGTAAATTGTCTCCTCTGAATCCTACCGAGGTTTCAAGTTTTAAGTCTAGGCTCTTTGCCATAAATGGCGGAAATCCTTCATCCATAATTGCACTTTGGAGAGACCTAAGGCCCACTGCGTTGAGGCTGTTTCGCATTAGCAATAAGCTTGCGTGCTGGTCGTTTGAATTCTCTTTAGACTTTGTACTGTCTACAGTTACTTCTCAAATATTGGCATGCAGTTTTGGTTTGCCTTTACGAAACATCTTTCAAGCCAGTGTTTGAAGGACACACTAAGAAGTAAAAAGCCAGTTGGCGATCGTGCTTTTTTCTGGGGTCAGGCAGCGCGCCGCACGGGGCATCTTAGGTTTCTTTCCTGAGCATCGGGTAGCGTGGATGTTTTGTCCGGATCCGTTCACCGGAAGTGGGTGCTGTGATTATTGCTAATCAAATCTACAAACTGTTTTCGCGTTGCTTTGCCGAGATCGCGGCGCCCATGGATCGATAATGCGGATGCCGAGTCATACAGGCCAAAAAAGACCGACAGGAACGATCCTGCAGAGCAAGATTCGCTACAAAATCGGACTGATCGGTAAGTTGCACGTCAATGCTGTATCCTAGACGCAGGTTTGGTACTTGCGGTGAATTCTGTGTGACTGTGCACCAGTGAGCCATAGGAAAACGAAGCTAGTCTTTTAGGCAGGCTTTCGGTCAGGTGGTATGCCTGTTTTGGGGGGCTTGCTGGTGGGATGCTTCCCTTGCTTTTGCTAAAAAGATAAATCGAGGTTTTAGGTGCGAGTAATCGAAGTTTTCTTTCCTGTCGTGGTTGTTTTGGTTTTGGCATGGACCGGGACATTTAACGTTTGTGTCGCCGAAGAGCGACGTGTTGAAACACCTGGTGAGTTGCAGGCCGTTTGCAAAGAAGCTAATCCTGGTGATCTGATCGTGCTTGGAGGAGAAACTTGGCTGGATGTACGTCTGAAAATTCGCTTGGCGGGTTCCGCGGAGAAGCCAGTCACCATTCGTTCAGAAGCGACTTGGAGCGGTGACTCGTCGTTTGAGATGATTGGCAAGCACGTCGTGCTAGACGGGTTTGTGTTTAAAGATGGTGGGCTCTCGTCGGGACATGTACTGAGGATCCGTGGATCGCATTGTCGTGTGACTCGTTGTGTGATTGAGAATTACAATCCGGAAGAACGTTCCACACGGTATCAGTGGTTGAGTTTGTTGGGGCATCATCATCGGGTTGATCATTGTCGATTTTCGGGACAGAACCACTCGGGTTGTACGGTGGTGGTCTGGTTGGAAGAGGACGGTCAAACCGAAGTTGGAAAACATCGCATTGAACAGAACCATTTCCTGAACCGACCGCGAGGTGACGGGAATGGTTTTGAAACGATTCGAATTGGGACGAGCGAGCATTCGATGAAGTCGGCAGAGTGTGTCGTGTCTGATAATCTATTTCAAAATTGTGACGGGGAGGTTGAGCTGATTTCCAATAAGTCATGCGGCAATGTCTATGAAGGAAATACAATCATCGGTTGTGCTGGAGCCCTTACTTTGAGGCATGGAAATGATTGCCGCGTTCTTGAGAATCTGATTCTTGGTGATGGCGATGAGAATAGTGGCGGCATTCGTGTTGTTGGTGAAGGCCATCAAATTGTGGGAAATCACATTCAGGGAGTAGGAGATCGGATCGATGGTGCAATTGCTCTGAGTGCGGGCGTGGTCAATGCGGAATTGCACCAGCACGCACAAGTGCGAAACGTATTGATTGATCGCAATCGATTGATTGGCAATGCTGGTGAGGAAATTGTTTGGGGGCATGGCAAAGGAACTCACCAACGGACGTTGATGCCGCTGGACGTAACTGTCAAGAACACTACGCGGTTTGGACCACTTCTGATTCAGAGGATTCGCCCTGTTGACGTGGGACCAACGGCCAAGGATGGCGGTGGCTGAAGTTGATGAACAGCACCACAATGAGTCGTGCCACAACGGAAAGGCATGTTAGTGAAAACTGACTTGCCATATCGCGGGTCCGATAGCAAGATGCAGGAGTGAATCGATACGCAACGGCGTTGTCAGTTGCACTGCGAACATGGAAATCATTTTCACAATCCGAAAAATCATTTGATATGCGTTTCATATTCCACTTCGTCCTTTTGGCATTGGCTAGTTTGTTTGCGAATGAAACGGGGGTGGCGCAAGAGACCATTCAGCCAAAAAGCTTTGTGATTTGCTACAACCCGGGGGTGCCGTCAAAGGACTTTGCACCGTATGCAATGGTGGTAGTTGATTACGCGTACCCATCAGACGCAGTCGCAGAACTGAGACGGCAGGGAAAATCGGTTTTTGGGTACTTAAGTATTGCAAAGGTTCATGAGGAACGGCCTTTTGCTTCCGATGTTAAATCACTTGGAATCGAGCAGAGGCGTGATGCCAAGTTTTCAGGAACTGTTCGGGTCAACGCTGCCGACCCCAAATGGAGCCAGCTTTTAGTACAGGTGGTTGTTCCGCGAATGAAAAGCCTGGGGTTCAATGGAATCTTTCTTGACGATTTAGATGATCTAAAGGAGCGAAAGCTTGAAAGGCACGGAGTCACATTGATTCGTGAGATCCGGCGAATGAATCCTGATATGAAAATCATGGCAAATCGGGGTCTTGAGTATTTGGCGGACTTCGCATCTCAAGTTGACTTTGTTTTGCTGGAAAGCTGTTTTGTTCTTGAGGGAAAGCTGCGTAAGCCAGCCGATTCGGCGTGGGCGATGGGTTTGTTGCGTGGTGGCATGGGTGTCAACCCAAAGCTTCAGGGGGTGGCGATCGATTACATTCAGAATAGGGCATTCAGGTCGAATGCGAATAAGGGGCAGTCCTTGTCGCCGGACCAGTTGCGTTTGGTCGGGCGGATCCGCAAATTGCACGCCAAGCACGGTCTTTTGTCTTGTGTGAGTACCGACGATTTGCAGCGTGTGCCGGATTTCTAAACGCAGCTTGGTGTGCTGTTGAAGAGTGATGCAAGGTTGGATCGGGGGCCTTTTGTCGTTCCCGCGGCTAATAAGATTGTGGTTTTGGGACTCGATGGAATATTAAAATTTTGCAGAAGCAAGGAACTTGGAGCTGCACATGAAAATAAAACCGTTCTTGACTGAGCATTTTTTTGCTAAGTACGAATTCACTGCATCCCACCTGCTGGCGTCCTCGGATTGTGAAACCACTTCCATTGCGGAGTTGTTGGAATTGTCGGGTGGATCATTGGCAGGTTTAGGAGCCCTCAAGTTGGGGTACACCGAGTCGCAAGGGCACCCGGATTACCGTCGCATGGTCGCCGAAATGTATGAAGGAGTTTCTGCTGATGATGTGGTGATTTTGACATCGCCAGTGGAAGGTATCTATTTGACGATGCAGACTCTGTTGGATGCCAGCGATGAAGTGATCGCACTCAGTCCAGCGTACGATGCGTTGCATCATGTCGCTGATCATTTGTGTGGCGAATTTCGACCATGGCAATTGGTACCTACCAGAACGGGATGGGAAATGGATCTTGATCACCTCAGGTCCTTGGTCAGTTCGAAAACACGCTTGATCATTGTCAACTTTCCTCACAATCCCACTGGGTATCAACCGGGTCGTGATGAGTTGCAAGAGTTGATCGAGATCGCTCGAGAAAACGACTGCTGGCTCTTCTGTGATGAAATCTACCGAGGTTTGGAATCAGGGTGTGATGCGGGGGTTACGCTACCCTCCGTTGCAGATGTCTACGAAAAATCGATCGTGCTGAACGGCTTATCGAAGACATTTGGGCTGCCTGGCCTGCGAGCAGGGTGGCTTGTTATTCGCGACAGTGTGATGCGTGAAAAGTTGATCGGCTGGAAACACTATACGACTATTTGTCCGGCGGCCCCCACAGAATATTTGGCAATGCAGGCGTTGTCCGTGCGTGATCAGTTGGCTGAGCGAAGTCGAGCAATCGTGCATCAAAACTTGGCAATATGCACTTCTTTCATGCAGCGACATGCTGCGCTTTTTCGCTGGCGTCCACCGCTTGCCGGCTCAACAGCATTTGTTGAGATTGATCTGGAGCAACTGGGCCGAGGGCAGAAGCAAGTGACTACTTCCGTGATGCAATATTGTCATGACTTGGCTAAAAGCCATGGTATCCTTTTGCTGCCTGGTGATTGTTTAGGTTGCTCGAGTGAATTCGTGCGTATTGGGCTTGGGCGTTTGGATTTTCCTGCTGCATTGGTTGCTTGGGAGGCAACGCTTCCTTCTGCGTTCCCAGCACTTGATGCGACTTGAAGTTTGCAAAATGTTTTGGCTGGTGTCGCAGCGGCGCTTGTCTTGCTCGTAATTGAAGAGATTGGGTAACATTAGCAATGGGAATTTGTTAGTTGGTGCGGTTGAACCTGAAGACTTCTTTGATTTATTTTTGCTGGTGGGATGTGTCTTTGTAATTCATTTCCTGAATAGGATTCCTGATCCTGTATCTTCAGTTTTGAAGGCGAACGAGAAATTAATCCTTACGAAACACCAACGACAGTCAGCGATTCCTTGGGCGGGTTTCTTTGGACGATTCGGGTCGGAGTTGAGTCGCCTCAGGTTGTCTGCGTGTCCGGATCTTTGTTGAAGGGTATTAAGACATATGTTACCGACGCGGACGGGCGGAGAGGGCCAGTGCACCGAGGACCAGTTGAACTTGAAGTGGGGCAGCAGGATGTTCATTCGATCCGTATTGAAGTGGACGAAACTGGTAAAGTGAACGCTCATGTGGATGACATGCTCGTGGAAGCAAATTTGTTTCCTGAATTACAGGCTCGAATTACAAAAATGATTTGGGCTTTCGTATTCCTGATGTCCGTAGTTGCGATGTTCGCCACGTTGGGTGGAGTTTTTTATTTCCTTGACGTGTGATTTGAGCAGTAAGTCGGTAGTAATGTTTTTGGAGTGAAAATGCTCGGCTGCTTTATCAGCGTTGTAGTCGCGGGATGAGGGAAAGGTTGCCTGGGCTCTCGTGTTGTTGTGATCGCCAGCCAGTTGCTAGGCTTTTGTCAAGGAATTCGGGCTTTTCTGTGATCGGGATCAGCGTGCTGTTTTTTGGGCAGTTGGGTATGGCAACGTTGGCGCATGAATCATCAGGGCGCATCGCGGTGAGACACCTGAATTTGCGTAGCCTTTCGTGGCGACTATTGGTAGACTTTGTTTCCGCGTGGTTGCTTTTCTGTGGTGCAAGTTGGGTGATATCTCTTCGGTTAGAACAAAGGTTTCAAGATGCAACTTATACAGTCCTTTGTGGTTCAGTTGCCAGTTATGATCGCATGTGCTGCTCTCGTGATGGCCGCCATGCGCAAGACTGGGAAAGAAAAAGGAGCAGGTTTCATTGCTGCTGGGGCGGTCGGGATCGGGGTGATTGTGATCATGCGACCGCTAGTTAGCGGTTTTGTGATGCCGCGGATAATCGAGGGACTTCCGCCCGACATGCTTTTTTATGCCTACTTGATAAGGAGCGTAATTTTCAGTCTAGGTTGGGCGGGTGCGATTGCTCTTATTGCAACGGGAACTTTTTTGAGGCCTTCCGCTTTTGAGGCGAGTTAAAAATTAACAGCGTGTCTTGGCCCTGCAGGGAGTTGAGGTTGAAGTCGAGACGCCCAGGGTTGGCGGGGTTTGAGTTGCGTTTCGAGATTGATTTGGTACGAAGGACGATGTTGAAGCAGCAAGTCGTGATTGCTGCCGGACACCGAAGGTAAATTGAAATTGGCGTAGGGTGATGACGCGGTGTTGATGTCTCAACGGTGATTGGGCTGAAGTGGTGTTCGGTTTTCTCCTCAACTTTGTGAGAATGAAAATCGGATCGAATGAAGAACAGGCCCTTGATTGCTGCGGCGTGCAGTTTGTCGGTACCTCTTTTGTGGGTTTATTCCTCGTGGTGCTTCGCGAGAGCCATTCGTCGGTTATTCGCGGGAGTTAAGTCCGGTCCGTTCACCTGCCGGTAAAACTTGTCCGGTGTTTGTCAATGATGCGGGGCGATGCACTCTGGCGATTACTGGGTTTGGGTGATAAATCACCATGGAGTCACCGGAAATCGCGTCATTTCAGATGGATATGCGACACCGGGGTACGCGACCGGTGAGGCCGAGATGTTGGTTCAGTGGCAAGACGATGTGCCCTTGGTTCAAATTGCGACCGGTAGATAATACGGCGTGGGGGTACGGACTGGCCGAAGAAGTTGCGATTGTGGTTGATTCTTGGAGGAGATGCTGGACTTGGTTTCGAGGAGCTGGTTTGATGTGTTTTTCGTGTGTGCGCTGCGTTGACTGTTGAGGTTGCAGATTTGTGTTAGTGGTCTGATCTTGGTGTGAGGGTAGGTGGGGCGTGAACAAACGCAGTGCGGCAATCATCGAATTCAATGCTCATCCCGCACATCGCAGGATGTTGAGAGTCATTGTCGTTGTGGTGTTCCTTGCCACAGTTGGTTGCCTGTTCGGTATCTGGTCGTTGCCAACCAAGTACTGCAATTACCTGATTCCAGCAGTTTTGGGTTCATCGGTGGTCTCACTGATTATCATCGCGAGACGTTATAGAAATTGGGTCACTGGACTTCTTGAGTGGCATGGCCTCATTTGTGACCAGTGTGGTTGTTCAACTATTCCCCGTCCGGATGAAGTCGCACTGCGTGTGTCTGATAGAGCGTTCGGGACGGAAGTTTGTTACCATTGTGATGCGGTCCTGTCGGGTGAGTAGCTTGGTAAATCTTTGTCTTTTGGTAGCCTCAAGGACTTCGTTGGGCACGCGATGGAGCGGAGCTGTGGGGAACGCTAATGTCAATGAATTCATTTGAGGCGAGGGTTCGTGCCAGTTGCAGGTGTTTGTTCTTGGCCAACGTAGTGTCGAAGCCGGAGGTTGTCTGCGCAATCGTCCCGTTCCGCTAGAGCATTTTGTGGGAGAAGTGAGGATGAAATTCTCGATGGCAGAGTTTTTGGGGATGGTCACCTTGCTGACCGCGACATTTGCTGCGTTGAGGTATTTGGTTGGAAGCCCTGGTGCGGTTGTTGGCATGATCATTGTTTCTGTCCCACTGCATGTCATGGTCTGTGAATTAGTGGATCGCATGAAAAAATCGAATAAGCAACGTGATCGTATGAACTGAGTCTCAGGGGTGTGCGTTGCTGTAGTTACCCTGTACCGTGATTGAAGTTGAATAGGGTCCGTCAGGTCTGTAGAGATGATGATGAGTTTTCAACTTTGGAAGTGGCGTTGATTTATGCGATTTTCAAGTGATTCGGTACTGTTAAAGCCAGTCGCGATCATTTTTTTAATCAAAGAGGAGAGGCATGACTGAGGACCCAAGAGCATCCGTACCACGCTGGTGTTGGCTCTTTGCGGCTGCCGCTTTGTTGTGGAACTTGATGGGCTGCATGATTTTTTTGTCGGAAGTATTTGCCAAAGAAGCGATGATGGAGTCGTTCACTGAAGAGCAGAAGGAGTGGTCTCGTGCTATTCCGATTTGGGTTTATGTTGTGTTTGCGATTTCTGTGCTTAGCGGTGTGATCGGCAGCATTGCGCTGTTGTTGCGGCACAAACTGGCAACCCATTGCTTCGCGGTTAGTTTTGTTGCGGTAGTCACGCAAATGGGCTACACGATGTTGGTTGCTGGCGGCTTGAAGGTCATGGGGCCATCGGGGGCAGTGATGCCAGTGTTGGTTACCATGTTGTCGATGGTGTGGTTGTGCTTCGCGAAGTACAGCAGCACCAAATGTTGGCTGTAGTCCCAGACATTTCATGGAAGGGGGCGGGTTTTTAGTGCGATGAATGTTGAATTGGTCGCAACCTGTGGTTGTCGTTGTTATCAGCCCCGATGATGGCACTGCGAGGGCAGCGATTTAGCTTGGACTGGAATACCGGTGCTGCTTTTGAATAGCACGCGAAGTCATTTGCGGGCTTTGTCGGTAAAGCAGTAGCGAAGAAAGAGCAGCTCCCAGGCACTGCATGACTTGATTGCACTACCTGTTGTTATGAATTGTCGGGTGACGAGGCGCGTTCACTGCTGTATCTTTTGTATTGACGGTTGCTGTGCTTTGGTCATTGTTTGGCATCGAGAATGTCTGTTGCGTATCACTTTATTTTGGAGGTGTTGTGTGTTTCGTCAATTTTTGTCCTGTTGCTGGCGTGCTGTTGCTTTATTTGCCTGCGTGGGGTTGATGGGTTGTGCCAGGGATGAGCCTGTATCGTCTGTCACACCTGCTGCAGACGTCGGCCCGGCAGGGTCGCCCGTTGAGAAAGAAGTGGTATCAGCACCAGATATCAAGATTCTTGATGCTGCGTGGGCTGGAGATGTTGATGCGGTTCGCCAACATATCGCCGCGGGAACTGATCTGAATACGAGAGGTGAAGACGGAGGGACCTCACTGCATGCTGTAGCAGCAAGGGGGAATGTTGAGGTTGCGATGTTGTTGATTGATGCTGGGGCAGAGTTGAATGCAAAGAAGGCTGATGGTGGGACGGCTTTGCATTCGGCAGCTTTCTTTTGTCATGAAAAAATCGTTCGTGCGTTGTTGGCAAATGGAGCCGACAAGACGATCCGGAATGGTGCGGGGGGCACGGCCTATGATGGCGTTGCCGGTTCATTTGAGGATGTGAAACCAATCTATGACCTTGTGTTGCAGATCATGGGGCCGCTCGGTTTGCAGCTGGATTACGAACGCATCAAGGCTGAGCGTCCGAACATCGCTGAGCTTCTGTCTGCTCAGTAGCGGGTGCACTAGTTGCTTGGGTGCTTGGCTTTTTGTGGGTAACGTTGTGCGAAGGCGTGCTATCTGGCCGATGATTTTGGAGCTTTGGTTGACTCCGTATGGTTTTGGCATCGGTGACGCGAACGATAGGTCGTAATGAAGGCAATGTAATGAAATGTAAATTGTTTTTGTGGGTGGCCTACGCTGCCGTTTGCTGTTGTATTGCTGAATCGCTTCGCGCTGATGAAGGCCGTGGTGGTAACGACCTTGTCACGCCAGAAATGACACGTCAGGATCCTGCGGCAGGCAGAAGGGTGCGGCAGGTTGCGCCAGAATATAAAGGCACCGACGTTTATCATGCGCTTTATTTGCCCGGAGACTGGAAGCCGGGAGGAAAGTATCCGGTGATCGTCGAGTACACGGGGAACGAATTTGCGGCATGTGGGTCCACCGGAGAGGTGAAGGACGCAAATCTCGGCTATGGCGTTAGCGGTGGCAGAGGGTTCATTTGGGTATCGATGCCATATATCGCGAAGGATAAACAGCAGAATACGCGAACTTGGTGGGGAGATCGTCAGGCAACGGTGGATTACTGCAAGCTAAACCTTCCGCGGATTTGCAAGCAGTTTGGCGGTGATCTGGAAGCACTCTTTATTTGTGGATTTTCGAGGGGGGCGATTGGGGCAAGTTACATTGGGCTTGCTGATGACGAAATTGCCGCCTTCTGGAAAGGTGTGTTCACGCATGACCACTTCGATGGGGACCGAAAGTGGGGCTATCCGGCAAGCGACCGGGCGTCGGCACTCAAGCGGCTATCGCGTTTACAAGGACGGCCCGTGCTGGTTTGCGGAGGTGCCAATGACTTCTTGCAGGAACATCTTGAACTTGCTGCCTTTACGTTCTTGCACCCGCCAATTGCGGAGATCTTTGATATTCCAGACGGAAAAGTGATTCATCCACATACCGATTTGTGGATGCATCGCGCTAGTGAGCATCGACGGCAAGTGCGAAAATGGTTCGCTAAGCATCGTTAGACTATCTCGGACGCGGTTGGCGCCGATGCCTGCATTGCCGCTGGACTAACAGTGCTTTCCGCCATTTTTGTCGTGTGTGTCACTTGCGTTGATGCAAGCCACAGAAAAATGTTAGTCTCCCGGGGAAGCAATTATGGCAAGTACCTGCGGTCTCCGTGTTGTCCATTGCTGCGGGACTGACGTTTGGCACTTGGCGTTTGTTTGAGTCTTTATTGATATTGCTATGCTGATTTCACGGAAACATAACTTTCTGTTTGTGCACGTCTACAAGAACGGTGGCATGAGCGTATCAAAGGCTTTGAGCCCGTTTGCTGTTAGCAAGTATCAACGTGAAACGGTTCGCGTTCTCAAGCAATTCAATTTGCCTTGCCCTAAGAATTGGGACCCCAATCCTTTCGACACGCATGTGACGGCGTCCGATTTGGTGATGAACATGGGGCAGGCAGAGTTCAGTTCATTCTTTTCGTTCGCGTTTGTACGCAACCCATGGGACTGGCTTGTTTCAATTTACTGTTATGTGCTGAAGAAACCTGGGCATCGTCTTCATGATCATTTCATCAAGTTGGGTAGTTTTGAGAATTACATTGGTTGGCAGTGCGAGGGTGGACTTCCCCCGCAGAAGGAGTTTCTCTTCTCCCAAGACGATCAGCAATTAGTCAATTTTATTGGTCGCTTTGAGAACTTGGAGCGGGACTTCAAAACTGTTTGCACGAGGATTGGCGTTTCAGCTGAATTACCCAAGCTAAATGTTTCGCGCCAGTCGCGATCATTTAAAGAATATTACGATGAACGATTGGTTGAAATGGTGAGGGAAAAGTACCAGCCCGACATCGATCTGTTCGATTATCATTTTTGAGAAATTGCCGTGTTGGTAAGTGCGCAGTGGTCGCGACAGGAATGCTGGAGCAAAGAAGATGCATTCTGATCTTTAGTTTTTAAGCAAGGATTGGCGGGCTCGTCTCTCAAGGTTGGATCGCAGGCAAAACCTACGTGCCGTGCAGAGTACAGGCTCCTGCTTTTTGAGTCTTGTTGTATTTCTGTTTGCTTTTTGCGGTTGCGTGAGCAGAGCTCGTCTCAGCCTGTTACCGTTGATTACGATCTTTGAAGTGGTCTGCTAAAATTCTGTATCCTGTGTGAGTCTCAATTGAGTTGTGAACGTTACTGTCAAGACGAATCATTCGAGTTGTACTGGGTCAGGGTTGCAGATGGATCATTTTATGGAAGCTGCTATTGGGCAGGCACGCCTCGGTAACTCAGAGGGTGGGATACCTATTGGATCGGTGTTGGTGATTGATGGTGAGATTGTGGGCCGAGGGCATAATAGGCGTGTGCAGCGGGGTAGCACGATTTTGCATGCTGAGATGGATTGCCTTGAGAATGCTGGACGGCTCACCGCGTCGGATTATCGGCAGTCAGTGATCTACTCAACCCTTTCACCCTGTTCGATGTGTAGCGGCGCGATCCTGCTCTACCGAATCCCCAAGGTGGTCGTTGGCGAGCATCAGACGTTCCAAGGACCAGAAGATTATCTGCGAAATCAGGGAGTTGTTGTTGAGGTGACTGACAGCAGCGAATGCATTGAATTGATGAAGCGATTCATTCAGGAAAGCCCAGAGTTATGGAACGAAGATATTGGTTTGTGAGGGGTGGGGGAAGAGCAAGAGGTTTACCATCTTTGGGTCAGCGTTGTGAGCAGACGTTCATCTACAAGAAAATTTCGCCGAGAAGGTACTGTCCCAATGGCTGAGGTGTAAGATGTTTTTTTGAATTCAGAACTGATTATGCAGTTGATTCAAATGTGACCAGTCAGAGTTGGCGTGAATTAAGAAATCGGGTGCCCTATGTTGTACAGGTTATGTGCTTTTCTGTTGCTGCTTGATGTCTGTTGTTGCTTTGCGAGAGAGCCTGTCGACACCAATTATGATGAAACGCAAGTTCCTCCGTATGAACTGCCCGCGTTATTGGTCGATCAAGCAGGCGAAACCGTCGGAAGGTCAGAGTGGCTGGGGCATCGTAGGGCCGAAGTGCTACAGTTGCTAAGCGATTCTGTTTACGGAAAGACTCCAGCCAAGCAGTTGAAGGGGCGCTAT
>DOPG01000128.1:0-301 GCA_003513555.1 Rhodopirellula sp. | reverse complement strand
CCTCCAGCCAAGCAGTTGAAGGTGCGCTATGAAGTGATTGAACAGAATCAAGATGCTTTGGAAGGGCGAGCGACCCGAAAGCAGATTGCCGCTTATTATGGGGACGCAGGTTACCGGATCGATATTTTGTTATATGTCCCCAAGAAAGCGTCCGCTCCTTCACCCGTGTTTCTTGGTCTCAATTTCAATGGTAATCACACGATTCATGCAGACGATGGAATTTTGAAGCAAGGCTCGTCAAAGCAGCGTGGAGCTTTTGCAGATCGCTGGCAAGTGGAAATGTTGATCGATCGTGGGTACG
>DOPG01000492.1 GCA_003513555.1 Rhodopirellula sp. | reverse complement strand
ACTTCTTGGCTAGCGCTTGGAATCGCACTGGTCGCATCATCTCTGGTTTTCGGCCTCTTCCATCCCATCACCAAGCTTTACATCTTCTTGGCTGCATTGATGGGGCTCTACTTTGGAGGCCTGCTGCTCTACACAGGAAATCTGCTGGTCCCGATTGCCGCACACGCAACCTACGACGCAGTCCAACTGATTCTCACTGCCCGTAACGAGCGACGCGAAGTGACTCAGACGGCATAGCGTTGATGGTTCTCAGGTTGATGGCGCCCAGGACGGAAGGCCCCGCACACAGTCTCCCTTCCTGAGACAAGGCAGTGCCGACATTGAAACCACAGAACGAAGACAATACCAAAATGTTCGTTATCTCCCGGTGAAATATCATGTATCATAGAAGAGATAAGTCACAGAGCGAGTAAGCAACTCCGTGATCAAGGTTTCTCTGGCGGTTACTTCAAGCCGCTCCTGCAAAAACCACTTCCCGCCCGCCTTCAAATTCCATCTCAGGTCTTTCGATGCTGAGCATGCACCTAAAATCTGCTAATCCCCGCGTTTACGCCGTACCACAACCTGTGAGTGCCATTAACTGCATGACTAAGTTGCGAGCGCACCACAAATCGACGCGCCAAAGATACAGGAGTGGCCTACATTCCTTTTTCGTAGCAAGCCTTGTGGTCCTGCAGATGGCGTCAACCGCTTGTGGTGCCAACGAAAACGACACCGACAAGCTGCGTTTCTTTGAATCTCAAGTACGGCCACTGCTGGCGGCCAAGTGCTTCGAGTGTCATTCAGCAGATAAGGCAGAAGGAGGCCTAAGACTTGATACAGCCACGACCGTCCGAGCGGGAGGTGACAGTGGACCAGTCATGCTGCCGGGTAAACCCGAGCAAAGCCTATTGGTCAATGCAATTCGGTACGAGGATCTTGAGATGCCTCCGAATGCTCCGTTGACAGAACTACAACAGGAAACACTGATCAAGTGGATTCGTGATGGCGCAGTTTGGCCCGAAGAAAGTCCGCCAACACGTAGCGGAAAAGAAGAAGTAGAAAAATCATGGTGGGCGGGGCAACCGTTGGCACTCGGCACCGTACCAGATGCGGTACAGGACAGCAGGTCCCGCCATCCGATCGACCGCTATGTGGACAGAGCCCTCAACGAGGTAGGCTTGAAACGCTCGGCCACAGCAAACCGCCGCCTCTTGATCCGCCGGTTATCGTTGGACTTACTAGGGCTACCTCCCACACCTGAACAAATCAAAGAATTCGTAGAGGATGTGCATCCCAATGCCTATGGCCGACTCGTTGACCGGATGTTCGCGGAACCGGCTTACGGCGAGCGAATGGCGCGCCGATGGCTCGACCTTGTTCGTTTCGCTGAGTCTGATGGATGGCGTGCTGACGCGTTCCGCCCCCAAGCATGGCATTATCGGCAATTCGTAACTGATGCCTTTAACGATGGCATGAACTACGACGACTTTGTTGCTTTGCAACTTGCTGGAGACGAGATAGCCCCCAACGACAAAAAAGCTTTAGCTGCAGTTGGTTTGCTGCGACTTGGCATCTATGAATTCAACCAACGCGACGCCGAGGGTCAATGGCAAAACATTGTGGATGAAATCACAGACGTGACCGCTGACATTTTCATGGCCACAGGACTGGCATGCGCGAAATGTCATGATCACAAATTCGATCCCATTCCACGCGGTGACTACTTTCGTTTCCGCAGCGTCTTCGAACCGATGGTGTTTATCGATCAGAGGCCTCAACGCGAGCGAAACAAGGATGAACAGGAACAAGTTCAAGTACTTCTGAAGGAGCTTGCCGAGGTAGAAGCGGATGACATCCAGTCTCTTGCTGATGGTGCTGTTGACCGCTTCCCACTCAATGTCCAGGAGATGTTCCGAAAACCCGCAAGTGAGCGAACGACCTACGAACATCAAATTGCCTACCTTGTGCAACGGCAAGTAATAGATGAAGGCATCACGACTTCAAAAGTCACGAAAGCAATCGGGAAAGAACGCAACGAAAAACGCAACAGTATTCTCAAGCAACTATCAGACTTCAATGCCAACCCCTACGAAGTCGCTGAGCTGATCACTGTTGCTGACGCCGATGGCATGATTCGGCCAACACGCTTACCGGGACGAACCACGGGCAACTCTTTTCAACCCGGTGCCCCAGCCATTTTGGGCGGACAGTCGTTCTCCGGGAAGAGGGAATCTCGCACGAAATCAAGCGGGCGGCGAACTGCCTTAGCCGCATGGATCACCTCCCCAGAAAACCCCATCTCGGCGAGAGTCTTTGCGAATCGGATTTGGCAATATCACTTCGGAACCGGACTGGTCGAAAGTCCTAACGACTTCGGACTACTGGGCCTACCACCCTCCCATCCAGAACTGCTCGATTACCTCGCGAAATCACTCATGGATTCGAACTGGAATATTCAGCAACTACAAAGGGACATCGTCAGTAGCAAGACGTATCAGCAGGCAACGCAAAACGCACAACACGCCAAGGCTCTGGAAATCGATCCCAACAACCGATTACACTGGCATCGCACCATTCAACGACTGGATGCTGAGCAATATCGCGACTCACTGTTAGTCGCGATGGGGGCATTACAAATGCAATACGGCGGCCCAAGTGTCGCAGGAACTCCGGGACGAAGATCGATTTATCTGCGACGCATGCGGAACTCGTCCGATGAGATGCTGAATGCTCTCGACGCACCCAGCGGCCTGGTTGGGACAGCCAAACGGGATATCACGACCACGGCTCCCCAAGCACTAATGATGATGAACAGCCCTCGTGTTGTCGGCGCAGCAAAAAGCTTTGCCAACAATGTCCGCAACAAAGTTTCTCATATCGAAAAATCAAAACGCGGCGCCGCATTTGTCAACCACGCTGTTGAAATCATCAGCGGCATGCCAGCGGATCAGCGAACCATGGACCTACTCGCACCTCTCGCTTCCAGCGGACATGAAGGTGAAACAGATGTCTGTCATATCCTGATCAACAGCAACTCATTTCTGTTCATTGAGTAAATCGCTGCCAGCTTCCCCACACACCGGCAACAACAGATGTATCAAACACCATCGAAACTATGCCAAAGAGCGAACCTACCGCACATACAGCCCGTGCTGAATCGTCGACAGATGTTGTCACAGGCGGGTGCAGGTTTTGGTGCGGTGGCCTTGAACGGAATGCTTGCGCAGGCAGAAACTCTCAAGACGGGTCTGGCGACGCAAGGTTGCCACCATCCAGCCAGTGCCACCAGCGTCATTTTTCTCTTCATGGAGGGTGGCCCCAGCCAATTGGATACATTCGATCGCAAGCCATTGCTTAATGAGTTGGCGGGACAGTCGCTGCCCGCATCATTTCGCGAACCGATCACAGCTATGGGTGAAAAGGGATCACCGCTGCTGGAATGCAAACGCAAGTGGAACCGATATGGTGAAAGCGGCTTGGAAATCAGCGACTGGTTTCCCCACGTTGCGGAACACGCCGACGAACTCGCGATTTTGCGATCGTGCTACGGTGAAGGAATCAACCATTCCGGCGGATGCAACCTGATGAACACGGGCAGCATCATTGCAGGACGCCCCTCGCTAGGTTCATGGGTTACCTATGGACTCGGAAGCGAGACGGAAGAACTGCCTGCGTTTGTGGTAATGAAAGACCAGAAGAAACCTGGCACCAATGGCGTCCGAAGCTGGGGACCGGGTTTTCTACCGTCAACCTTTCAGGGAACACCCGTCGGCGATGGCCCGACTGACGAAGCCATCGCCAACCTGACTTTACCCGCAGGAATCGATGAACCAAGACAACGTCAAAAGCTGGACCTGATTCGAAAAATCAATAAGATGCATGCCGCACGCTTGCCTGATGTTTCGACGCTGGATGCACGCATACGCTCATATGAACTTGCCTACCGGATGCAAAGTGCCGCCCCTGAAGCGGTTGACCTGGTAAGCGAAACTGCCGCAACTCGTGAACTGTACGGGTTGAACGATAAGCCAACGGCAAAATTCGGAGAAATTTGCCTGCTTGCACGGCGCATGGTCGAACGCGGCGTTCGATTCATACAACTTTTCAGTGGGACGGGCAGCGGGTGGGACGCGCATTCAGGCATTGAGTCCAACCATACCAAATACTGCGGCAGCGTCGACAAGCCGATTGCCGGACTTTTGACCGACCTAAGGCAGCGTGGACTGCTTGACCAAACTCTCGTGGTCTGGGGTGGTGAATTTGGACGTACGCCCATGAGCGAAAAAGGAACCGGCCGAGACCACAATCCCACCGGATTTACAATGTGGATGGCGGGTGGCGGCGTCAAAGGTGGTCAAGTCATAGGAGCCACAGATGAACTTGGACTCTACGCCACAGAAAACCGCGCCCACGTGCATGACATCCATGCCAGCATCTTGCACTTACTCGGACTCGATCGCCTTGAACTTTCCTACAACCACCAGGGCCGACTCGAACGGCCCACCGTCAATGAAGGAAAAATGATTCGGCAACTGATCAGCTAACCTGACTGGATGTGCACCGACGAACAAGTCGGTTCTGTCATTCCGCCTGGGCGGTGCAGGCACCAGACTGGATTCCTGCCGCAAAACAACGTTCACGATGGAGCGGTGGAACCCACGTGCGGATTGCGTAGAAGCAAGCAAGGCCCCCTGCGGCTTTCAACAAAATCGCTGTTGCCGCGACAGCCCGTTCCCCTGGATGCCGTGTCAATTTCTGCTAAATCAAAGTGAAGTTGGCTGCGCTATTTTCACACTTTCCCTTGGTAGCTTCTCGTCTTGAGAGGCTTGAGTCAAGCTTGGTGTCTGCTTCGCTCGAAGTCCTGTTTGAGAAACTGGAAACTGCTCAACAGTTGCAGGATCAACAGGCCCTTCTTTTAACGGCTCATTTTTTGGTAACGGCGTCTGCGGTCCTGACTCAGTCGGTGTGATACTTGATGGCACTGAAACCTGCTCGTCATTCTGCTCGTCAGAAAGTGCTTGAGCTCCCAAGTACTGTCGCAGCAAGTCCCGCGATGTCGCAAAACCTCTCGCGTACTGAATCGATGCCAACATCGCGTTGCTGACCACACCATCGTAATTGATGATTAAATCCTGGAGCTCCGATGCTGGACGACCGTAGTCTACGTTTTCGATGATGCGTTGTGGCCCAAGATAGTTCAGCCAAACATCACCATCCTCACGCAAGGAAAGTGTCCGCGCCAATGTCTCGGCTGCCGCGCGAAGACGCTCTGGCAGCGGTAGTTGCAAGCGGGGCCCTTTCGATGAAATAACGCCGTTATAGGAGTACTGCCTGGCAATGTGGCGATCCGGGTAAGCCAATCGTGGGTACTCGTAACTGAGTATCTCCGGATAGACAACAGTGGGATAGGCGGGAACCGCAAGGACTGGATATGCGGATACAGCGTTTAATGCGTAGGGATAGGGGACCGGAAGTGGAAAAAAACGAGTGCTCGGCGACAACGGACGATAACTTCGGTAAAAACCTGTGTTGATTGCAGCGTAAGGAACTCGTAGCCGAGTCCCGTGATGGAAAGACAAAACATCCACAGAAACGAAGGGGGCTCGCACTCGGACACCGCCTGCAGGGCCGACAACCACCACTTGCGCATCTGCGGTATTCAATAAGAAAGAAGAATCGACCGAGAACCAAGATACAAGCAGCAACACCACCGCCCATCCGACGGGGTTACCCATCGAATCCGAGACAGCGGTCGGCATCCATTTTGAAATCAGTTTCATTGCATTATCCTAAGTCTCAATACGACTCACCTAATACGATTCACTTACAGCCACTCGCGTTCGGCACGACATAGCCAGCACGACTTTGACAGGCCAACCAGCCCTCGAAACGGCACGGCGTTTCAGCAAAGCAAGCCGCTATCACAAACGAAAGTGTACCTTCCCCGCGTAATTTACGGGTTCAAATCATGAATGATCATAACTCCGCATCACTCGAGTTCGTGCACCAGTTTACCGTCTTTCACGGTCCAAAAACGAACCTTTCCGCTTTGTCCTGCAGAAACCAGACTTGTCCCATCGGGCGTGACACTTAACGTGTAAAGAAAGTCTCCCGATGCATTGAACGATCTCAAAGACTTACCATTCGAACTGTCGTAAAGCCTGACCTGTCCATCAGCACAAGCCAAAGCCACTTGATTCGTGGCTTCGACAAACACCACCGATGTGATCTCTTTTGAGAAACCAGAGATGGTTCGACGCTGCTCACCAGTCTCAATATTCCAGACTTTGACCGTTTGGTCGGCACTGGCTGAAGCGATTGTTTGCCCATCGTCTTGCCATGCAATGGACAAGACATGATGGGTATGGCCTTCGAGGGAACGAATGAGTTCACCTCGACGTAGATCGAGTAAGCGTATGGTCTTGTCTGCGGCCGCGGACGCCAGGATTCGACCATCCGGCGAGAACGACAAACCCAACACGGTGTCGCTGTGCACATCACCGAAATCCCGCACCGGCCTTCCATTTTGCACATCGAAGACCACCACCTGGCCCGATCGACTCGGCGGACCACTGCCAACAGCAAGAGATTTTCCATCGGGGCTGAAATCCAAGGCAGTGACTCGGTCACTAATCACGGTTGGATCATCAACAGTGCCAATCGTCCTCTCCAATACCCAGCTTGACTCGATCGACCACCACACCGGTGCAGCGTTCAAGCTGAATCCGATCACCATGTTGCCATAGCTGGCCACTTGCAACGGCTGTCTGTTTGCCGACACAAATTCTGCTAGCGCGCGTCCATCGCTGAGACGGTAAACATCGACACTTCCGTCCTGCCTTGCCGCGACGACTACATCATCGGGACCGAGGGTCAAATCAGTCACTGCATTCCCCGGCGCCGCTAAGACTGATTGCAGAGACGCCAAACGCTGATCCAACAATTCTTGGCGAGTGGCTTCTGCGTGAATCACTTTCTGATGGCTTGGTATGGCATCAGAAGCACGCTTCTGGGCTGCAGTAGCCGTACCCAATGCTTGCTTCCGTTTCGCAACCTCTGCCTCACTTTTTTGTTTGGCAGCTTCAGCGTCCGTCGCAGCCTTCTTCTGTGCTTCAAGTTCCTTATTTGATTTTTGGGTTACCGTTTCGGCATCAGCAAGCGTTTTCTTTGACTGATCAATCTTTGCTTGATCAGCCGCAGCCTCATCTCTTGCCTTTTTCAATGCTGCGTTTGTCTCATCAATCTTCTTCTGGATAGCATCTGACTTGGACTTGGCGGCCACCTTTATTTTTTCAGCTTGCTCCGCAGCCGCATTCGCTTTTGCTGCTTCCTCCAAAGATTTTTTCAGCTCAGCTTTTTGCGCCTCAAGCTGCTTACTGACTTGGTCGACCATCGACTTTTTAGTGACCAAAGTAACAGAGGTTGTTTCGATTACTTTTTTCGCCGCAACAGTGTCGGTGGCCGCTTTTGCAATTTTCGCTTCCGTTGCTGCGACAACTGCCACGGCTTCCACCCGCTTCTTCTCACCTTCGGTCAAAGCAGTGACTGCTTTCTGGTGCTCTTCTGTCACCTTTTTCAAGGCAGCATCCTCTTTTTCCAGCGATTTTTTCAATGCCTCTGCCTGCGCATTCAGACGATTCAGCGCACCTTTCTGACGTTCTGAATCCCGTTTTGCCGAAGCGATCGTGAGTAAATCACCCCGACTTTCACGCACTTTGAATAGAGTTTTTCCATCCAAATGATTCCACACTTGAACGACTCCATCAGCTCCGCCCGTGACAATTTTCGACTGCTCCGCATTGAGTTCGATAGAAGTCACGGGGGCACCATGCTCCATCTTTCGAAGCACTTTGTTATCAGCGACATTCACCAATGACAACGTTCCATTCCCGGACGCGACAGCAACGGCGAGAGCGGGTTTGGTCAACAGAGCGATTGCCGTTGCCGCAGCAACTCCGCCCAGGTTCTCATACTGCATTTCCAATCCATCAGCATCTGCATTGACACGTAAAAGCTGCGGTTTACCCGCCGCATTGATCCATGCGACTTGCGATCCGTCAGGTGACCAGACCAATTCTTTGATCGGGCCTCCCGCGTCATGTTCAAATTTTTTCTGGGCGGCATTGATATCCCAATTTGTGACATGCCCCATCTCATCCACTGAAAGCAAGGAATCAACGGCTTCTGACCAGACCATGTCAACAACCCGCTCCGCATTGCCCTTGAGCGTGCTTTTGAGTCGCTGTTCACGCAAGCTCCAAACTTCAATATCGCCGACCGCATTAACCCAGGCCCCTAAATCCTGCGATGGATGAACTGCCAACAGACCAACAGCATCGGCCAATGGCACCTCAGCACTAGGGACCTCTTTCCCGCTGCGACGCCACAGCCTGACCGTCCGAAAACCGCCAGTAGCGATAAAGTCTGCTTGAGGTGAGACAGCGACCGACTGAATCAAATCAACATCAGTGACCTCGCCCACGGTTAAAGAAGGATCCACAAGCCGACCACTCACCTCATGAGTTGCGGTATCCACAACAATCACACGGTTACCTCTGCCAATGACGGCAAAGTTCCCGTCGGGTGAAACCTGCAGGGAGTAGACCGTTCGAATGGACTCGGGGATGGGCTGCCATTGGATGGACTCAACCGTTTTTGCCTTTCCTGCTTTCGCTCCCTGGTCAATCCAGAGCTTCAGCAGTCCCAGCTGCTCGGGGCTCAACGACTTGGCTCCTACGCCATTATCCTCCGGGGGCATTAAAGGATCGTCACCGCCAACCGCCCGTGTGAAAAGCAAACTCTCAGCTGACTTACCAGCAACCAATGCAGTTCCCGTGTCACCACCTTTGACAATGGTTTCGAGTGTTTCCAGGACCAAGCCTCCTTCCGCTTCTTTCGCGTGATGACAGGCAAGGCAATTCTGCTTCAGCAATGGCAAAATTTCGGAATTGTAATCAACTGGCGTATCACGCTCGAGTTGTGCCACCTGCAAAGGTGGCTCCGAAGCATCCACCTGTGCGATGTCAGCTGCACTGAACACCAATGCTAAAATCAGCAAACGGGGCTGCCAACGGAGACTACGATCGGCCACGGAAATGAATCGGATCATGGATCAACGACCTGAATGGTCAGATTTGGGGTGGGAATATAAACAGTCAGTTGCTGTTCTTTTGCCTCGACTTTGGCGGCTTCAACTTTCTTGTCAGCAGCGGCGATTGCCGCCTTGATCGCTTCGAGTCGGTCAGCCTGAGCCGGATCATCGTGAAGGGTTTGGAGGTGTTTACGATATGCCTGGGCTCGTTCCAAAGCTTGGGCATTTGGCTTTATTCTCAGTTTAGTTTCCACTTGCAGCCAGAGCGAATAAGTTCCGGGCAAAGCTTTATCAGAAACGCTAACTTTCAACTCTCCTTCAGTTTTATCCTTCGCCACTGTAATGTCGGCGATCTTCACTCCGGGCGGTAAATTCCGGGCTCGCAGGACACAGGGTTCGGAACCACCTTCACGACGGATGATGGTAACAGGAACGGTCAGGGTTTCCGTTTTCTTTATTTTATCGACCTTGCCATCACCGACTCGAACGCTGATCGGCGCCAGATCACGATCAGAGACGTGGAACGATAAATCCATACTCACTCGCGACTGGACAAAGTCTCTTCCGGCTCCGCGACCCCAGACTTGAGTAATCGGGGTAGCAGCAAATCTCATTTTTCCATCGCCACTTGAACCAACAACCACGGCAGTGAAATCAGCTGCTTTGGCGTCCTCAGAAGCCGCGATGGTGATCTGTGCCTCGTGCTGATTAGCCGCGATTACGACTTCGGTCGCAGTCACTCCCGGTGGTAAGCCCTCCAAAGTCAAATTAATCGGTCCAACCCAGCCATCGCGCCGTGCCGCAATCACATGAATTCCCTCCGTTCCTCCTCGAAATAATTTGGAACCGAACCCGCGATACTGCTTTACATCTTTATGCGGAAACGCAGCAAAAGCCACGAGATCGAATCGAGGTGTGGGCTTACCGATGCTGAGTTGGAACGCCTGCTGTTTTGACAACGTCTGCCCAACATCCATGTCGTGCACCAGCAAGCGATAATCACAATCATGAGTTGCGGTCCACAAAATGAGAGGATCCTTGGTCACCAGACTCAGCGGTTCACTTCCCAACTTGAAACTATCATCTGCCTGTGCAACCGAATGATACTTGGGTTCAGCATTCTGCTGCGTTTCAATCCGCTGCAGGAACAACCTGGCATCCGATGGTTGCCCTAAACGATCTGAAACCACTTCAGCAGAAATCTGTTCCCCTTTCTTCGCAGCGAACTGAAAGACTTGGCCTCTTTGGTCGACGGGAAACCACCAAGAATCTTTCGACGGCATATCCACTTTTTGAATCACATTGGGCTGCACGGCACCTGACAAGCTCACCGCATCAGGTCCCAGCGTTATCGAAGAGGGCGTCAGGTGCGCCGGCAGCCGACCAGTAACATTTTCTACCAATCCACTTTCCAAACCGAGCACACCCGGTTCGAACCCTGATGCCTCTGACCCAACAGCAACGACCAACTGGTAAGGGTACTCACCGCCACCCCGGTACAGAAAATCGTGCACCATGACTGTGTAATTTCCGGCGGGTAACTTTGTCAGTTTGATTGTCGGATCAAACTCATCCGAACCGCGAGCGACCGCGAGCGACCGCCCCTTGGAATCAAGCACCTTTAACTGACCAATCATACGAGAATCAACTCGCCCTGCCAGCAAACTGACACACACATCAGCAGTTTCACTTAACTCAAAACGAAACCAATCCCGCTGTTCAGCAGTGCAAGTTGCATTTACAAATTGCCCGGTCTGGAGTTCGGTAGGAGCCTGCGGATCATGACTCACAGCCGACACCAACTGATTAACCGTTGAGGTTACGATAAAAATTCGCGGGTTCGAGAGCCCGTGTCGCCCGGAAGCCCGAACTTCGTAAGCACCTGGCGGAACGGCCGCAGCGACACTGACACGAAACTTTCCAGAAAGTCCAACCGGCGGATCAGAGAACGGCAGGGCAACCGCCGTTCGTTGCTCAGCTGTGATACCGGGATTTGAAAAAACAAGAGCATTCACCTCATTCAAGCGATCTCCTGCAATGACATCCAAATCAAAATTTGTTCCCTGCTGCCCGCCTGTGCGTGAAAGCGAGCGTAGTTCACAAACGTGAAACTGAGCGCATAGAGGCTCAGCAAAAATCGTGGCGATTGCGATGAGCGAGAAAAAGCTGACACAACGCGTTAGTTGACCGTTAATCGCCCACCTCAGTGATTGAACAGGAACTCTTTTGAGTTAATCAGAGACCACAGAACATCCTCGTAAGCTTCACGTCGGTTCTCCTTTCCTGCAACGTAAGTAAGAGTCGCTTTCAATTCCCGGGCATCGGGGTCACGACTAAACGCGATCGAATACAACTCTCGTATTTTCTCCTCGTCAGAACGATTTGCATCTGCTGCCAACCGTGCAGCCCGACCCTGATCACCAGCCAATTTGCTTTGGATCTCTTCCGAGTTCAACAAATGCAAACTTTGAGAAAGATTTGCCTCCTGCGATCTTTCACACTCGCATGCAGTCGTAGACTCCGGCCTTCCAAACACCGTCAGAAAATATGACGAGAAGCCAGTGTCGGGTAAAGCAACAGCCCTTATCCCTGCTGGCATCCCAGCAAATTTGGTTGGGCTGAGCGTCAATTGGTCGATGGAATCAAGTAAAACCTCTGCTTGAAGACGCTTCGGATAGTAACGCGAGTAACTGCGTTTATCCCCAATATTTTCTGGCAACGCATCACTCGCAGACTGATAACATCTCGAGGTTACGATCAAGCGAATCAACGCTCGGAGGTCATATCCGGACTCAATGAATGACTTCGCCAAACCATCAAGCAATTCAGGATTGGATGGAGGATTGGTAACCCGCAAATCATCTTCTGGCTCAACCAACCCACGTCCCATGAAGTGTTTCCAGTACCGGTTCGCAAGAGCTCGGGCAAAGAAAGGATTACTTGAATTAGTCATCCAGTCTGCAAAATGGGCACGAGGATCATCCTGTGCCCCAATCGCAACTTCTTCTGCATCCAAACCTGCTGGCTTTAATGCCTCACCTGTTTTGGGGTGCTTTGCCGAGGATCCACCCAGATTCGCAAAAACGACAGGTTCCAGTGGGTCACGCCCCGTCTTTTTCGAAACCGTAGTGAAGAAAGCCGACAACTGGGCGTAGTCAGCCTGACTCCATTTTTCGTAAGGATGGTGATGGCAGCGGGCACACTGGATACGCTGCCCCAAAAACAACTGAGCAGCATCCTCAATGCGTTGATTCGTGTCAGTCACTTGCTGATACCAGACGACCGGAGGATGACTCGCTACGCTCCCTGATGCAGTAATGATCTCTCGGACGAACTGGTCATACGGTTTATTCGACGCAATGCTTTCTCTTATCCACTGATGGAAGGCAACATTCGCGAATCGCAACGCTCCTCCTGTCCGCCGATTGCGCAGAATAGCATTCCATTTCCCTGCAAAGAATTCAGCATGGCCTTCGCTTGCCAACAGTCGATCAATCACCTCTTCACGCTTCCGGGGTGATGCATTTCCCTGAAACGCTACGATCTCCGGTACTGTCGGTTTCCGCCCAGCAAGATCCAGCGTCACACGCCGCAAAAAAGTTGCGTCATCGCAAACGGGTGAGAGTCCTATTCCCAAAGACTGCAACTTGGCGAACACGTGACGATCAACAGGATTCAAAGGCTGCTGGGGAAACGCGTCTTCAGTGATGGTTGAATCAGGCACGGGAATATCAGCGCGGAACACCGTAACGTGCCCTTGATAGCGTGCCATGACAGCAACATCACCCACCAGATCTTTAAGATGAACAAGTCCCCGTTCATCGCAATCCGCCATTTCAGAATCATTTGATTCGTATACCGCGGCTCGCGTCACATCTTCCACACTGCCATCTGAGTAGGTTGCCAAGACAGCTAGTTGCTGACTGGACGCAGCGTTCAATCTCCGATGTTCTGGCGTGACATCGATGGACACCACCTGAGGTTCATCCTCGCTTCCGTAGGGCATTCCCTGGGAAATCCACCGGGACAAAATACGATATTCATGACTGTCAACATCGAGACGTTTCCCACCACCGTGAGGTGAAGTGTTCACCGATTTCTGCAGCAACAAACTTTGGTGGGGCGAGGCGGGGGAAAGCCGGCGTCCGCGTGACTCTCGAACCAGGTGCTCGTAGTCCTCGTTCGGTTCGAATCCAAGCAACGAAAGTTTGAATCCATTTTGCCCGGCAAGTTTGCCATGGCAACCTCCGCCGTTGCAGCCTAATTTCGTGAAGATAGGCACCACACGACCGGGGAAACTGATGGCAGCCTCGTTACCTGTATTTTCAACACGAACCCGCAATTGAACCGCCTGACCATTCGTATCCTTTGCGGTTACCGTTGCCTCTCCATCCTGAAGCGGTACCAACATCCCATCGCGGACTTCGACCACAGCAGGTTGGTCAACGCGATAGGCAACCTGGTGGGTGACATCACTGCACAATTGTCCAGACAACTGCTGCGAAACCACAAGTTGCAATCTAGCGTCCAAACCTGACAACACAAAGCCGTGCTTCGGTTCCACGTTGTCAAACTGAAGTGTTCGCTTGGCAACTGACTCCACTGCGGTGTTTGGTTCTTGCGATTCAATGTCCGCATCAGCGGCCCAAACGTTGACCTGCCCAGCACCGACAAAACCAAGGGCCAGGCAAAACAACCCCATGAGCCGGGGTAGCCGCGTGGCCCCACAAACCCACTGCTGGCTTACCTTCACATTCATCGAGGAAAGTAAGTTCATCGAACGCTCGCCTTGTTTATCGGAACCAACCGTTTATTGAAATACACCGGCTTATCGGAAGACACTAAATCAACTCACGAATCGGTTCATGATCCACAAGGTACTGAGGACGACCCGTTGGGTCGGCAATGGTGACCGTCGCTGTATCGATGCCCAAATTATGGTAAAGAGTCGCCATCACTTCCTGCATATGCACAGGTCGCTCTGCCGCCTCTTCCCCAAGTCGGTTCGTGGCTCCGATCGCTTGCCCCGTTCGCATGCCACCACCAGCCAGATAGGCACAACTGACTTTATTCCAATGGTCACGCCCCGCCTTGTCGTTGATTTTAGGTGTACGACCAAACTCCCCCCAAACCACGATGGTCACATCGTCAAGCATGCCGCGTTGCTCGAGGTCTTCGATAAGAGCACTAAGACATTGATCCAGCTTTCCGCCATGATCTCGTACCAAATCGAAGTTAGCGCTGTGACTGTCCCAGCGACCGTAACTCAAACTTACAACCCGCACACCTGCCTCAATCAATCGCCGAGCCATCAACAATTGCTCGTTGCAGGTCGGAGCTCCATCGTATTGGTACTGATAAGGCTTCCCATCTCCGTAACGCTCAACAATTTTTGGATCCTCTTTACTCAGGTCCAACGCATCGAGCAGTTTGCTACTCGTAAGCACATCCAGAGCTCTTTGCCCGAACACGTCCATGCCGGCCATGGCACCTGAGATATCAATATCTCGCCGCATTGAGTCGATACTGCTAAGCAGGTTACGGCGATCATTCAGACGCTCAATGGTGATCCCATTGAGCGTCATGTTTTTCATGCCCGGCCCATCCGGCTTAAAAGGCGTGTATGCCGCCCCGAGAAACCCCGGGTGACCAGCATCTGACCATGGCACATGTTTTGTAGGCTTCGCGAGCCCAATGTTCGGAGGTACCGAGGCATCGACAGGGCCAAACAGTTTTGAAACAGCCGAACCGATCGCCGGGCGTCCACCAATACTTTTCAAATCCTTGTTGCTCCACCCAGTCAGGCACTGAAAAGCGTCGTGACCGCCAGCGCAACCAACCACGCTACGGATCACCGCTGCCTTATCCATCCTCGCTGCCAACTGCGGGAACACCTCGCAAATTTCTATCCCTGGCACGTTCGTTTTGATCGGCTTGAACTCGCCCCTCACTTCCGATGGAGCATCTGTCTTGATTTCCCACATGTCCTGATGTGGCGGCCCACCGCCCAGAAAAATATTGATCACCGCCTTGTGGGAACTGCCCTTGCCAGCAGCAGCTTCGGCTCGCATCAGATCAGCCAAGGTGAATCCACCAGCACCGAATGACAAACCGCCAATTTTCATAAAACCGCGACGGGAAACACCATCACAGCAATGGCTCTTTGGGCCAAGAATCGACAACATGAGCAGTGACGCCTAGTTGGAGTTTGAAAGGGTGAGGGAGAGTCAAACGACTACTTAAGGTGGGTGAATCCGCCACTTTCCAGCAAGCAAAGCTGCGTAATCCAGCCACCTAGTATAGTCTAGAGACACATTATTTAGCAAGCTTTGACGGTTTCGGGCCTCAGCAAGCAATTATGCAGTTTGGCCGCACCCCGCCCATGATACCGGTCAATTTGCAGCAAGATTCTGCGTTTCGGCTCTTCTCTTCGACCAATCGAGTTGCTTTTGACCCAAAAGCCCCACAGCAAGCATGACAACCTTTCCCACCACCGTCGCACTGGATGAAATGATCACCCGCCCCTGCGAGCAGGTGACGGAGGCACTTCGCACCTGCCCGGGCCCTATCACGGTTCTGGGGGCAGGGGGAAAAATGGGGTTCCATTTGTGCCGCATGCTGCAGCGAGCGCTCACTGAACTGGACCGGGAAAACCACCTACTGGCAGTATCTCGATTCTCATCAATCGAATCAAAACGCCCCTTTGAGCAAGCAGGAATCTGCACCCACACGGCCGACCTGAGCCAGGAATCGCAGGTCCGCTCCGTCCCAGTGACTCCCCTGGTATTTTTCCTTGCCGGAGTCAAATTTGGAACGGCCAACAAACCAGAATTACTGGCCCAAATGAATTCAGAGATGCCCAAGTTGATTGCCTCACATTTCGCCAAATCGTCGATTGTGGCAATGTCGACTGGCTGTGTTTATTCGTTCGCCGATCACGCCAGCGGCGGCTCGAGAGAGACCGACGCGACTGACCCACCCGGTGAATACGCACAATCGTGCCTTAACCGCGAAAAGGCGTTTTTGAATGGATCAATTTCGCATGGCACGAAATGTTGCCTCATCCGGCTGAATTACTCGATTGACTTGCGATATGGTGTACTGATGGATATCGCGCAGCAAGTGTGGCAAGACCGACCGGTCAACATCGAAACTGGTTATGTCAATGTGATATGGCAAGGAGACGCCATCAACCAAATCATTCAGGCGGCAACCTTGACCGAATCGCCACCTCGGATTTTAAATATCACTGGATCTGAGACACTCAGGGTGCGAGACATCGCAATCGGATTTGGCCAACGCCTCAACCGCACACCGAAGTTTTCGGGTGTCGAATCAACAGACTGCTGGCTGAGCAACAACGCAAAGGCATGTGAACTTTTTGGGCAACCGGCGACCAGCGTCAGAAAGATGATGGACTGGACATCGGACTGGCTTATTGCCGGTGGGCCAACACTGAACAAACCGACTCACTTCCAAACTCGAGACGGACACTATTAGCGATGGACCCTACATTACAGGCACAACTTCAGGAAGGAACCGTCATTCCGGCGAGTCCGCTTGCGTTGACCAACGATCGCGAATGGTCACCCATGCACCAGAGTGCGCTCACACGATATTACTATGACGCGGGTGCCGGAGGGGTCGCTGTTGGAGTCCACACGACACAATTTGCAATCCGCGATCACAAACTGTACGAGCCTGTTCTTTCCTGCGTCGCCGAAACAATCGCGCAACGTCAGAAGACCAATCCACGAACATTCCTTCAAATTGCTGGCATCTGCGGAGACACCCAACAAGCCACGGAAGAAGCCCAATTTGCAAAGTCGATTGGATACCATGCGGGCCTGCTCACCACCAACATGATCCGGGAAAAATCAGAAAGTGAGATATTGGAACACTGCCGTCTTATCGCTGACATCATTCCCGTCTTCGGTTTCTATCTTCATCCCGCTGTTGGTGGTCGATTCTACTCACACCAATTCTGGTTGGACTTCTGTGAAATTCCAAACGTCGTCGCAATCAAAATAGCCGCTTTCAATCGCTACCAAACCTTGGATGTCGTACGAGCCGTAATTGCATCAGGTCGTGATGACATTGCGCTTTACACAGGCAACGACGACAACATCATCAACGATCTGTTGACACCGTTTCGGTTTAATGGGAAGCAAAGATGGATCGTCGGCGGACTACTTGGGCAATGGGCAGTCTGGACTCAACAAGCAACTCACATGCTTGAGCAAATCAAAC
>DOPG01000369.1 GCA_003513555.1 Rhodopirellula sp. | reverse complement strand
ACTCACTTGAACTCACAACTCACTTCCCACCCAAGAGTTCCGGCTGATCACTTGGATTCTGCCATATCTCGGTTCTTTCCCAGTTCCTGACGCACGCGTTCTGGGGTCGCTGTACGGCGAGGCCTCACCAGTGCCCGGTTCATGAACATCACGCCTAGAACTCCAACAACACCGATAGTTCCCAGCGTCTTGATGACACCGGAACAATCAACTCCATCTGCAATATTATACAACGTCCAGACCCAGTTGGTCGCTTGCCAATGAGAGTACGGGAACTCAAGAAAATCGTTCAGATAGAGTTGGATCCCGTAAGGTCCAAGAGCAGAGAAAACCGCCACAACCACCAACGCTGCAAACCCTACCTCGACACGTGGATTATTGTTTCGACGTAGTGCTTTCATTACTCCATAAACCAACACCAGGAAGCACGTCATGTAGGCCGCCACGGCACAAGAGAACTGTAAAAGTGTTTCCATTTCCCGTACATCACTGGATGAAAACACAAAACCCCTGATTGCGATAGACACGAAAGCCCCCACCAACATGCCAAGCAGCAACAATATGTTGAGCACTGAGAATACAAGACCTGTCGCGGGCCCCGGAGCAAGCCAAGTCAATGTAGCTCTGCCCAAAAAACTTTGAGGTAAAGTTCGTTGCACCCGGGGCGTCAGCACCGCTGATTCAGAAACAAACATACTACTGGCAAGCACCCACAAAAACATCAAGCCCACGCCACCAAGAAACATTTGCTGCACAAAAGCGAACGAATCCTCAAAGCCAAGTGCAATCCACGCTGCAACAGTTGCGTTGACAACGAGCAACGCGACACGAATTTTCGTAGAGCGATTTTCAATCATTGGAGTCAATTGCGCTGCTGCCAATGTCAAAAAAAGATGGGCCACCGCAGGGACGACCAATAACACACCACCCAATAACACCGAAATCTGAGAGAGCCCCATATCTCGTTGCCAGTCTCCGTCACCAAAGATCAATTCAAACGCTGCCAACCCAAGTAACCACTCAGCACCTACCAGTAACATGATCACCACAAGCAACATCGTGACGCGTCCCGTACGGGAACGTGAAAGCGGAGCAAAAAACAACGCAACGATCGTCATCATGATTCCCGCAATGACCAGCATGCCGAGAAGAACGACTGTTGTCGGAAAATCAACGCCGCGGAGGGTATAGGCGTATGAAACACATGGAAAAAGGACAACGAAATACAGCAGCATTTGCAACATGGCGCTGGCAAGTTTTCCCAAAACAATTTGCTTTGGTGACAGAGCGGTAACCGACAGCAACTCTAGAGTCCCATCATCGATTTCTCCTTCCAGAGATCGGTATGCAGCAAGCGGCACCACCAGCAACATGGGCAACGCGAGCACAAAATAATACCCCAGCAACATTCTCGGCGCGGAAGGCGTATCATAAATCGCCGGCATCAACGAGACTGTCCCGATAATGGTCCAGGACAGCGCCGCAACCAACAGAAGAGAAAAAGTGATAACGAACTGCCGACTCTTCAACGCCTGGCGGGTTTCCTTTACAAGAATTGGGTTGCACCAATCCCCCCATTTTTCGCACCAAATATCGATTCGCTGCATGCTGAGCATGGCGCCGCGTGCAGAATCTCCGTTCACTTCATCTCCGTTCACTTTTTGTTGGGCCGAATTCTCCGGTGGTACGTCGACAGCCATCAAACACTCCCCTGCAATGGATTAACTGTCTTCACGTTGCTCAAGAAACGATTCAGGCGACGCACCTGACGCGACGAAATTTCTCTAGACCAGACTTCAAGTACTTCACTGCAAAGCTCATAGGCGTCATCTTCTGACTGACAGCCTTGTCGAAGTCTGCCCTCGCCCTGTGTCCTTTGCCTTATGTTGTCGCTCATTGGACCAAGCCTTCGGTAACCTGCAGGAATACGTCCTCGAGACTCTTTCGGTGTGATGTGCATTCGGCAACAAGAAAGCCACGAGCAACCAGCAACGCAAGTAACTCAGCCTGCTCCTTCACTTCGCCAGCAAACTCCAAACGCAACAACTCGCCATCGATGATCACTTCATCGACATGCTGCAATGACTCGAGAACACTTGCTGCTTCGCTTGAACGTTCCAAAATGCGTATGGTCAGCTCTTTCTTTTCCCGCCGCCGCCCTTGAATTTCATCAACGCTTCCAGTCGCCAGCAGTTTCCCTTGCTCGATGATGCCAACGGAGTCGCACATCTCGGATAGTTCAGTCAGGATGTGACTACTAATCAAAATCGTTTTTCCTTGATCGGCCAAATCTCTGATCATCCGGCGCAGGTCGATGCGGGCTCGGGGATCCAACCCAGCGGCCGGCTCATCTAAAATCAGCACGGAGGGATCATGAATCAGTGCCCGACCAAGACACAGTCGTTGTTTCATGCCTTTACTCAAACCACGAATAGGTTTGCTTGCCATACCCTCGGTTCCAGTAAACCCCAACACCCAGCGAAGTCTTCGATTTCGTTCGGCTCCTGTTACCCCGTAGGCCCGAGCAAAGAAATCCAGATATTCACGACAATTCACATCACGGTAAGTGCCAAAGGAGTCGGGCATGAAGCCTAGACGCCTGCGAACTAATTCTGGGTCATTGACACACGACAAACCATCAATGAATGAGTCGCCATAGCTCGGCAAATCCAAGGTAGCCAGAATGCGCATCGACGTTGTTTTGCCTGCCCCGTTGGGGCCGATATACCCGAAAACGTGCCCCCGTTTCACACTGAACGAAACATCATCAACTGCCTTGGTGTCACCAAAAAACCGATGCAACCGTCGCATCTCGATGCAATCCTCGGATCGCACGTGAACCGGCAAGAGACTTTCCAAGGGCAAGTCACGCGCAACAAGCCGTTGTTCCTGATGATCAGGACTCGTCTGAGAGGAGTTAGTTTCCGTCAACCCCGCTGACGACGCCGCAACCGCCAAGTCAGCCTTGGCAGCGTTATCCGTAGATTGCTTTCCTTGTTCATCCGTCATGGCAAGGTCCCGATTACGTAGTGAACACTATTCTCGATTTTGCACCCTTCGATTGCAGTGGCATCCTCCGTGAC
>DOPG01000349.1:6260-14187 GCA_003513555.1 Rhodopirellula sp. | reverse complement strand
GCAGGCAGAAGAACGTGTTTTAGCGGTAAAACACCGAAGAATCTGGCGTCTAAGTTACACTCAGTATTAGTTAACCAAGACTTACCACCTGCTAACTTTGGGAAAGCCTGGGAAGCTTTCCGGGTTAGGTGAGGGAGTCGGTCTAGATACATCGCGATAAGCTGCAGCAATGCCAATTTTCGTGCAAATTCGTTGCAAACACATGCTTGCCATTCCAGCATCCTGAGCTTCCAACGTTACTGGCTTCTCGAAAGGCACCGGGAATCAGCGCTTAAAACGCTGACAAAAAGTAATCTTTCATCGCTTGGGCGAGTTTACATCGCTCTTGAAACATCGATTTCCAGCCTGTTCCCGATTTTTCATCGGCCTACCCGATCAGCCTGTGATACGTCAGAATTGACATTCGACTGGCCTGTGGGGCCGGCAGTTTGCGATTCCTCGACTCAAGACGAGCTTCTCGATGGCGTTTTGGCGGTCCAAGAAAAATAAGGAAGAAGTTGCCGCGGGGCAGAAATCGACAACTTCAAGTGAAGTTGCCGAAAAACGGCCCGAGAGTGAGTTAGAAACGGATTCGACTGAGAGCCAGGCCGGAGGCACCTTACCCCAAAGCCAATCTGAAACGAGCGCATCCACCAGTTCGACAACCAGCCCCGAGCCCAAACCATCTTCTGGTGGGCTGTTCTCAAAGATGCGGGGTGCCCTCTCAAAAACGAGGCAAGCTCTCAGCACCGATATTCGAGACCTCTTTAAAGCAGAGGGTACGCTGGTCGATGACGAATTTCTTAAAGAGCTTTTTTCGAGGTTGATTCGCACTGATATGGGTGTCGCTTCAGCGGAAGCAATCCGCGACGAGGTCGCAACCCGTCTGAGAGCCAGAGTTGTGTCACTGGAAGAGGTGCTGGAAACAATCACTCAGCAAACTCAAACCATGCTTGCACAAGAATCAACGGAGATTCAGTACACCGACTCGGGGCCTACCGTGATCCTGGTTGTCGGCGTCAATGGAAGTGGGAAAACTACTTCCATTGGCAAACTCGCAAATCATCTGCACCAATCCGGCCGTAAAGTCGTACTGGGAGCCGGTGACACATTCAGAGCCGCTGCCGTTGAACAGCTCACAGTCTGGGCAGGTCGAATCGGCTGTGAAATCGTAACTGGTAAGCCCGAAGCCGATCCTGCGAGTGTCGCTTACCAGACAGTCGATAAAGCAGTGGCGATTGGTGCTGATATTGCGATCATTGATACTGCGGGAAGGTTGCAAACGCAGGTCAATCTGATGCAACAACTCGAAAAGATTCGACGTGTTGTGGAAAAGAAAATCGACACGGCACCACATGAGGTGCTGCTCGTCCTAGATGCAACAGCTGGCCAGAATGCGATCAGCCAAGCCCAAGGATTCAGTGATGCAGCCGGCTGCACAGGTATTGTTCTGGCAAAGCTGGACGGGTCGGCAAAGGGCGGAGTGATCCTGCCGATTCGCGAAAAGTTCCAGCTGCCCGTCAAGTTTGTTGGCCTCGGGGAGGGTGTTGATGACATCGCCGCGTTTAATGCCGCAGCATTCGCCAAGGCGCTTTTTGCTCAGTAAGTTACAGTTGTCATGCTTCATCTAAAATCCGAGTCGACGAATCAATGGCTGAATCAGGTTGATCAGCACTTGGATGAAATTCTCATTGATCATGCCCACTGCGAACGTAAAGCCGCAACCACGGCGATGAACTTGATGAACTCGTACACCGAGAATCGCGATTTATGCCGCGAAATGACTCGGATCGTCGAAGAAGAGCTGGAACATTTCGAGATGGTTCTTCGTTTGCTTGACGAGCGTGGTATTAAGTTCCGTCGCCTCGCTGCGGGGCCCTATGGTCGTAAATTGAACGCCTTGGTTGGGAATCAGGAACCCGAAAGGGCAGTTGATCGGTTGCTGATTGCTTCCTTGATTGAAGCTCGCAGTTGCGAGCGATTCGATTTACTCAGTAAGCATGTTCGTCAGCGAGATCCCGCTCTAGCCGATTTTTACGCTAGCCTTTTTGAAAGCGAAGCCAGACACCATACGACCTATGTCCGTCTGGCAGAACACTTCACGTCACGAGAAGACGCACGGGTCCGTTTAGCCCAACTGTCGTTGGAAGAATCCGTGATTCTTGCGGAAGGCAGCGAGCTTCCGAGAATGCACAGCTAGTAGATGTTTCACAATTGAAACAATCAATTTTAATTATCCTTTCGTGCAGTTTCACAATACGTTGGATGGCTTGCAGCAAATCCGTTCTTGGCTCTCTCGTCGTCAGGAAGAATTGACTACCCAGCATGGCCGGTTATTTTTCTGCTGCTGCAGAAAAGCTGACGCCGACAAAAGGCCGAGATCCCAATAATTTCTGTACATTCCTTTCCACGATGGAAATGGCTGCGAATCTGTCCACCGATTCGCCTACCGGATGAGCCGGATCATTTTTCATCCTGAGTGAATCGATGCCCCCTGTGTCGCAAGGAAAAGGAACCCATGCCGTTTCGCATCTACTGTCTGTTGTTCGCAACGTCGATCGTACAGGCAAACATTGTCAGCATTGCAGCCGACAGCCAATCCGTTGTGCACTTTGACATTCCCCCCAACGTCGCAGCCGAAGTTATTGAATCAGGTACAGGTCGAACCTTATTGCAAGTTGAACTTAAGCTTTCATCCATGATCAGTTCTCCTGAGGCTGCTCGAATCGATCAATGGCTCGTACGCTGCCAGCCTCGCGGACAATTTGCATCCATCGTTGACTACAGTCCCCGCACAGAGCTAGGTTCGGATATCGCAACACCTATTCAGGTCAGACAATCAAAAGAAAAGCACCAGTCCTTGGGTGTCGGTGTGAATGGTGACTACTTCTCAAGTTTACGTGGCAATGCAGGTTTAGATCACACCAGAAAAAACATCGATGCGTTACAATTCGACCGCCTTGCTCCCCTACATGCGGTAACTGCCGCAGGAACGATCAACCGGGGAACTGGTGTCTACTTCAAACTCCGATGGACCGCCGAACAAATTCTGGAAGGTCAAAAGACATTCCACTTAGGACTTGACGTCCCTGACACATGGCGGACAGGCCTGATCGACATCTCAGTCGTCGCTCAATCGGAACAAAAATCATTCGCCAGTTGGGAACAATCCACAAAGACACTTGGGGCAGCGAATTTTGTTATTGCAGTTTATCGTTCGGATGACATTCACGCCTGCGAGGTCGCTCGCAGAATGGCAAACGCCGAACATCAACTTCGCAGCAGGATCAAAGAAGAAATAGCATCCGAGCCTAATCATTCCCTGTCCACATTACTGCGAAAAATGACAAAGAAGATGGAGTTCGAAAAACCCAGCAGTGACCTGATGGAGAGGTTGATGCTTAACAAAACGGATCCCCGTCTGGACTCTGACATCCGCAAGCTTCCCATGCCGTGCCGATTGGCAGCACTCAACTATTCTGACGCCCAAGATTCATTCACACGATTGAATGACCAACCAATAAACAAATGATTTGAACGCAGATTTTTTGAACTTAAGGCCCTGTTGCAATGGCGGCCGGAGCGGTGCCTGAACAAATCCGACTCTATCAAACCTGTGGATGAATCACACAGAAACATCACCGGGCGATGCGGAAGCATCACTATTGTCAGTTGTTACTGAACCCGAGGGCAAGAACCGCATCACGCCCGAGCGGGTTCTTGAGGAATTGTCGGTGGCATTCGGGACAGAGATCATACCGACCGTGGTGACTTGTCTCCGCTTCCTCATCGGTCGCAATGACAGGTTCATGCATCCCCTCAAGAATTTGATGCAATTCATTCAGGTGATCAACATCGTCTTCAAACTCCGGCTCGACTTCACTAGCCGCAGTTTGAATATCTATCTGCACGATGAACCGTGTTTGACTGTCGGTGTTGATCTGACGCTTACAACGATCACATGTATAGTGGATCATCTATTCAGTGCTCGCGTGGAAAGTGTCCCACAACGTGACTGGGAACAGATCCAGTCGGAATAAAAATAGAAACAAATACATCATGAGACTCCCCTTATGGTAATGACCTGTGAGTAGCGTTCGCAAGTCAAATCAGTGTTTCTTTTTTTTCATCCTGATAACACCTGCTTGGGGGCTCACCATTGGTGAACCGGATCAAAGGATGTAACCGGGGGCTTGACCGCGACCGAGGTTGTCTAGCAGCATGATCTGGTTCCACTTCAGTGCACCTTGGAAAGCAGCTTTGTTAGAGGCTGGGACGCCCACAAACAGGGTCATTTCCAAAACCGAGCAGGCAGAACAACCTGCCTGGCTCCAATAACAGCCCATCTATCTTCCGAAAAACAGATCGCTTGGGTGGTGGCATCGCAACTCGAAGCCTAACTCTCGAGTCAGGGCAGACTACTGCGTTTTCGCGCTCGCGGGGGCAGATTTGAAGTCAGTCTTGGGTACCTCACGCGTTCCAGATTTCTCTGATTTGGATTTCCTGTCATCATCCGCCCCAAGTTGCGAATTGCCTTCGTTGGTTGGTTTAAAATCACCATCCTGAACTTTTTGAAAAACCGTCGCGGGGCGCACCTCTAACAACATTCCCGGCAGAAAATTCTCTGGTAACGCATCCAGCTCTCGATCATCCAGTACTTTGACGGAAAAACCACGCTTTTCGGATTCCGAAATCAGGCGTCTAACCGCTTGAGCGTTGCCATAGGCCAATAAACATCTTCCACCGGGTTTCAGGTGCCGGGGTAGACCATCAAGCAATGTATCCATTAGACGGAATCCGGGATCATAGAAAGCATGATCCGCTGGCTTGCCCACAACACCGTCTTCCCAAGGTGGATTTGAGATCACCAGATCAAATTGTTCGTCGTCATGAATCACCGCAAATGCACCAGGATTATCAGGATCAACCTGCCGAACATCCAGCGATTGACTTGGACAAAGCATGGCTGCATTGTAAGAAGCATTAGCCACAGCGGCGCGATTAATGTCTGTCGCAACAACGGACCTTGCGGAGTTCAATAGGCAGAGCACTGAAATCAATCCAGTGCCAGTTCCTATTTCAAGTACATCCCGTCCCGAGGCGATCGCTTCGCTCGAAATCAGCTTGCGTAAAGAGGTGGTATCGTCCGGTTCCCAAAAAACGGATTCGAACTGAACAAACTCACCTTCAGGAAGCTCATCGACCGGCCATGTTTGCTCGACCCCGTACGAATAGTCCAAATCCTCTCGGTAACGATCCCGACAGCCAACCCATAGGCACATGCTACCGACCAACAAGCACGCCAATACCCCAGTCGCGACCCGAGTTACCGACATGATCTTGGTTTCAAAGATCACACTCTTCGCAAAGATCCTGCACAGTGGATTCCATCGCATGAGTGACTCCATCGGTCCGGCGTTTGACCACATCTTACCAGTTAATTCAATGCACCTGCCTGCGTGATGAATTACGTCCGGTGACCATCTCATTCACTAAAAACGATTCTACAGGTTGTTCGAGAGCAACGATGCTGCCATCCGTAAAAAGAAAAACAACAGGGCCCTCAGGTGTGATGTTTGCCACCTCATCTTGCAGTCGCTTCGGCGTCATGTCTACAGGTGCAGCCCAGTGAGCGGTGTGATTAGGCAAATACACCGCGAGTAATCGCTTTTGCATCTGATCGCCAGGAACATCAGCCGGGCATGCTGGTTTCTTCTTGCAGGCAGGGTGAGAGATCGCACTTTGCGAATGCATGACAGCAAAAACGTGTGTTTCTGTCGTTGTGGGCGGATCCGCAACGAGTGGTGACACAAACACAGGAGGAATCGCACAACCCAATCTCAGGTTATCTGTCGAATCCCAAGGTTGAGATGATTCAGGAAGACCAGACACATCAACTCCCTGAAGATGACGCGCAATGAGAACCCGCCAACTGCATCCAGCTTGCCCGCTTCGAACCTTCGCATAAGATGCGGGATAACGGCCATGCACCGCGTGATAAGCACTCATGGCATCGCCAATTTCCTTCATTTGACGGATCACCTGCTGTTTCCGAGTAGTGGAGGAACCATCGGACAAAAAAGGTATTAGCAGCGTTCCGCCCATCACGCCACAAGCTCCGATTAATAGGAATACGGCAAATGAGATCACCAAGACCACAGCCCATTTGCGGGGCTGATCACCACGCTCAACCCTAAATGGACTGTCAGCTGATTGATCCAACCCCGCAAATTTCTCGCTGGTGGACCGTAATAAAAACTGCCCATGGGCATTCACATCGCCGCTATTCGATGTTCTTGGAGACTTCGATGTTCTTGGAGACACTGAAAAGAAACCAGTTTGGGTTCATGGTTTTCGTTCGACACCGGTTCACAAGGCGAACATCGTCTTTTCTTACTGAAAATTTTCGACCGCGATCTTGTTTGACCGCCAAAACGGACAAACCGACAACGCTTGCCTCACAGCTTAATGGCAAAGAATAAGAATACTTTGCGGGCAGCATGGGTTACAGACACGATCTGAAGAGATGGACAGAGCGTCACAACTACAGCGAGAACGATTGTGTCTGTCTCCAGTGAAAGTGGGGGTCCAATTGCAATCCCGATCAAACCGAAAGTGCTGAGCGAAGTTTCGATCTGCCAATCATTGATCCAAGACTTGGGGTTCAAGGAACACCATGTCGCCGTTGGCCCCGCCTTCCTAGCGAACCTTGCACTTAAAGCGAATAGTTACACTTTCGCCAACCCGAAGCACATCGTTCAGCTTCCACTGTAAGCGAATAGACAGGCCATCATTCTTCACGGGCAAGAATTCTGCACCAGCACTGCACGTCTGGCTGCCCTCCACATACTCCAAACGAGTGATGAGATTGTCAGTGAGCACTACGCGATCGACAGGGGCATCACCAACATTTTCAACACGAATTGCAAAGTTCACGAGTTCGCCTGGCTTCGCATCGGTGCGGTCAGCCATTTTGTGGATTCGCAGCCGGCCTGCCTCTGGAAACTCGTAGATCGTCAATCCTTGCAAGGACTCATCACGCACCAACGAAGGTGCCTTCAAATCCTCGATCGTAGCCTCAACACATTCATCCAAGGCCCAAGAGATCGCTGCCAACGAGAATTGCTCCAGCATCGCCTTCTCGTCATCCTGCAATTGATTAAGTTGGTCGATTGTCAGACCGACTAACGCTGCCATCACGTCACTGGCTTGCTCCAACTGGAGCACTGAATCAACAGGCACGCCTCGAACTCGTTCTCGCATGGCATCAATTTTTCTTGTGACATCCGCATGAGCCAGTTCCACACTATCTGTCATCGTCAGGCGAGGTAGTGGCTGGTCCAGCCGACTAGTGCCCAGAGGCTTGTCGAATTGAGCCGCTCCGACCGCACGTCCGCCAGCCAATGCTCCGGTAATTTTCCGGACGGACAAAAAACGCGGCGCGTACAAACAAACCTTATTACTGGCCTTGACCTCAACATCACCAGCGGCGGTCGTGTAATGAACAACGGTATCCTCCGGCTGCAGTCCGGTCAGCGAATCATCGCGACGGACCGCAACGTTGGGCGGATTGTCACCGCCATCACAAATAAATTCCTGTGGATCGATTCCATAAGCGTTCATCGGCATGGTTGGGGGTACGATGTAGCCGTAGGGAGATGGATTGCAACTTTGGCAGCCACTACCCCCATTGTGACGAGTTGCCTGTGCCTGAGGCGTAGCAGGTACCGATCCGTACTGCACACCACAAACACAAGTCCCGCCGCCTAAATGTTGAGAAGCGTGTGGGGAGAAGCTTGCTTGTGCTACTGGATTGGCAGGCACCTGCCAATCAGAGATGGCCTGAGTTGTGGCATAAGCACTACCGGGGCGAAAACCTGCTTGTGGTGGATAGCCTTGTTGCGGCCGATGACCGGGATCCCCCAGCCCGCTCATCGCAGGACCAATC
>DOPG01000349.1:3750-6002 GCA_003513555.1 Rhodopirellula sp. | reverse complement strand
CATGGGTTGCCCGCCCCATTGTGGCATTTGCCCTGCAGGCTGCGACATGGGGTTGGCCCGTCCGATTGCGCCGGGCGGCGGCTCAGGTCTGGGCGGTGAAAATGCACACCCCGTGCCTAAGATCGCAACCATGCCACCAAGCATCAGATTTTTAATAGATTGCATCATCATCTCGTGAAGGGCGAGCGTTGAATTACTTGAAAAGGGGCTGATCCGTAACAGTGACGGCTGGAGCGGCGTCCTGAGCAGGAGCACCCAGTTGGTGCTGTTGAGCAACGACCGGCACGGGTACGGCATTACGCGGGCTGGAGTATGCAGTGTCTTGGCTTACCGGTTCGATGGGCGCCCATGCGGGAAATCCGAAGAAGAAACCAGGCATCAGGGCTGGCGTTCGGGGAGGTGCGAGCGAACCTAGACGCACAATGGCCAGAGGGCGCCCCAGACGATCTGCTACCGCCAAGGCATCTTGATATTCGGCAACTTCGACAGGCCGATTCGTGACCGGAGTCTGCTGCATTGGCACAGCGGTCTGAGGATCCTCCAGGTAAACAACTCTTGTCACCATTTTTCCCGCAAGAGCTGACTCAAGGTCTTCCTGATCGAGGTTAATCACAATGGGGTAGCGTGTAGCGAGCCCCGGCGGTGGGTAGGTCCTGTCGATCACTTCCAGAGTGGGGTAAAGCTCCGCACCTTCCATCATTGGAATTCGCGTGACCTGGAAGCGGTAGACACTTCCGACCAACAGTCCTGCTTGCAACAGTTCCGACCCCTCGGAATAGCTACCATTTCTTGTCAGGGCAAAACGAGTGCCTTGGGGGCCGGTTAATGCAACAGGTTGAAAGTAACCGTTGACAAATCCACGTCCAGCAAGCCGAGCCTGTCCCAAGTAACCGGGCGGCATGTCACCGGTCAGCAAACGATGCCGGCCTGTATTACCGAGATAATCAGAGGGGTCGGCCGCATTGGCATCGTGAAGCATCACCAACATAGCGGTGATACAGCAAGCAAATCCCAGCGACCGGGCGTTTCCGTAAGCCATCACTGTCAAACCTAGGGGAGGTCAACTGGCTGATAAAGATACAACCAATACAAACAACGGAACTAAAAGAAACGCGGTGAGACTGGATCAATCCGCACCGCGTTTCGCATTTGTCTCAATTCACACCACACTTACGTGGGTGGTTCATCTGGATCAACTCGCTGGCTTCAGGGCTGATACATACCGCGTCCGGCAGGAACACCCGGATGGATGTTCTGTTCGGTAATCCGAACCCGGCTGACAGGATTCGGATAGCTCATGCCCGGTTGCTGGCGAACATTCATTTTCACGGTCTCAACCGGTCTCGGGATGTTGATTGCGGTGTGATTACGCATGACATGCTTCTTCAGACCAGCAGGATGTCCGAGAGGAAGGTGAGGTGGTCCAGGCAACCCGATGGGCGTACCAGTCATTGGCATTCCATACTGAGGAGTTGTCACCCCAGAAATCATTCCTGGCAGCGAAGGTGGCATGGCAGCTCCGTTTCCGGGGCAATTGCCGCAACCTTCCGTCATCGCTGGTGCAAATGCTGCAGGGAGTCCGGCAATCGGTGCTCGAGTCGCCCCACTAGCCGACATCATCTCGTTGGAGCCACTCATCTCGATGTCTTTGTCGCCCAAACGGATGATTGCAAGAATCGAACCGCGGCGGTCAGCTTCGACGATTGGATCGATACCTGGATCAAGGCGAGTGCTCACAAGTGTGTCGATACCAGCCAGTGCAGGTCCTTGAAAGTCGGGATCAGGAAGGTAGATAACTTTAGTGACAAAGTTACCAGTCAAGACTTGGTCAAAGTCTTCCTCGGTGAACTGAAGAGGAACCGAGTTATGAGCGAGGTACGCACCAGTGCGCGGATTAGCGTAAGCCAGTTCAACCGTGGGATACAGCTCAACGCCCTCACGAGCTGGAATATTGGTGAGTTTCAGGCGATAAAGCCCCCCCTGCGGGAAGTTCTGACGAGCTGGGACCACGAGCGGCTCGCTATCAAAGCCTCCGCTACCAGTGGCGTCATAACGAACTTGCATGCCCTCGGGCTGAGCCAAAGTGACTTGCAACGTTGGCGGGACTGCAGGCATCATACCGGCGGAGGGCAGAATGCCGCCTCCAGGAGGAATATTCATACCGCCACTTGGCCCGCCGCCTAAAAAGTTGACAAGATCAATGTCGCCAACCGCAGACGCGGCAGAGGTGTCGGGTGCTGGTGCGGCAGGCG
>DOPG01000349.1:0-3484 GCA_003513555.1 Rhodopirellula sp. | reverse complement strand
CTGCCCATCATCGGACTGCCCATCATGGAAGCTCCCATCATTCCGGGTGCAACCGAGGGTGCACCCAGCACCGCGGGCCCAGGGCCACCAACACCGGGTCCTGGCTCCATAAGCTGTTGTTCGGGTGGCAGGTTGTGGCGAACCGGCACACACCCGGTGGCGAGTATCGCCGTGGCCGCCAACAGCGACATATGAGTGACGATTCGTTTCATCGTTTCCCCCGTTCCTTGGGCTTCTGCTCAGCTGAGTAGTGTTAATTCAGTCTTAAATTTCGATTTGGGTGGACTTTGCCAGCAGGACTCATCTAGTATCCGCGAGGCTGCAGGGCGGTCATCCGTGAAGTCCGGGCGAACCGGCTTCTGTGTGGATCATCGGCACGTACCACGCGGTATCTTTGAGAAAATCAGTACAACCGGTTCATGAAGATCGATCGTCACATCAGGCAAATGGGGTTTTCGGCCGTGAAACTTGAAGTCTGCAGTGGTCAACAACAGTAAAAATCGGCGATAAAAAATCCCGCGAGGAAACGGATGAAGGCGACCCAGCGATACTCTGCACGAATTCTGGTGCTCGTCACGGCCGTCATGAGCGTGCTAGCCTATCTTCGTTTGGCTGACCCATTAAATGCGCAGCAACTCCCCACCGAGCTGCCAGTTTCACGAGCAAGCGATCAAAAAGAAACTTCTCAAAGTCGATCAGCCGACAGCGATTTCGAGGCAAATCGAATCGCGAAGTCCCGTGCTGATGCGGCCAACCTGCTGCAACTGGTACTTCGCCAGCTGGTTTCTGGAGCAGCATTTGATGCCAAGGTACGTGAAATCGTCTGGACCACCGGTCGCGAAGTGATTGGCGTGGGCACCTACGAACAATCAGGTGAAAATACCGGTCGATTCAATTTGCAATTGACCATGCATGACGGCAAGGGCAAGCACCGACTGCAGCAAATCAGTGATGGACGACTTGTCTGGACCCGAAGTGAGATTTCAGAAGCAGTCAAACTGACCCGTGTCGAAGTGGGCAAGTTACCGGGCTGGGCTCCCGGTTCAACAAGCGAACAGCCCATCCCCCCCCGATTACAGGTGGGTGCTTGGGCTGAAATGCTGGGCACCCTGCAACGAGATTATGATCTCAGCGTTACATCGGCCAAGCTGAAGGAAAAGCCTGTCTTTGTGATCACCGGGCAACTGCGTGAACAAAAACGGCAAGCTGTCCTCAGTAAAGCGAAACGATCTGATTGGCCCATGCTGTACCCCACCCAAATGCGGATCGCTGTCAACGCAGAACCCGACAGCGACACCAATTTCGGCATTTATCTTCCTGTCCGTATCGAATTCTGGAGTGACCCGATTACAAATAACGCAGACCAAGTCACTGGCATTCGCGAGAGCAAACGGCGTCTGATCACGCTTGTCGAGCTGTATTCAATTCGACCGATCACCACGCCCTCACCGGAGAGATTCCGTTTTGAAAACGTCAATGTAGATTTCACAAACGAAACCGAGCGTTATATCCAGCTTCATGACGCACAATTGACGCAAAGCCCAACCACCTCGCGTCGTTAGGCTCAGTATCACAACGCGTATCTACAAAGATCACGGCGTTCTACAGCCACACGCACAACCTGCCTACAAAGATTCAGGGTACTACGACTTGCAGGTCTGAGTTCAATGCATCATCAGAACACAGCCACCTCTTCGTTGCGAGAACACCTCCATCAGTGCGATCAGAAACGTCATCCTGCAAATTTCTGATGATCCGTCTAGAATACTGAACCGGGTTCATCCTACAACGCTTTGCGTTTTCCTTGTTCCGCCTTGGTCGAAAGCACCACTTTGACAACCCATCAAACCGCATCCGAGCCCATGCCTGCTGAGCACACACCGCCTCAGCAATCCCAGTTGGGGGCGTGGGCGCAATTGGTCCGATTACCCAATGTATTCACGGTGCTGGCAGATGTCAGCGCAGCGTATCTGCTGGTTCACCATGGCCCATCGCCTGCGATACGATTCATACTGATTATCCTCGCCGGTGTCGCACTGTACTGGGCAGGTATGATCCTCAATGACGTATTTGATGTTGAACAGGATCGTGCACAACGTCCTCAGCGGCCCATCCCTTCGGGTTCGATTTCACTAGGCCAAGCCAAGGTCGCGGGTTGGATTTTACTGTTGGTAGGCATCTGCATCGCGGCAATATCAGGACACATCCCTGCCGGTGATGCTCCAACCACCTGGCTACCTGCATTGGTCGCAATCGCCTTGGCAATCATGATCATTGCCTACGATGGCCCCTTAAAAAAAACACCGCTCGCGCCGGTTGCGATGGGAAGCTGCCGTGTACTTAGTTTCTTACTGGGTGCATCACCCTGCTTCGCGATTGCGATGGGCACTCCACTGTTTGAGAAGTATCTGCTGGGGATCGCTGTTGGTTTCGGTGTCTATATCATGGGCATTACCACCATGGCACGACGTGAAGCCGAGGGTGGCCCTTCCTCGAATCTACAAATAGGGCTGGTCGTGACCACACTGGGTGCTCTGATGCTGGCATTTGCTCCCCAGCTCAACGCGAATCGGGCGGTTTGGACTCTTCCCGTCAACAGTGCATTTCCAATGATGATCGCAGCGATCTCCTTTCCCGTTGTACTACGTGGGTTTCGAGCCGTTCGCGAACCAACCCCCATGAAGATCCAGACGACCATTCGCATTGGAATCTTCACGATCATTCCCTTAGCAGCCTCCTATGCGTTTCTGGGAGCTGGGCCGTGGTGGGGTTTGGGCTTGTTTAGCCTCACAATTCCATCACTCTATTTTTCATTAAGATTCCGCGTGACTTAATCGTCCCTAATTGAGCGTGAGATCCGAAACATGCTTCCGGGCTTCCACACCGCTGGTCTGCTCCAACACGACCTTTGCGGGGCAATCGAAGAACTTGCCACACTTGGGTACCGAGCTGTTGCGGTGCGTCCGCAACACGGGCGACTAGCGCAATCAGACCCTTGGTTTGGCCAACAGCTACTTCGGCTTACAGAGGTGACATCACGCCATGATTTGCAATTGATATTCGATCTCGACACACAGTTCCTGCAGAAAGCTTGGGATAGTCGCGGTCCAGAACTTTCGTCTATCGAGACCGAGGAAGCTCGAGCTGCACGTGACTGGATCGAAACATGGATGGGGCTCGCGTCCGAGTCGAAAGCGAGCATCGTTACCTTTGCAAGCGGCAAAAGTGGGCAAGGTACGAATGCCGAGACAGAATCCACACTAACACAATTAGCGGTCGAATTGGACTACTTGGTCAACGTGGCCTCGAATCTCGGTGTCACCCTTGCTCTGCGGCCGCGACACGGCGATGTGGTTTCAACAGTCGCCCAATGGGAACGGCTTCAACACTGGCTGAACACAGAAGAACTGGGGCTGGCTGCTGACATCGGTGAGATGCTGCAGGGCCACGAAATTCCTCTTGCAGCTCGTCTTGAACGTCATCG
>DOPG01000166.1 GCA_003513555.1 Rhodopirellula sp. | reverse complement strand
CAACGTGTCCTTAGTCCACTGGATGGGCAACTTGGCGGCAATGCTTCGAAGGTATTCATTGCTGTGAAAGTCACCAAAGCAAATCAAGTGATTGCTCTTGATTTGTTCTTCTGTGACTTCCTTGTCGAGCACGACATTCACGTCTCCCCGCATTAAACGGCTCCACCTCTCCTTGGCATACTTGAATTCTTTATTGATCCACCGTTGAGTCGTTCCATGCTGAGCCGGTCGGCTGGGTGCAACAAATAGAAATTTGTCACAGAAGGCATCGTCAATTGGGCCTTGCAGTCCCGGCCGCTTTCCCAGTTCTTGGTCGATTTGTTCGACGATCTGCCACGTCTCTTTCTTGGTGAACTCACACTGCACACCGGGTTCCTCGCTCCAGTCATCCAGGTGAAAGATTTGTCCATCGATTTGGGCTTTGACGCGTTGGTCTGTCTCAGGCCAAGCTGATTCACGGAAATCTACCTCAAAACCTGTAATGCCGTTGGTTGTAATCGAGAGCGAGCCGTCTTCCATGATTTGTCCCTCGATACGACTGGGCTTCCAATGAGACTGAAGCCCAGTGACCGTGAGCCAACCAATTTTGTTGTAACGTAACGTGTAAGTCGTGAAGTCGATTTTGGTTCGCGGCGATTTTGCTGGCTGCTTTGCCCAGTCTGCTAATGTTTCCTCGATGATTTTTGCGGAGTCCGCATCGATTTTGTGGCCCATGTTCTTGCCGATGATGTAAGGGATCTCAATCCCAAGAGTGTTGGTTATGGCCATCACGCGATCGGCTGCCTGCTTTTGTTTGTCTTTCTCGCCGCTGTAGGGGATCGTACGAGTGTTCTTGAGATTGTTGGCCCAAGGTAGGACGTCGTACCAGTTCATCAATTGTTTCCGCGTTGCATCGATGAGGTAGGGTGTTTTTTTTGTCCAGCCTTGGTAGACGATGGTGTCTACAAATCCTGCGCCGGGATTCGCTGCATACCAGCGCCCGGGGTCGTGGACTGCAAAATGCCAGCAGCCCGCTCCACCCATCGAGAATCCACGGATCGACAAGCGTTGTTTGTCGAGGGCAGCAATTTTTTCAAGATGGGCCAACGCTTCATACACATCAGTTTCACCAGCAAACTTGAAGGCGTTGCAATGTCTACCAAAGGGATGCAGTACGATTGTGTTCTTAGGAGCATACTGACCAGACCTTGTCATACGCTCGTGTAGAAACGGGATTTCAGTTTTAGTGTCACCGCGACCATGCAGCCAAATGTCTGTGCGGTAAGACTTCTCTGGTCCTTCGTAGTCAACGGGGATGACAATTCCGTAAGGTTGGACTGAGTTGTCGATCCTGGAACGAAAGCCTCCCACTAACAACTGTGGTTTGTTTCGCTTCTCTTGGCGAAAACCGAGCAGCTTCAATTGACGGTCTCCCTGTTTGACGGCTTCCAACCGTCGTTGACCTTCGTTCAATAAGTCATCCGCAATTTTGGTTTCTGACTTTCTGAAAAACAGATTTTGCTCAAGAGCAAGACGGACAGCACGAACCAATACTTCTATATCTGGTTGCCAGTCGTCTGCATCTGGGCTTGTTGCGGCTAAACGATCGATCTGCTGCTGGATTTGGAGCACCTTACTGTTCAGCGCTTCATGCACTGCCGGATCAATTTTTTTTCCGTTAGGAGGCAGTCGCTTGAGCTCCTGTCCCGATGCGAGCGAGCACAGGAATACGAACATGCCAGAGACGATCAAACTCATTGATTTTGCCAATTGTTGACTCCAGAAATCCGGGTTGAAAAGTCGTCCCCAATGGGCGAAGTTGAGTGGTGTCAGTCGCAAACCGATATGTTCAATTGCCTGTTTGCGATTGTTGGCTACCGCGATCGTGAGACCATCGCTGATGGAGTGATTTGGCGGCAGTGCAACCGTAGGGGTGTTTGTAGATGACTGCCGCACTTTGATTTACTTCGTAAGTCCTCAATGAGGCGAAAGCCTTATCTCGTTCATTCTGTCGTCAGCCTCACTGTAACCGCGATCTATGGTTGGAACGCGAGAACGCTTGCGGTCACATCCGGCTTCATGAGGCTGCAAGGTTCGAGTTCTGGGTCCAATAGCAGGCCATATCCATCGGGCATGTATTCCAGCATTGCGGATCCATTGACGAGTATCCCATCTACGGACTCATCCTCCGCAAAGAGATCATCCATTTCATCGACGAAAGCTTTCGCATTGTCTTCACTGGTAAACGCTATCAGAACCTCGACATCTTCCAGTTCTGCGGTCAGCGCCCCAACGTTCTCTTCTTCGCTTTCCCCCGCTTTGGAAGTGCTGAGCAGGATAAACTCACTCGCGAGAATCTTGCTGTGAATATCTGGCACGTCGCCGTTGGTGATCGCTTCGTGGACATTCGGGGTTGAATCGGACATGGCACTTTGTTGTCGGTATTCGTTGCTTGCTGTAGCGGTGCATCCGCTTTGGTCAGGTTAAGAGTATACCGTCAGATAGACAAAGTGTGACAGCAGGATTGCATGTAATGCTATTGAAGGTGATTGATTGCTAGCGGAGTGAAGTGTCGAGCCAATGTGCTCTGGGATTTTGCAACACATTGAAAACGGAAAGGTTCAAGGGACGTTGCAGGAGTGTTCTTGGGGGTTCGAGGTGCTCAAGTCGAACCTGCAAGTGAGTGGTTTTTTGTGCTAGATTGTCGGAACTGGACGGTCGACACGACGAGTTGTTGCAGGCCGGGATTCGATGTTGAAATGGAAGGTTCGAAGTTTGGTAGGTGTTGGTGCCAACTGGAGCGACTGCGGACGGTCTGATGCTGTTTGCCGGTGGAGACCATTCAGGTTGCAGTTGCAGGTATTGGTAGACGCGAGTCGCGAACAGATAGAGTCGTATTTGAATGCACAGTGAAACGGATCCCATCGGAGGCGATGAGCAGACGCTTCTCACGCCGCTGCAGTTTCTACCGGGCATGGGTCCGGTTCGTGCACAGCGATTTGGTCGCTTGGGACTACGTAACGCACAAGACGTGATTTTTCTGTTTCCGCGTGATTATGAGTATCCCGCACCCACTGCGACGGTGGATGCGTTGGAAGAGGGTGAGCCCGCAGCCTTGGTTGGCAAAGTCGTTGATGCCGAGTTTGTTTCGAGGCGGCCCGGACGATCCATGTTTGCTGCGCTGATTCAAAATGAATCGGGTGTTGTGCGGACTCTGTTTTTCAATCAGCCCTTTCGTGCTGATCAACTTGAGATAGACCAAGCCGTTCTGATTTCTGGTACGCCAAAGATGAACGGAATGAGAATGGAATTTGTCCATCCCAAAGTGACATTGTTGGACGATGCCGAAAATGTGCCAGAGCCAAGAATACTTCCTATTTATTCTTTGTCCGACGGGATTAAGCAGTCAGAGGTTAGGCGGGTTGTTGCGGAAACAACAGAACGGCTCGCTGATCAATTGGTGGAAGTCATGCCTGACTCGCTGCGACATGAGGGGGCCAATGAACTGCGGCAATGTGGTGTTGAGTTGGAGGGAGATCTTTTGAAAATTGCCGCGGCGTTGAAGTCACTGCATCAACCCGAGTCGCGCGCACATTTACTCGCTGCCAGAATGCGTCTTGTGTTTCAGGAATTACTGGTTATGCAGTTAGCATTGGCCATGAGGCGTCGCAAATTGACGACGGATTTACATTCACCACCACTGGCTGCAAGTGCGATGATCGATGCCAGAATTGTCAATCGTTTTCCATTTGACTTGACGGGTGATCAGAAAACGGTGATCGGAGAAATCAGTCGGGATATGGCACGACAGTTTCCCATGAATCGGTTGTTGCAAGGTGATGTGGGTAGTGGGAAGACCGTCGTCGCCGTGTATGCGATGATGCTTGCGGTCGCCAACGGACATCAGGCAGCCCTGATGGCACCCACGGAGGTACTGGCTCGCCAGCACTTTCAGACGCTGACTGAGATATTGGCTGAAAGTCGAGTCAGCGTTGGGTTGCTGTGCGGTTCACTTACAACGAGTGAACGACGTGGTGTAATCGAATCGACCGCGGCAGGGGATATCGATCTGTTGGTGGGAACCCAAGCTTTGATCTACGGAGGAATTGATTTTAAGTCCCTTGGGCTCTGTGTGATTGATGAGCAACACAAGTTTGGCGTTGCTCAACGAGTCGCATTGCGAAGCGGTGGAATCGACCCCCATTATCTGGTGATGTCAGCGACACCGATTCCAAGGTCTGTCGCGATGACTTTGTTTGGTGATGTTGAGTTGAGCACCCTTAGGGAAAAACCACCAGGACGGGGGAAAGTCAGTACTTATTTAGCTCATGATGGATGGAAAGATCGCTGGTGGACTTTTGTTCGTGAGCGACTCGACGAAGGACGCCAGGCATTTGTCGTGGCACCACGTGTTTCGATCCCTACAAACGACGGTGAAGCGGGTGAAGATGTGGCATCCGTAGAAGCAGTCTTCGAAGATTTGTGTAATGGTGCCTTGGCAGATTATCGCCTTGGTTTATTGCACGGACGTATGCATCCCGAGGAGAAGCAATCCATCATGGATACGTTTGCTGAAGGGAAAATTCAAGTATTGGTTAGCACCACCGTGATCGAAGTTGGCATCAACGTTCCTAATGCGACAGTGATGACCATTCTTGGTGCGCAGCGTTTTGGTTTGGCCCAACTGCATCAACTGCGAGGTCGTGTTGCTCGTGGTAGCCATGAAGGGCATGTTGGTGTTTTTACCGATGGTGATACTTCACCCGAGGACAATGAACGCTTACAGGTTTTTGAAAAAACGGACGATGGATTCGAATTAGCCGAGGCAGATTTTCGATTGCGTGGTCCTGGGGACATGCTTGGCAGACAGCAAAGCGGGCTACCACCAATGAGGATTGCTGACTTGATTCGTGATCAAGATGTGCTGGTGGCTGCTCGTGCGATTGCACAGTCCATGATTGATGCAGATCCTGATCTGAGTGGTGAGGGATTAGGCGAGCTTCGGAGTCAGGTTTTGAGGCGGTATGGAAGGCGTATGAACCTTGGTGATGTCGCCTGATTACACAAGTTGACCGTCCACTAGTTCCTTGCTTTCTTTCATCGCGTTTGCCAGTGCGCCACTATGTGTCACGGCGATCAAAATCGCCCCAGAAGCTTGCTGCAGTTCGAGCAAAAGTTCACTGATTGCTTCTGCTGTAGTACGATCCAAATTGCCCGTGGGCTCATCTGCCAGAATCAAGGATGGCTTCATCAATAATGAGCGCGCGACCGCAACTCGTTCACGTTCGCCCCCAGATAATTCGCTGGGAAGATGATCGTCCCGGTTAGCCAGCCCAACGGATTCAATCAGTTCGTAGGCGCGAGTTACCTGCTCTGTTGAGGTTTTGCCCAGTGCTAAAGCAGGTACGAGTACGTTTTCAAGCACGGACAACTGTGGAAGCAGATGGTGGTCTTGGAACACAAATCCGATGTGCTGGTTACGAAACTGCGCTAAGGCATTTTCATCCAGTTCGAATGGATCGATTCCATTGATGCTGACAGTTCCCGAGTTGGGATGGTCGAGTGTCCCAAGGATTTGCAAAAGAGTGCTCTTGCCGCTACCACTGGGGCCAACAATAGCCAGCGAATCACCTGCAGATAATTCCAATGAGACATCCCGCAAGACGCTCACTGGTTGGGTAGCCCCAGCGAATGACTTGGTGAGGTTTGATACCACTAACTGATGTGCAGTATTGGATTCGTTCATCTGCATAATTGACAAAGTGCGAGCGTTGCGAGGCCGTAAAATGTGTATTCAACGTCGGCGGTTTGGTCGAGCGTGAAACCAACGAATCCACCCTCGGTTGATTGCATGGACAAAGCATATCGATTGATTGCTTCGATGTTCACTGCAGGGGTTGAGTTCAGGTCAGACAAGGTCAATAAGCCCGTGAATGAACTCAGTAAGTCAGCAAAGGGGATTCGAGTATTCGCGGTAAATCCACCTTCGTCAGACTGCATTTCCGCGAGGAACACAGCAGTATTTCGTTCTTCGTCTGGCTTGAGTTTGCCGAGTGCTTTGAGGGTTCCGATGGCCGCAGCGGTTGGATTCACGCCTGCTCGTTTCGCCGCGCGGATCTCAAGGTACCCCCCTTCAAGCTGTTTTTGTGATTCCAGAAAAGCCTCAATGCCATCAGTGTTAGGCGGGGGGATTTCGATCAATTGATAACAAAGAATCGAGAGGAAAGTCTGATAGGTGCTGCCGGCCCTGCCTTCTGGTGTTTTGGCAAAACCCCCGTCATCGGTTCGCAATGTGGAGAGGAGGTCGGAGACATTTTGACGCCAATGTAAATCTTCATCAGAGATGACAA
>DOPG01000356.1:15806-18678 GCA_003513555.1 Rhodopirellula sp. | reverse complement strand
CACTAGCACGATGCTGATGGGCACAATGCTGACGGTCACAATAGACGGCCGACCACTTTTCACCAAAGATCTCCTGACCACTAACGCCAGCACTAACTACGCCGCCCCACGAAACGGCCTTCACGACTTAGTCTTCCCGCTTGTCCTTATTCAACCTGACAAACGGTTTCAGTTCTTTTGACAACTGAATCAGGAGTTCCTGATGATCCTTGCTGCCCGCCAAATTATTAACCTCATCGGGGTCCGTGGCATGGTCATACAGTTCCCTCCCAGCTTTGCCCTGCAACCACTCGGTGTACCGCCAACGCTCATTACGCAGCGAGTAACCCCATGCTTTCTTGTTGTGCCAAACCTGAGTCACCGCCGGTTTCTTCCACTCGGTGGACGCGGGATTAAGCAACAGTGGCTTCAACGATTTCCCCTCGAGAGTTACCGGTGCTTTCAGACCACACAGATCGGCGAGAGTGGGATAAAGGTCGAGCAGTTCCACCGGTTTTTGTGTTTCAGTTCCGTGGTCCATGCCAGGCGCAGAAATGATCAGCGGCATTCTTGCAGAGCGTTCAAACGCTTTGCGTTTGTACCACAACCCTTTTTCACCCAGAAAATACCCGTGGTCTGACCAGAAGACCACGATCGTATTTTCAACCAGATTATTTTCTTCAAGAGCATCCAACAAACGTCCAATCTGTGCATCGACGAATGAATTGCAGGCGTAATAGGCCTGCTTACATTTGCGTGCCTGATCCTCTGTGACTCCATCAAAGTAATAGGGCCAACGCTTCATATCCCGCTGCACAGCCATGGGTGGGACGTCGGCAAGATCCGCGCGGGCTTGCTCCAGATTGGGGACAGTGATTTTTTCCTGTGGATATAGGTCAAAATACTTTTTCGGTGCAACGTACGGACAATGTGGATTAAAGAAACCCGCAGCCAAAAAAAATGGCTCGTTCTTTTTCTCCTTCATGAGTTGGATAATACGGCTCGCCACCATACCATCAGTGTGCTCTTCGTCTTTACTGACCGGATCCCACCAAGCCATCGAGATCCCGAGTCCGCCTTTTTGAGGTCCATAGCGAACAATGGAATCTTCTTGGGTCTTATCAATTCCGGCGGGGTTGTATCGTTGATCCCAAGTTACGGGGTCATCGTTGGCATCGGTTCCAATTTGCCCAGGATTACCGTAGTGGTAAATTTTCCCCGCCCGTGCGGAGAAATAGCCATTGTTTCGAAACAGCTGCCCCAGTGTGACAACATCCGGGTTCTTCTGACGCAACTCGTGCTTCAAGGTATGCATATCTAAGGTATCAGGACGCAAGCCTGTCATCAGGCTGGCACGACTGGGGCCACACAGCGGCTGTTGGCAATACGCGTTGTCGAACCGCACACCCATCTTGGCTAGCCGGTCAAGATTCGGTGTCTTGACCATCGGGTCACCATACACACCCAAATCACAGTTCATGTCATCGGCAGCAATGAACAGTACATTGGGCCTGTCCGACTCAGCCTTGACGCGTCTGACTGGGTAAGCAAAGCAGCACAGAAAAAGTAGAATGATCAAAGACCGAGAGAGATTTTTCATGTCGTTCTGTCGAAGTAAAGCTCGTAAACAAAGGTTAAGCATCAAGGATTGATGTGAAGTAGCATCACCGCACATCAACTTTTCGGGAATCCCTCTGTTTGCCGCGAACGGCAAACAGTTTCCCCTCAGTACGTATCAATAAAGTTCTCTCTGCAACCGCGAGTGTTGCGCGACTCCCCTGTCCCATGGCATTACGGGCAATCACGCGAAAGGTATCACCTGCTGCAAGCACGACAACCTCACCGGTGGTGTCAATCGAAAAGATCCGGTCCCCAATCGCAATGGGCGACGAAAAATAGGCCCCGCCCACCCGCTTCTGCCAAACGACGTCCCCAGTGGACAAGTCACAGCACGTACAGATACCGCCATCATTCCACAAATAGACGCGGTTACCGAGAATCAGTGGCGTCGGGACATGCGGTGCCTGACGGACAACACGATAGAGTTCCGCAGCCGGCTGATCAGCATTCTTACCGAGTCCGATCGCCACGACCTGACGATCACCCGCAATCGCACCGCTACCGGCAATCACCAGATTTCCGCTCACCACTGGTGAAGCCAACGCTCGCTGCGGTTCCCGCCCGAAAGGATCAACCATCCAGTTCAACTGCCCGGTTTCAAGATCAACGCCGGTCACGCCTTCGAAACAATGAACAAAAACAATTTCCGGCCTTCCACCTGCATCATGCACACACGGTGTCGAATAGCAGGCCCGTTTTCCTTCGCGGATGATCTTCCAATGCTGTTTTCCGGTTTTGCGATCCAAAGCAAGCAAGAAGCTGTTTGATTTATGATCGTGTGCAACCACGACATAATCCCCCGCCACGATGGGACTGGTCGCCCCACCTTGCCCGTGCAGATAGCCCCCCAACTCCGCACGCCACTGCTCGTCCCCTCCATGATCGTAAGCAACTAAAGTGGTGGCCTTTTTTGAGTGCCAAAGCTGATAAACATGATCAGCATCCACTGCGGGTGTTGCCGATGCAAAACTGTTGTTTTTATGTTTCGTGTAGGATTTGAAGCCGTCCTCTGCACGCCAAACTTCCCTGCCACTGTGCAAGTCAAGGCAAACCAGAGATCTGGTTTCATTCTCTACATCAGCAGCGGTCACAAAAACTCGATCGCCCCATGCAACTGGGGATGAATTACCAACACCGGGAAGATCAGCCACCCACGCATAATCATTTTCGGACCACTGCGAAGGAATGCCTGTTTCAGTCGTTACTCCGCTACCATTGGGGCCACGAAATCGCGACCACTGCATTGCTTCAGCAGCTCTGACATCAGCAGCTC
>DOPG01000356.1:0-15569 GCA_003513555.1 Rhodopirellula sp. | reverse complement strand
GACATCAGCAGCTCTGACATCAGCAACCGCCGCCAAAACAGGCACCAGAACGAACCAATGCCAATGACTTCGAAGATCCGGAAAGAAGGCAGCTGACCAACGACTTCGATACTTCACTGATATTCCACCGCAACGAATAAATGAATGATAGGCCTCGTGATTCTACACCAGTTAGCCATTGAATTGATGTGGGCCCCGACGGGCCCGAGATGCAAGTATCGCAAAAAGAATCGACAAACAGCGCCAAACAACGACAGTTCCTGACATGCGTAGCCAAGGAACTGATTGACGGCTAGGCTGTCGTCTCACCAGTTCTTTGCAGAAATAGCTCTCCAGAGTGATCCCAAGGTGATCCCAGAGTTAACTTTGCATAGCCCCTCGCACGCCCCCTCAAACGACTGCGGTTTCGATGACACAAGACACCAATGTCAAAAAGACCATCGTGGGTTTGGGCGAGATACTCTGGGACATTTTCCCCGATTCAGCAAAATTTGGAGGTGCGCCCGCCAACTTTGCCTGTTCCGCAGCCGGCTTGAAAAGCATTCCGGCAGAGGTTTGCATGCTGAGCGCTGTGGGCAACGACGCGCTTGGCCAGCAGGCGATTCAATCGCTCTTGGGCCACAATGTCTGCACCGATGCAATCCAGCAGAATGCCAAAGCAACCGGTCAAGTGAACGTCACCATCGATCAACACGGCAGCGCAAGCTACGAGTTCGCTGCCGACACAGCGTGGGACAATCTTAAGTGGTCAGATGATTTTGCAAGCTTGGCAGCGAATGCTGACGCTGTATGTTGGGGAACGCTTGGGCAGCGGTCCAAACACTCACAGAAAGTCATTCAGCAATTTGTATCCTCGACCAACCCAGAATGCCTCCGTGTCCTGGACATCAACCTGAGATCACCCTTCTGGAACGAATCACTTTTGAAAGAATCACTTCCGATGGCCAACATCCTGAAGTGTAATGAAGAAGAATTAGTGGTGCTGTCTAAAATCTTTGACATGAGTGGTGACGATCACAGCATCCTGCTGCAAATACAAAAACGATTCGGCATGAAGCTCGTTGCGTTAACGCGCGGCTCGCGGGATTCAATCCTCGTGCATGAAACCGGGGCAACTCGACAAACGGAAACGAGCCAACTTCCATCCATTCCAACTGAGGTTGTAGACACTGTTGGCGCTGGAGACTGTTTCACGGCAGCGATCGTACTCGGTATGCTCGGCAATATGAAACTAACCCATCTGCATCGCTGGGCATGTCAAGCGTCTGCCTACGTGTGTTCACAAGCAGGAGCCACTCCCAGGATTCCGCTCCACTTACATCAACCGTAACGCATCCAGTTACTTCCTGACACCGGTACACCTTCTGCCGCCACAACTTGAGTCCGTTGGGGGGAATGGTCTCACACAAATCATCTTGTGCGAACACCAGCACGAAGGCAATCGCATTGTCACCCCTGCCGTCGGTGTCACTGCAATGGGTTCAGGTGCGTTCAGGGCAGATAGTCCCTCCGGCACGATGCCGTTTTTTCAAGCCACACCGTTTCCCCAAACTGGTGCGTCAGAAATAGCTCACTGGCACAGTCTGCTTGCTGCGCTAAATTCACGCTGATAAGATAGACGTTGATTCTGGCCCACTCGACACGCGTGGTTTTCATCCCCATCACCACCGCGGAATGCCCTCCTGAGTGGATGCCGATACGTCAGGCAGCCGGCCCGTTGCCTGGTCCTGCTTAACGTCCCGGGAAGACAGCGATAGGGAGGTAAAAGGATGGCAAAGTTAAACTCCGCCTCTTGGATCGCCGGTCTGTGCCTCGGCGTTTCGTTTTACGCTCATGCCGCAAATGCTGCCGATAAAATATCATCGGTTGCTTGCTGGGATTTTGGTACCGAGGACACTAATCCGCTGAGAGCCTCAGGCAAGGTGCAGCGCGATCACGCCGGGCCGCGGCCACCCGAGTTCCCCGACATGGCTGCAAATAACACGTCGGTACGTGTTGACACGAAAGCCTATCTTTCGATTTCCGACACAGGTTCCAACAGTGACTTCGATTTCAAGAATGGTGATTCGATCACCATTGAAGCGTGGGTGAACCCGTCTGCCCTTCGCGATGGACAGGTCAGTTATATCGTTGGCAAGGGCCGAACGGGATTACCGACGTTCGCCCGTGACAATCAAAACTGGTCATTACGGATCGTTGGAGCTCAGAATGAAGCGAAACTCAGCTTCCTGTTTGCAACGGCTTTGACAGACAGTGAAGCACACTGGCACCGCTGGGATTCGCAACTTGGGTTTCCTGTCGGGACTGGGTGGCATCACATTGCCATTGCGTATCATTTTGGCGACCCCAAATCCATACGCGGGTGGATTAATGGAGAATCGACGCAGGGAAAATGGAGTTACGGTGGGGAGACAAAAGAGCCGCCGATCGTTGACAACGATGAGGTTCGTATCGGTAACGGTTTCAATGGAATGCTCGACAAGATTGCGATCCACCGTACCATGCTCGACGACAAGGTCGTGGCATCACGCTTTCATCGCGTCGGTAAACCACGAGTTGTAAGACCTCAAGCGGAGTCCATGCCCAAACTGGTAGATATTCCCGAGGGTCGCGTACTGGTGCAGTTATGTGACGGACTGCCGGCACACGATCGCTGGCTTAATGAAGGTGAGCAAGTGCCGAACGAATCGACCCGTTGGATCGGCGATTCGTTCCTGCTTCCACGCATACCCTTGAATTACGACACATGGGGCATCCGCTCTGCCTGGAATGCGCCGATGTTGTTACGCTTGGCGGGTGACGTGCAGTTACCCGCTGGTACACATCGGTTCATGATACGAGGCCGCGCGTTGGGCCGACTGTGGGTCAACGGTAAGGTCGTGGCGAGAACCAAAGCGATCACTCAGCGCCCGCCCGATGGTGAAGAACGCATCACACCTGTCGCCCAACCACCGCTGCCCGGCGTGAGAGTCCACGGTTATCACCAGCAGGAAGCATTCGGCGACGTGACGATTGAACAGGGCTTCACCGGTAAATCACGTGTGGTGCTGGAGCTCATTGTAGGCGGTAAGGGCCATCGCACCGAAAGTGGTGAAGTTTGTGTGGCAATGCTCTCGGCGAACGGAAAATCTTACGAACTGCTTGGACCGGGCTTCACTCGAATCCCTCTGACCGATGCGGCTGTCGAGCCGATATTGCCAACAATTGAAAAATCCATTTCACAATTCGATGATGAGCGACGACGTCAATCCGCTGCTTCTCAAAATGGATTCTGGCAGCGACGCCATGAGCTCGCACGCGCATGGGCGATAAAAAATCCAGTGCCGCAGACACCTAAGGGACTGCACCCCGTCGATGCGTTCGTTACTTCAAAGATTGACCGTGCGATCGCTGCAACATCAGACACAGATGCCATTCAAGCCGAACAATTCCACAGTCAGGTTCTGCCTATCCTGCGCGAGAACTGTTTCCGCTGTCACGGAAAAAAAGACAAAGGCAGCTTGAAGCTCGATTCGCGTGATGCAGCACTCAACGCGGGTGACTCCGAAGCCCCAGCAGTGGTTCCTGGCAATCCGGAAGCGAGTGAACTGATTCGACGCATTCGAGATAGAGACATGCCGCCAACTGACGAAGGGCTGACCCAACAGCAGATTGAAATCCTGGAGCAATGGGTTGCAACTGGCGCACCATGGCCCGCAAGGCCACTGACCAAATCTGAAGTAGCCCTGTCACCGGTCGTTGGCGATGCCTCGTTCCTGCGCCGTGTTTTTCTGGATACGATCGGCGTGCCGCCAACGACTGACGAGGCACAAGCATTCCTCGATGACGTCGAACCGGATAAACGTATTCGGTTGATCGACAAGCTACTGCAGGATGAAAGGTTCGCTGATGGGTGGATGAGCTTTTGGCTTGATCTGCTCGCCGAAAACCCAACCCTGCTAAACCAGTCAATGGGCAGCACTGGGCCGTTCCGCTGGTTTTTGCATGACTCCCTGCGTGACAACAAACCGCTGGACCGCATGGTCACGGAACTCATTTTAATGCGAGGCGGTGCAGCGGAAGGCGGCAGTGCAGGCTTCGCGATGGCGAGCGAAAATGACGCGCCGATGGCGGCCAAGGGACACATTATCGCGTCAGCTTTTCTGGGCATCGAATTGCAATGCGCCCGTTGCCATGACCCGCCCTACCACAACACGAAACAGCAAGACCTGTACTCACTGGCCGCCATGCTGAGCCGAAAGGCCGTGACCGTTCCCAAGACCAGCCGGGTACCGGCAGCGTTCTTTGACAATCAAACGGTACGTGAGTCATTGATTCAGGTGACGCTTCAGGCAAATCAAGCGGTCGCTGCCCGTTGGCCCTTCGCTGCAGTGACTGGCGTGACAGACAGCGATAAACTTGATCCGCTAATGCAAAGCCCAACTGACACGCGTGAACGGCTTGCGGCATTGATCACCGCACCACAGAACGAGCGATTTTCGCGTGTCGTGGTGAACCGTCTCTGGAAGCGTCTGATTGGCGCTGGACTGGTTGAACCCGTGCACGACTGGGAAGGCAATGCTGCCAGCCATCCAGCACTGCTACGCTGGCTGGCGCGGGAATTGATCACCAACCGTTACGATTTACGCCATGTTGTGCGGCTGATCCTCACCTCATCAACCTACCAGCGCGCTGCAGTGGGGCGGAATCTTATTGCGTCTGCCGAAATGCGTTTCTTTAATGCTCCGGAACGTAGACGCCTAACTGCCGAGCAGATTGTCGATTCGCTACACCACGCAACGGGTAGGCCATTTGATGTCGAGGAACTGACTTTCGTACATGACGGGCGACGGGAACTTGGTCAGCGGCAAACGCTAGGCAGCCCCACACGAGCCTGGATGTTTGGCGACCTGAAAAATGAACGCGACCGCCCCAGCTTGTCGCTCCCCAAAGCCCGTGCCGTTGTCGATGTATTGGAAGCTTTCGGTTGGACTGGCGCACGACAGATGCCCATCAACAATCGCGAGACAGATCCAAACGCTCTGCAACCGGGCGTCTTGGCAAACAGCACTCTATCCATGTCGTTGACGCGAACGTCGCACCAAAGTGCGATGGCAGAACTCGCGATTGCATCGCCATCTCCAGCTTTGCTCGTCGATCAATTGTTTCTACGCACACTCAGCCGATACCCAAAAGCCGACGAAAGAAACGCATTCGTTACCGTTCTGTCCGATGGGTTTGACACCCGCCTTGTCGCGTCTGACAGGGTGACTCAAATCGAACAACCTCCAATCTTGCCCAAGGTCACCTGGTTCAACCACGGGCGGCCACAGGCTAATGAGATTCAATTGGAAATCGAACGCCGGGTCCTCGCTGGCCCTCCCCCTGACCCGCGACTTTCACCAGCGTGGCGAAGTGTGTTGGAGGATGTACTATGGAGCCTGATCAATCACCGCGAATTCGTGTGGATCCCGTAACGGAAACATTAACTGTGGATTTTTTAAACTCACTGAATCGTCGCAAGTTTCTCGCCGCAAGCATGGCTGCCAGTAGTGTGCGGTCCCTGCCACAGCTTGCAAACGGTTCCGAAAATGCCAATCCCGATAGCGAATTAAATACAACACCGATTCGCGGCAAAGCCGAACATGTGATTTCGATCTGGTTGGGTGGCGGCATGGGACAGATCGATACTTTTGATCCCAAAAGAAAAGGCGACCCAAAACAGAGGGTGGCAGGCTCCTACTACGATTCCATCGAGACAGCAGTTCCGGAGGTCCGCTTGTGCGAACACATGCCGAAGCTTGCAGGGCTGATGGACCGCGTCACCGCAGTGCGCAGTTTGCATCACGAGGTGATTGACGAACACGCCGCTGCGACAAACCGCATGCACACCGGACGACCAATCAGCGGAACGGTTACGTACCCATCCCTTGGATCCATTATTGCTCACGAACGACGCGGGCGAGACACCAGTGTCCCGCCTTATGTTCTGATTGGATATCCGAACGTCACTCGGGGACCGGGCTTTCTGGGCACGCGCGACAGCTATCTGTATTTGACCGACACCAGCCAGGGTCCAGCGGGACTGACTCGCCCCGACGGCATCACTCCACAAAGTCAATCACGCCGGGAAAAACTTCTTGACATCCTGAAACGCAATGCCGACCCGACAACCGATCAGCGATTGCTCGATTACGATGCAGCGATCGAACAAAGCGTGAAACTAAGCAGCCCCGAGTTCATGAGCGTGTTCGAACTAGATCGCGAACCGGAGGACCTGCGTAACAGTTATGGTGGCGAATTTGGGCAGCGTTGTCTGCTCAGCCGCCGATTGGTTGAGCGGGGAGCACGTTTCATCGAAGTATCGCACAATCTGAACTTCCTGAACGGTATCGGCTGGGACGTCCACAACGAAGGCATTCAGAACCAGCATCGATTGATCCAGGAACTGGACACTGCTGTTGCGACGCTGATGACAGATCTGGAATCCAAGCACATGCTCGATAAGACGCTGATTGTCATCACCACCGAATTCGGCAGACCACCAGAATTCGACAGCGGTGGCGGACGTGGCCATCAAGGCTCTGCCTTCAGTTGTGTTCTGGCCGGTGGAGGTCTGTTACATTGCGGAGCTTGGGGTGCAACCGATGAGATTTCGAAAAAAATCGTTGCCAATCCCGTCAGCGTGCCTGACTTCTTCGCAACCATCTGTGCTGCCGTTGGTATTGACTACCACAAGAATCTGTATGACGGCGATCGCCCTGTGCCCATCACGGACATGGGGCAACCCATCGGGGAGCTGTTCGCATGACGAACAATCCGAAAGCGAACGCCAGGCAAAAGCCTTTCCTGCTCCGATCCGCTTGGGCCTTGGGTGTGTTTTGGCTGTCGCTCATGAACTGCCACGCATTGAGGCCAGCCAACGCAGAGATGCCTGAGCCACTGTCCAACCTTCTGCAGCAGGCGTGTCTGGATTGCCATGACGGTGACTCGGCTGACGGCGGACTTGATCTTGCGACCCTTGATTTCAAGCTTGAAGACCGGAAACTTCGAGATCGTTGGATTTTGATTCATGACCGGATCCGTGCCGGCGAGATGCCGCCGGACCCCACGATGCTGTCCGATCAAGATCGCCGCACGCTGCTCAAAGCGTTGAACCGCTTGATTACAAGAGCCGACCTCGCCGACATCACCAAAAACGGTCGCGGCCCATTGCGGAGACTGACGCGGGAAGAATACGAACAGAACTTGCGAGACATTCTGAAATTACCGTCGCTGGATATTCGCGACCTGCTGCCAGAAGATCGCGTGATCCACCGGTCCAACAAGACCATCAGGGGGCTCGAAATGTCTCGTGTGCAGCTGACGGCTTATCTGGAAGCGGCCGAAGCCGCGCTGGAAAAGGCAATGGCCAATGGACCCAAGCCAAGTCCGATCACCAGGTACCGCGCAGCTGGCGCCCGCCTATTCACGCCCAAGAACACCTTCGGTGGACCGAAGGCAATGTTCTTTGCCAAGGACAACAAGGCAGTCAACGCAAATGAACTGGAAACTCACAAGGATGATGCGACACTGGAACTGGCGTTGTTCCGATCTGCACACTGGATGTACTTCGGTTATCCACGGGGCTTTGTAGCAAAATTCCCCGGTGCCTATCGTGTCCGCTTTTCCGCGCGAGCAGTCCTACAAGCAGAAGGATATCAACTCCAGCCCGCAACCGATCCGGTACCGATGACTTTCCGCGCCCGCAAACCCTCGGGACCTGATGTTTCCGGCGACGTTCGGGCTACCGGAGGCATCATGGACATTCAGCCAACGACCGCGGTCTATGAGACAACAGTCCGGTTACTCCCGACGGAGACTTTTGAATACAGCCTGCTCGGTCTTCCCGTTCCACTTGCTCGCAACGTGAACGGCGGTCCACCGACCTATCGCTACCCACCATTCCCTCAAAACGGGCAGCGAGGTGTTGCAGTCCAGTGGCTTGAAATTGAAGGCCCGCTGCCGCCGGAGGCGTGGCCGCCCCCTTCACATCAAGTATTGTTCGATGACCTCGGCCCCGATGTCGCTTCCGATAACTCAACCGAAGATGCGCGGCGATTGCTGCGGCGGTTCGTTGACCTTGCTGCGCGCGAGCCGGTCACCGCAGACGCACTTGTCCGATTCGAAAAGCTAATTGAACAACGGCTCAATCAGGGCAGCCCCTTTGCCGAAGCAGTCCTCGCCGGGTACAAGGCTTTCCTGTGTTCCAGCCACTTCCTCTATCTCCGCGACCCGTCTGATCCCACCGCCGACAAGCTCGATCAATTCGCCATCGCCTCGCGGCTATCCCATTTCCTGACCGACACGCGTCCCGATCCGACATTGATGGAATTGGCCAGTTTGGGAAAGCTCCGCGATCGTAATACGCTTCGCCACCAAACTGATCGCATAATCAATCACTCCGGCTTCAAGCGGTTCGTTGAGAGTTTCACTGACTACTGGCTCGACCTGCGCAACATTCGACGCGACGAACCGGATATTCGCCTCCATCCAGAGTACCGTTTTGATGACTATTTGATCGAATCAATGGGAAGCGAAACGCGCACTTTTTTTGGAGCGATGATTCGCGATAATCTCACAGTGAATGCGTTGGTAGATGCGGAGTTTGTTTTTGCCAACGACCGTCTCTCGCGGCATTATGGACTGAAGCACCTCAGCGGCTCACAGATGCAAAAAGTCATCTTGCCCGCAGACAGTCCTTATGGCGGCCTGCTGACTCAGGCCGCCATCATGAAAGTGACCGCCAATGGTACATCAACCTCACCGGTCATGAGAGGCGCATGGATCATGGAACGATTGATCGGGCAGCCTCCACCTCCGCCTCCAGCAAGCGTGCCTGCGGTGGAGCCCGACATTCGCGGTGCAAACACGATTCGTGAACTCCTCGCTTTGCATACGAAATCACAGTCCTGTTCCAGTTGTCACGCGAGATTCGACCCTGTCGGACTGGCTCTGGAAAACTTCGATATCATGGGTGGTTGGCGAACGCGTTATCGTGGCGTGGAACAGGGACAGGCCATCACGGGAATCGACCGTGCTGGCCACGACTTCATGTACACACTTGCCGAACCCGTCGACGCCAGCGGCCAATTGATGGACGGTCGACGCTTTCAAGACATTCATCAACTCAAGACCCTACTGGCGGGGAACCCCCGTCAGCTGGCCCGAAACCTTCTACATCAGTTGACACTGCATGCGACTGGAACACCGGTTCGCTTTTCTGATCGGACTGAGATTGAGTCAATGCTGGATCTTTGCCAGCCAGATAACTATCGCGTCCGCGACCTCCTTCACTCACTCATACAGAGCCGGATCTTTCTTGGTAAGGAAGGCTGTCAATGATACCAGGCACACTCAATCGTCGTTGTTTTATCAGGGGCGCGGGAGTCACGCTTGCACTTCCTCTTCTGGAAGGCATCCGCCCCACATTAGCCAAGGCCTCGGAAAAACAACCTCCGCGCCGCATGTTGCTGATTTCCAATAACCTGGGAGTCCTGCCAAAACAGTTCTTTCCGCAAGTCTCAGGACACGACTACGAACTCTCACCTTACCTGCAGAATCTTGCCGAATTCCGTCGTGACTTCACGGTTTTCAGCGGTCTTTCACATCCCGATGTGGACGGCGGGCATAGCACGGAGAACTGCTTTCTAACGGCGGCTCGCGGACCGACCAAAAGTGGTTTTCGCAATACGATCTCACTTGATCAATTCGCCACCCAACAGCTGGGGCCGGTAACTCGTTTTCCAACGCTCAATCTGGGCGTGAATATCGACAAGGCGAATCGCAGCCTGTCCTGGACTCGGGACGGTGTTCTGCTGCCAGCTGAAGACAGTGCGTCGGCACTATTCCGCAAAATGTTTGTTCAGGGTGATCCCTCAGCAGTCAAGCAACAGTTACACAAACTTGATGAGCGAGCCAGCATCCTGGACACGTTGCTTGATGACACACGTCAGGTCAAACGGGCACTCGGTCACGATGATCAGTCGCGTCTTGACCAATACCTGAACTCCGTACGTGAAATCGAACAGCGTCTGGATGTGTCGCGTCAGTGGGAACTGCGTGCCAAGCCGAAGACCGAACAGCAACCGCCCGAGGACATTCACGACCAGAAACTGTTTTTTGAAAAATTCGACCTGATGCTGTCGATGGCTCGCCTCGCTTTCGAATCGGATGCAACACGCATCATCACATTGATGGTCGATGCCTTTGCCACTCCGCCGTTCAAACTGCACTCGGACCAGAAAACAACAGACGGGTACCACAACCTCAGCCACCACGGTCAGTCGGAGACAAAAGTACAGCAACTCATAGACGCCGATAATCAGCAAATGGTGCTGCTCCACAAACTGTTCTCACAACTCGCCGAGACTCGTGAAAACCAAGAACGGCTTCTGGATAGCACAATGATTCTGTTCGGCAGCAACATGGGAGACGCCAATACCCATGTCAACACGAACTTGCCTATCCTGCTGGCCGGTGGCGGTCTCAAACATGGCCAGCACTTGAAATTCCGACATGACCAGAACCGGCCTCTATGCAACCTCTACGTGACGATGCTCCAGCGTCTTGGCATCGAAGCAGAGTCTTTCGGCAGCAGCAACGGTACCTTGAATGAGATTACCCCATGAATGCGACTTCCCAGTCCCTTGTCACCCGGCTTGCTTGCGTTTACTGATCCTTTGCATGACTCAGGTCACGCCTCAGACTCGGAAGTAGTTTTTTTCAGCACCATCGTCGATCAGCAAATCAAACAACGGCTCGGTGGGCAACTGGGCGAGCATTGATTTGCAAAAGCGAACAAGCAGCCGCTTCCCGCACTCGGCCGCCCAACATCACGCGACGCTTGAATTTGCGCAGTGTTTCGTCAGCCTGAAAATCAAACATGAAGATCTACATGAAATACATTGTTCGCTTACTTTCAATCATCTCCCTGCTACTCGTATCACCGCTTACGCTCACGGCAGACGATACGGTCTTGTTGGATCAAGGAGCTCGCACTACAGAAATCGAGGTTGATTTACTGGTGGTGGGGGGGACCGAATCCGCTTGCGCTGCGGCGGTTCAGGCAGCTCGCATGGGAATCAGAAAAATTGCTTTGGTCAACGATATCGAATGGCTCGGCGGGCAGTTCAGCGCTGAAGGGCTTGGGGCCATCGATGAAAATCGTGGTCACGGTTATGACGGAACCGTCCCGATTCCACGCTCTGGTATCTTTCGCGATGTCATCGACGCCATAGAGAAAAAGAACGCTCAGCTTTACGGTGGCATCAAGCGGCCGGGCAACACACGCGTTATCACCACTAGCCGGCCGGTTGTATCGGAACAGGTATTTCGTGAACTCCTCGCTCCCTACGAGAAGAAAGGGCAGATCTTACGATATTCCGATCAACATGTTGACTCAGTACTCATGGAAACCGATCGCGTTGTGGGTGTTGTATTCCGCCCGACAGACCCATCTGAAGAATCGCTCCTTGTAAGAGCCAGGCTGACCATCGATGCCAGCGATTGGGGAGACGTGATTAAGAGCTCGGGGGCAAGATGGGAAGCCGGCCAGGATCCGAGGTCACGTTACAAAGAACCGAGCGCTCCCGTATCCGACGAACCCAAAACTGACATGAATCCCATCACATGGTGCATGATCCTCGAACAACAGAAAGAGCCCAGACTGTTTCCCAAACCCGATGGCTATGAGCCTGCCTATTTCAGCGGAAACTGGGGCTGGATCAAAGAAGACTTTGCCTATACCACAAGGCGATTGGTGGACGGCCAGGGATACGAGGAAATCGATCATCCAGACATTCTGCTGATCAACAATCCCAACATTGATTACCCGTTGGACATGTGGCCGCAGTCAGTCGCCGATGCTTTGGAAGCAACAGAGCAAGGAGCCTCGAAAAAGAACCTTGTGGCAATGACACGTGAGCAGCGCGAAATCGTGTTCGCTGACGCCCGCAACCATACGCTCAAATATTACTATCATCTGCAACAGAAATTTGCCAGATTCCGTAACATGGCCTTGAGTCGTGAATTTGGCACCAAAGACCATCTTCCACCAAAACCCTATATCCGCGAGAGTCTTCGTCTGATCGCCAGACATGTCCTGCGAGAACAGGAAGTGGTCGGCTTCGAATCCCGCTCCGACTACGCGACGGTCATGTTCCCCGATGCGATCTTCTGCTGGCAGTTTGAACTCGACTTTCATCCGACTCACCGGAAATGGACTACCGACAGAGCCAACGCTGGCCCATGGGAAGCCGATTTTCGTGGCAGCCGCAGATTTGGCCGGGGTGGAACAGGGCGGGCCGTTTTCCCACTAAGAGCCATGCTCCCCGACTCAATCTCAGGACTCATCGGCGCTCAGAAGAATCTTGGCTACAGCAGTATCGTCAGTTCCTCATGCCGGCTACATGATCAATCCATTCACGCCGGTCAGGCAGCCGGTGCCGTTGCGGCAGTCAGTCTCAAGGCAGGTCAGGAGCCCGGCGAATACGCTCACCTGACTGCCATCTGGTCTGCATTGCTCGAGTCAGAACATGGAGCCCCCATGGCCGTTTGGCCCTTCTCTGATGTAGATCCATTCGATCCGGATTTTGCGGTGTTCCAACACTTGGCGCTGAGGCGAGTTTTGGGATTGAGTGCGTCTGAGACTGCATTCCGACCGGATCAAACCGCTGTGAAGGAGTGGCTGGACCGTGTTGTTTCAACCGTGAAAGAACGTGGCTACCAGTTTTCCGGTGTCATCACACATCCAATCACCCGTCGAGAATTTGCCAGACAGGTTTGGGCTGAATTGAAAAGCCAACCAGTGCCAGCAACCCATTTCCAGCAACACATTCGCTGGCAATCCGATCCTGAACGAGATGGATTGCCCAAGCGCGACTCGGCTGCCTATGAAAGAGCATTCAATTTCACCGTTCGTGACTCGCCGCAGCGAAAAGGCTGGACCAGAGATTCCGGAAAAAAGTTTCAAGAGGAACAAGGCTTTGGTTGGCACGAAGACATCTCCGGCAATACACGTTACCGGAAGAGTGCCGGAGATTCGCTGAAGTCTGGATTCGTGTTTACACGGAAGCAACACACCTGGGAGTGCGAAATTGAAAACGGCACATGGACTGTAACCGTCTGCCTGGGTGATGCAGAGTATCCTCAGCCAGGTCAAAATCTCGCGATTGAGGGGATCACTGTTGCTGAGAATACTGACACGCAAGCTGGGCGTTTCAGGGAATTTTCATCAACGGCAAGCGTCAACGATGGTTTACTTACCATCACGATTGGCACTCCGAACGGCGGCAGCAATACCTGTGTCAATTGGTTATTCGTGGAACCTGGTGCAAAGCAATGAACATCTCAAAAAAACGAATCTGTATCTTCCTCGTCTTGACGTCATCCCTGTGCAGTGGACTGGTTGCCGCAACGTATGCACTGGTTGTGGATGTTGCCGCCACACAAGACCTCGTGGCGGAAGAAGCAGCCTTGGGTTTTATACCGTTGTTCGACGGCAAATCGTTTTCCGGCTGGGAGCACGACGGAAATTGGGAGATTCAAAACGGCACTTTTGCCAGAGTGCGTGGGGGAGGATCACTCACTTACACCAAGTCGACTGTTCCAGACGACTTCGCACTGCGATTCGAATGGAAGGTCTCAAAGGGAGGTAACTCTGGTGTCTATTACCGACCGGCTCAATACGAGTATCAGATCCTGGACAATGTACACAGCCCCTATGGGGACAATCCCCGACAAGCAGCCGGATCCCTCTTTTTCTGCATGGCGCCCTCCAAAGACGCGACCAAGCCCTTCGGCCAATGGAATAGCGGCCGGGTAAAATGCAAGGGTACGGTCATCGAGCATTGGGTGAATAACGAGCGGGTTTTGTCATTCGACTACACAGACCCAAAGTGGGCTGACATGGTGAAACTGCTCAAGATTCGTGGTGCGGATCTCACCGCCCGCGGTGGCCGGCTATGGCTTCAGGACCACGGGCAGGACGTCTGGTTTCGCAGGCTTCGCTGGCGTGAGCTTCCCTCTGATGAGTCAGTGGCCGCGGACCTAAAGTTCGTTCCTATGCCAGTTACGGGACAGGCATTGAGCAAGGAACAAGAACGCGTCCGGCGCATGCTGGACGCACAAAACAGGAATCCACAAAAACCTTGAACGCAATAAAGTCCCATCCGTAATTCGCATCCTTGCGCTGGTGATACAGTTTCGTGGTACACCTTTGCACCCATGAATTGATTACAATGCTACGTGCATGAAATACACGGCCCAGTACATATTCCTGTTTACTGTTCTGACTGCGGGAACGCTTTGCGCAGACGAAGCAATCACACAGTGGCGGTTTGAGGAGAACACCGCTGCCGAATGCCTGGACGAGACGTCCTCGATGCTGCACGGCGAATATTTGGACGGCGTCACACAGCGGCGTGGACGCAGAGGACTGGCGGCGGTTTTTCTCGACCAGAATACAGGACAGCGGATTGAAATTCCCATTGACGGTGCTTCGCAAACGTCAATCACAAAGCTGATTGACGGAACGTTCACCTTCGAGGTATGGCTCCTCGACGACGCGCCCCCAGCGGATGGAAACAGGAACTATGCAATTTTCTACAAGGCGGATAGTGGCCGGTTTATCAGGAACTCTCTTTGGTTTTATCGTGCTCGTCAGGATGGAAGCTACCGGTTTACAATCGCTGATCAACATGATCGCCAGGCACGCGTGACCTTCAAGCCTCTCGATGAAACGGGAGCTGGTGATGGAGTCTGGCACCATTACGTAATCGTTGTCGACCGGTCTAACGCAGACACAGCAAAACACGTTATCCGCGGATATCGTGATGGCCGCCTGATCGATGAAAACCCGATTCCCGCCGACATGCAATCAGTCAACAATGATAGCGGATTCGTAATTGGAAACGATCACCACCGTAGTTCATCGTGGCAAGGTGCGATTGATGAATTGTCTTTGTATGATACGGCGTTGAGTGCCGAGCGAGTCCGCCAACGCTTTGCGTCATTTGGGCCTGATGAAGTGGTCACTCACCGAAAACGGACGCCGGAAGAAAAAGAGCGATTCTTCGAAAACACGATCCGGCCGTTGCTGGTGGCGAAATGCATTGATTGCCATAGTGGCGGAGAGTCGTCCGAGTCGCCACTGGCGATTGTGTCTCGCAAGTCGCTTCGTGCTGGTGGCGACTTTGGGCCAGCGATCATTCCTGGCCGTGCAGAAGACAGTACGCTGATTCGCGCCGTCCGATGGACGCACAAGACATTGCGTATGCCGCAAGACCGTGAAGACCGACTGTCAAACAAGGAAATCGCAGACCTGATGCAATGGATCGATGACGGCGCCGTCTGGCCCGGTTCAGACGCAACAGCAACCTCCATGATGCAGGGACAACGGGAAGCCTCGGGACAAGAGATCGAAACCGACCACTGGGCTTTTCAGCCACGAACCGTAGTCGATCCTCCGCAAGTGAAATCCCAACGCTGGATGTCTGGCTCGATCGATCGCTTTGTGGAATCATCACGCCAACAGCGGAACCTGAAAGCAG
>DOPG01000362.1 GCA_003513555.1 Rhodopirellula sp. | reverse complement strand
TCAGGAGAACTGTGATTGCAGACAATATCAAGCACAACTTTAATTCCAGCATTATGACAAGCATCAACCAAACATTTAAGCGTGTCCGACTCATGAACGCTTGTTGACTCATTGACCTTCAAAAATCGAGGATTGATCCTTTTGAAATCACGGGTCCAGTAGCCATGCATTGGAGCTCGACTGAACTGAAGATCACTGACCTGCTCAAACAGAGGAGATAGCCACAACGCCGTAACACCCAGTTCCTTTAGGTAATCAATTTTATTGATAACACCTTGAAGATTGCCGCCCCAATACTTACCCCAGTCCTGCTGTGATTTGTCATAGAGACCCTTGCTGCTTTCAACCTCAGAACCTTCAGCACGCCCATCGGAACCGGAGTGACCATCATGGAAACGATCGACAATTATGAAATAAATAACTTCTGAACGGAAGTCAACAGGATTTTCGTAGTAAGCCCGTTCGATCGTGCCTGTTTTCAGCTCGCCAGAAGAAATGGTGCTTGTCATTGCAGACGATTTGCTGATACCAGAATGGCAACATCAAAGCTGAGCGCAACCTCAACGACAGGACTTGCTTGGGAGCAGCCTTGTGCACGGGTAACAGTGACGACAAGCACTGCCAAAAAACCATGCGATGACTAGTGTTTTGAGAAGGGTTAACCGAATCAGCAACGATGGACACTGCAGCCCTGACGCAGTTTCTGAGCACAACCAGCAAGCTGGCCGAGCATTTCAGCCCAAGCGAGATCGCAGGACTCTCCGAACAGCTGAGCTTCGAGAGTTACGAGGCCGGAACAGTCCTGATGAAAGAGGGAGAGCCGGCGTGCAGTTTGCTGCTACTGATTTCAGGCGATATACGGCTGACGCATGATCAGATTGAACTCAGACTGCTTCAACCAGGCGAATTTTTTGGTGAGTCGTTGTTCACTGAAGAAGGGAGTCGCTTTGCCAATGCAACCAGCACTAGCCCCGTCACAATTGCGCGTCTGAGCCTCAATCACTTCTATAAATTAGTTGAACAAGCCCCTGTGGCAGCACGAAAGTTTAAACAATTTTTTGCCGCACACCATCTCAACGAAGTGCATGAAAAAGAAGGCCTCAGCTTCGTTGACCATCGAAACTATCTCGGATTAGTAGCACATAATGAAATGAAAGACAGTTTAATGGAATTTGCCCGCACTCATACGGAAAAATTGAAGCGCTTTCACCTTGTCGCAACCGGGACGACAGGGATTAAATTGTATCAAGAAACTGGATTAATGCTGTCCAGAAAAGTAGCTTCTGGCCCGCTTGGAGGAGATCAAGCAATTGGCAAGATGATCTCAGAGAACAACATTCTTGGCTTGGTATTTTTCCGAGATCCTCTTTCAGCTCACCCGCACCATGCCGACATTGAAGCATTGTGACGCCTCTGCGATGTCTACCAAGTACCGATGGCCACCAATCCGGGTGGAGCTGCTGCATTGCTCAATTATCTTCTGGTAGACCACCCTGAAGAGCCAGTGATACCCAACCGAGTCCTCGAGAAATACAAAAACGCACAAAAGAAAGTCGTGGAGAAATCCGTCGCTTGATCTGACGGAACTCAGTAAAGTTGGACTTCATTCATACAATCTATTGATCGCTATGGAATACTGAAGTGCAGATTCGAAGCCCCACTGAGAGCTCCACAAGAGAAACGTTTGTGGCACCGTGGTCAACCTTTGCCACGTTGTTTTTGCGAATTGGTGTCCTCGGATTTGGAGGACCTCAGGCGCATATCGCCCTGTTGCGAAGCGAAATTGTGGACGAGAGGCAATGGGTGAGTTCAGAACAATTCGATGAAGGGATTGGTTTGTGTGAAGCCCTTCCTGGCCCAGCATCAAGCCAGATGGCGATTTATCTGGGTTGGCTGCATCGCGGCTGGTTGGGAGGGATTGTGAGCGGCGTCTGCTTTCTGCTGCCAGGTCTTCTGATTGTTTTGGTGCTCAGTGAGTTATGGCGCAACGGGCAATCCATGCTCGGTTTCACCACAGCCTTACAAACGATTCAACCCGTCATTGCTGCCATCATCTGGGCCTTCGCTTGGAAGCTGGTCAGACAACGTTCGGCCCGTTGGCAACTCATCACGGCGGCTTTGGTGATGCTGGGAATGCTTCTCAACACATTTGCAGGGCTTCCAGTCCCGGCGGGGATGTTGCTGTTGTTGGCAGGTCTGAGCCGACTGATCTGTTCAACAACAGCTGGCGTTGGCAGATCCACCGGTGTTGGCCTGCTTCTCCCCCTTCCCATCGCCACGCTCTCTGGTGCAGGTGGTATCGGCGCAACAGGTGCAGGACTGATGGCAAGCCTGTTCAGTGTGTTCTTCAAAACAGGACTTCTCGTGTTCGGGGGAGGGTTGGTGATCATTCCGCTCCTGGAGCGACAGGTGGTGGAACTTGGTTGGCTGAGTTCCTCGGCCTTCCTCGATGGTGTGGCGATCGGTCAGATCTCACCAGGCCCAGTGGTGCTCACCAGCAGCTTCGTGGGATATCAGGCTGGGTGGCAGGCAGGGGGAGTCGGAAACGCCTTTCTGGGAGCCTTCGTCGCCACCGCCGGAATCTTTCTGCCCAGTTTTCTCTTCATCCTGGTTGGAACTGCGATGCTTCAGAAATTGAAGCAACAGGCGAAAGTAAAACTCTTTCTCGAGGGTTTGCTTGCCGGAATACCGGGTGCAGTGGCTGGTGCCGCTGTTCCGCTGTCGCTGAAAGCCTTCAGTGGCGGAACACCGCTGATTCAGCTCACGCTGTTCAGCCTGGCGACCTGGTTCAGCATCAAGCAGCGAATGAAACCGTTGGCCTTGATAGGAATTGCGCTCCTGATCGGACTTCTGATGGTGTTGGTTGGTTGAAATGGACCTATTCCTCGTTGTCCTTGGCGGCAGAACGAAGGGATGCAACGTGGAACAACATGATGTAAACGTGCAAAAGCTGTAACTTCAGGCCA
>DOPG01000211.1 GCA_003513555.1 Rhodopirellula sp. | reverse complement strand
CCATAGGAATAGCCAAACATGGCGATTTTGTCTTCAGCGGCATAACCTTCATTCACCAGCCAAGCGGCACCATCATCCTTGTCATCTTGAACGACGCCGCCAAACTTGCCATCCCCAGCAGTCCAGAGATCTAGTCCCCAGCCTTCGCTGCCTCGATATTGGGGTTGGAGAACGGTGAATCCCCGGGAGGTCAAGAAGGGAACCCAAGCGCTGGCGTCCCAGCCTCCATAGTCGCGTGCCCACGGTCCCCCATGAGGTAGGATTATTGCCTTGCCCGGTGCGTCGTTTGGTTTCCACCCCGCGCGAGTGGTTAGGATTGCTGGCAATTTCATACCATCTCGCGCGGTATAATAAACGAGCTTGCTTTGGCCTATGTCTTGGGGGTTGATCCACGGGCGCTCATTGCCGATAGCCGTAAGCTGCGCTTGGTCTTCGAGTATGAAATAGCGGGGCGGCTGATTGGATGCTTCGGTTGCGAAAACAATCCGGTTCAAATCATTTGAGATATGAATGGCTCTCACGTCTTGCCCGGAAAAGGCCTGCTCCAAGCCGAGCATAATTGCACCCACCTCTGGATCAACCCACTCCACTTTTCTGACTTCAGCAGAGTATGCGAATCCAAGCACTCGTCCAAATCGGCTAGGAGCGGAAGAAACTATGACCCCGGAGGCATCGAAATCCGGATGCGCAAAAACAGGTTCGTCGCTGAATTTCCGGCTCACGGGATCGTAGGTGTAGATGTTAGCTTTGTCTGAAAATTTGTTCGTTACAATGAAGTAGCGACCGCTTTCTTCGTCCCATGCGTCGACCACCAATTCTTGACGCTTGACCAAGTCAACCGACAATTCCTCATGCAGTTCAAGCGGGGCTCCTTTATGAACGCGAACATACGTATCCAGCTGAAATGTGTTTCCCTCTTCGTCCAAACCCGAAGCGGACATAACTTCACCGTCGCGGTCATCAATATATCCGGCAGATCTGCTCGACGTGTTCTTGAATATATTAGACGTTTCTCCGGATTGGAGATCGTAGTATGCAATCTCCGTGCTGAATGTACGAGGGTCCAGTCGGGAAATAACCACTCTTTCTGGGTCCAATGGCAATCTGGACACGACGCTGCCTCGTCCTTCCATGCGCATGCAAGTCTCAGTCGACTTGCTAACTCCGCGCATGCTTCTTTCATCGAGAAACGGCTCGTCAAACTCATCGAAATTTTGATCTGTAATGAAGAGCTTTCGAACCCAGGTACGCGTGGACCCCGTCATTTTCCCTTCTGAGCAACCGCGAAGTGATCCCGTGTAAGGTTGGCGCACAACCGTCATTGCATACCCGTCCTTCAGTGCCCTCACGGCAACGAATTCCGAGTCGTCTCCATCTGGAGCCGCGAGAACAGGGGGACGGGTAAGGTCTGTTAAATCCCATGATGCGAGGACGGCACGGTCTTGATCGTCACCTTCAGAGGGGCCGATTAGCGCAAACATTGATTGCCCATCGATAGAAACGGACACGCTCGTCATGGCTGGGATTCTTGCCAAGTCCTCGATAGGAACGGGTTCGCCGTGTGAGACTTGACCAAGTGAGACTGCGGCTAAGGTCAGGCCAGCAGTGAGCCAAGCTTTTCTATTCATTTGAAGTTCCTCAATTCTGGTTTCTGGTGAGGTGACTTCATTAAGGTGAGCGTTGTCAAGACGAGCTCCGCACGGCCTTGTAACTCAGAAAACGATGAAAATTGTTTCTCATCATCGCGGTGTTGTCGGGCTATACTGTGCTGATCCGGCAAAAAATTGGCAGAAATGTCACAGATGACAAAATGAACAGCAAAAAATGATCCGGCTTATTGATTTTAATATTACAGGTCTGCAATCCTCTCTGTAGAGGGGCGGTAAATTGAGTTCTTGGACTTCAAAGATATGGAGTCTGATTTGCCGACACTCGAACCTAGGTGAGCTTCGAGAGGATCGAGATAAATGAATAGAACGAAACGGAATGATTTTTTGTTCCGCACAGTCGCGCTAGGAGCGCTGTGTAGTGGACTGGCTTTTGGTGCAGTTGCGCAAGATGCTTCTGACGAAGCGGACGATGCCATCATATCTACCCCGACAGCGGCAGAAGATGACAGCGAAGCGCTGACCCAAGAAACGATTCGCGTAACGGGATCCCGACTGGCGAATGAATTCACGAGCATCGCGCCGCTCGACATCATTTCTGCTGACTCCGGCGCGCTCAAAGGGATCGCTGATGTCGGTACCCTACTGCAGACTGCCACGGTAGCCGCCGGTTCGCCACAGGTGACGGCAGCGACGTCGTCGGCCTTCGTTCAGAATGGCGGCATCGGTACGGAAACCATCTCCCTGCGCGGACTTGGAGCCAACCGGACGCTGGTCCTGCTCAACGGCCGCCGGGCTGGCCCTGCCGGTACGCGCGGTGGCGTGTCGTCATTTGACCTCAATGCGATCCCGCTGTCTGCAGTTCAGAACGTCGAAATCCTGAAGGATGGTGCATCCTCCATCTACGGTTCGGACGCGGTCGCAGGTGTCGTGAACATCATCACCAAGAAAGACGACGTTTCCGAAATCGATTTCTTCTACAGTGCACCTGAAGAGGCTGGCGGTGAGCAACTACGCTTGAGCGGCAGCTATGGCAAGGCGCTGGACCGTGGCAATTTCCTCGTGTCTCTGGATTACTCCAAGCGCGAAGAGCTAGCTCAAGGTGACCGGGATTATTTCTCCTGCGGACAGCCGTACGTCTTCAATCGTGATGGCAGCCGGGCTGATGTCGTCGATCCGCGCACGGGCGACTATGCCTGTCAGGATCTGCCATGGGGACACGTTTGGTTGTACAACTATCTGGACGCTGGCTTGACGGGACGCCCGTGGCAGTCTCGTCCACAGCTTCTGCAGTATGATTATGATGGTTCGCTGGCTGCCAACGGTCTTGCGCCATGGGGCCCGAACGATTTCGGCCTTGACGCACCTGCCGGTTGGTTCCCGGTTGGCTTGGGCGAATTACTTCTGCCGGGCGCCACGTTTGATCCAGTCTATTCGCCAACGGCGCTACTGTCCGAAGGCCTGACGAACAACGACCATCCGTTCCAGGATCAAACTACGATGATCCCGGAAGTCGAGCGGATTACGCTCTACGGAAACGGCGACTTTGAACTTACAGATTCTGCCACGCTTTATGGCGAGTTCCTGCTGAATCGTCGTGAGACCAAAGTGAATGGTTATCGTCAGTTCTGGCAATATGACTACATGTACAATTACCTGGGGACCATCTTCACCAACAATCCCAACCTTGAGGCCAACGGATTTGGTGCGGCGGCTGGGGAGTTCAGCTATATTGGTCTGAGCCCTACTGCCATCACCGATCATTCCGATGACAACATCACAGTAGACTATATGAATGCGGTGATCGGTCTCGAAGGATCAATGAACTCACTGATCCCTGATTGGCACTACAACACATTCTTCCAGTTTTCCCGCTCTGACGGCGACTACACGTCTGACTTGATCTATGATGACGCCATTACGCCGTATCAGTATTTCAGAACTGGAAGCTGTGCAGCCGATGCAGACGGTGTCACGGATGTGCGTGGTGTTCCGTGTATCACTCCTGATTGGTACAACCCAGAATTCCTCGCAGGGAACATTTCTGCTGAAGATCGGGCATTCCTGTTCGGCACAGAAACCGGTAATACGGTCTACGAGCAGGCTCAGTTTGAAGCCTTCATCGATGGTCCAGTCTTCGAGTTGCCAGCAGGCACTGTAAATCTTGGACTTGGTGTCAGCTTTATTGATGAGCGTATCAACGACACGCCAGCCGAAGCCTTCCGGATCGGCAACGCTTGGGGCTCCAGTACTGCTGGAATCACAAAAGGATCCAAAGAAACGACCGCAGTGTTTGGCGAGATCGCCATACCTCTATTGAAGGACAAGCCATTGGCGGAAGCGGTCGACCTGTCCTTGTCGGCTCGCTGGACAGATGTTGACGTTTATGGATCCGACACGACCTACAAGGCCGGTCTGGGCTGGCAAATCACACCATCCATTCGCGCTCGTACAACTTATGGTACGTCCTTCCGCGCGCCTGCACTGTTCGAACTCTACCTCGCTTCGCAAACCAGCTTTGCTCAGCAGCGTACAATAGATCCGTGTATCAACTGGGCAGCAAACCTTGCGAATGGTGACATTTCGCAACGTCTTGCAGACAATTGTAATGCTGGTGGCGTACCGGGTAACCATAATGGTTCTGGCTCCAGTGCGACCGTGTTTGCCAGCGGAAACGCCGGCATTCTTGAGGCTGAAACCTCTGACGCGTTCAATGTGGGTCTGATCTGGGCGCCGGAGTTTGCGGACTTCCGCGTTTCCGTCGATTATTTCGAGATCAATATCGAAGACCAGATCACCCAGCTTGGGGCGAACAATATCCTGCTTGGCT
>DOPG01000001.1:763-2668 GCA_003513555.1 Rhodopirellula sp. | reverse complement strand
TGCTAACAGCTCAGCCCTTGCCAGCACCCCGGAACAAAGCCCAAAACACGCCGCAGAGCCAGGACAGGCCCCACTCGATGCACCTGCACCCCTGCAGCTAACAACCCCGCTGCCACCACAAAAAAAACGCCTGCACCGGAAATCTCCAGCACAAGCGTAATGAATATCGGGTGTCTCGCTGCGGACGAGGCTTCGCTAGCCTGCAAGCCGGCTAATGCGGTTGTGAGGTTGCGCCAGCTCTTCGTCGCTGGGCTGATAACGAAACTGCATCAGGTATGCATCTTCGATGGTATCGTCATAGAAGTCACGCAGCACTGAAATCGCTCGGAAGCCAACGGACTTGAAGAACAGTTGTGCTTCCAGATTGGTCTCGCGGACTTCCAGCATGATTCGGTTTCGTCGCTCGTGGGACAACTTACCTAGCAACTTGGTCAGCATTGCGTTGCCCACACCAGCCCTTCGATGATCTGCGTGAACAGCGAAGTTAAGGATGTGCAATCGATTTTTGTGCAATTCGTAGATCATGAAGCCGACAACTTGGTCGTCTTCCTCAGCCACCATGCCTATGCAATTACGCTGCCGCAAACATCGAATGAAGTCGTCTTCGTTCCATGCAAACTCAAAACATGAGTTCTCAATTCCCAACACGGCTGGCATGTCACGACGAATCATCCAACGGATATGAACACAGACAGAAGTTTGATTGGTTTCCACGTTGGACTCCTTTCCAGCGAAACACCACTTCTCACCAGGCAGTCAGTCTGGCCTGATGTGCCCACGTCCAGATCTCACCGCGGGCGAAGCGGAGAGTAGCAGAAGCCCGTTTTCGCACCAAGGTGAAAAATCCCGCAGCAGATCGAAAGCTCTGTTGCGGTGAAAATGCTGGAATTCAGGGTCAACTTGACAACTCATGTCCTGCGCCACCCCTGGCACTTGCGGTGCGCGTGATCAGCAGCATGCAATATAAAACTCTACTGCAAATGTCCCGCTCACGCGTTAGTTCCGCCAGCAGAGCAAGCCTGCACTTCAAGGACAAAGCGTTCGAAAAGTCGTTTCAGGACAAGGTCGAGAGTGCACAAAAATCGCCCTCCAATCGCGGCGAACCTGCGTTTCAGTTGCAAAACGGGTCAAAAATTGGACATCCGCGGCGGATTTGCGTACATTTTGTTACATCTTCTCTCCAATCTATCCTCCAGCCTTTTCAACCATGAGGATTTCGATGAGCTACAAATTTGTCTTGATTAACTCCGACAGCGGCGATCCCGAACAAAGCTGGGTCCTCCCCACCCCTCTTGTTGTGGGCCGTTGTCCGACAGCCGACATCACCTTGGACGATGCATCGATCAGTCGCCGACATTGCCAATTTTTGATTGATCCCCACGGCTCGTTGATCGTTCGCGACCTCGGCTCGACCAATGGGGTCTACGTCGACGGTCGAAAAGTCGAGAAAGCCACCCTGTCGATGGGAACAGAGGTTCGCATGGGCGTCCTTACCATGCGTGTCGATCTTACCGATGACGAGATGGATGAAATCTCACAAGAAAAATCGGGATCCGTCTACGACTTGGTAGACACTGAGCGAGTTAGAATCGTCCAGCCAGAAGAAGAGCGTTACGAGATCGGCTAAAGATCATAACGCTTGACCATTCAAAGAATTCAAACAAAAAAGTCCGACGAGTTGCACTCGCCGGACTTTTCTTAATTGGTTCGCATTCCAAATCCAAGTTGGCGGTCATGTGAAGCAAGCCGCTGCAAAAACCACTTCAATCATTCTGTCACGAGTGCAGGAGATGCGATGTCTGATCCCCCACCATCGTTGATTGCCGCTCCTGCAGCTGCTGCAGCAAGCAATGCCGCAGCTGCACCGCCACCACCGCCACCACCGCCACCACCACCGCCGCCACC
>DOPG01000001.1:0-566 GCA_003513555.1 Rhodopirellula sp. | reverse complement strand
CCACCGCCACCACCACCGCCGCCGGCGACGACAGGTGGGCGAGTGGTCTCAGCCGGTGGATCGGATGTCTGGTCCAAGCTGTTTGGTGCGACCTGAATACTAAAACCGCCCTCTGTTTGCTGCAGCAGAGAGACGAAACGAGACTCACTTGCCGCCCCGGCCTGTGCTTGACCATCCTTCTCATTTCCAGCCTGAATCTCGATTCCGACAACCGCAACCCCCGACTTGCCGCCGGCCACGAACGCGTAAACCCCAGCGTCCAACCCGGAGATTTCAAATCGGCCATTCTCGCCTGTCACAGCGGTCGCAACCTTTAACCCGTCCTGAAGAAGAGTAATTTCCTCACCAGAGGCTGGCAAGAAATCGCTACCTGCCTGATGCAGCGTCCCCGAAAACTTTCCATCCGTAAGAGTTACAACAGAATTAGCAACAGCAACGCCTGACTGCGCGACCTCCAAACCCTCGGAAGCTACCTTCACGTCGTCGATGGTCAGCTCACCCTTTACATGCTTCGCCATCCGCTTGACGGCCGTCTCCTCGATGAAGGCACATGACACAGCGGCACG
>DOPG01000057.1:970-3237 GCA_003513555.1 Rhodopirellula sp. | reverse complement strand
ACTATTACAACTTCAGTGTTCAAAATACTGACATCTTTGGCCATCTATAACCGAACCAGTTTTAGATCGAAATCAGCCAACAGGAAGGGCTCGTCCACATCCGCGCTGATGGCGTAACCGGCCGGAAATTCTGCGGCAGGCCGTTCTGTATATTTCATCACCAGGTCGCTGCGCACCCCGAATACAGTATCCTCGTCCAGATAGGGATCATCGTCAGGAAAAATCTCGGTCACAAGTGGCCGGAATCCTGCCGCCTTTACAATGTAATGCAGATGCGATGGGCGCCAAGCATGACGCCCTGTTGCATTAAATAATTCGCCGACAGGACCGTCAGTCGGCACGGGATAGCTGACCGGCCTTACAGTAGTGAAAGCATAGCGGCCATCGGCATTTGTGGTTTGCAATCCGTGAAAGGAATAAGTGTCCTGCGCAGGGTCCTGGCTGGAATACAGGCCATTTGGCGCTGTCTGCCAGATATCCAGTTCGGCGCCGGTAATCGGTTTGCCATCCGTATCGGTCACCCGCCCGCAGGCCAGCAACACCTGACCTTCGAATTCGCGTTTCATATCCCCGCCAAATGGCAGTGGTGGGGACCCGGCAATATGGAATGGCCCCAACACGCTTGATGATGTGCCGCGCGAATCCGAATGCAGCATATCAACAAGCGATGATAGCCCTAGAATATCGGACAGAAGAACAAATTCGTGGCGAGTCTCGTCGGAAATTTGGCCAGAAGCTTCAAGAAACTGAATACCTTTCAGCCATTCTGCGTGTGTCAAATTCACGTCTCTAGCAAAATTATGCAGATGCGATGCAAGGCTTTGCATGATCTCTATGAGCCGCGGGTCGGTATCATCACCGAAATAGCTCATGAACACGTCGGTAATATTGTCCTTATTTACATCCCGCATTTCGGGCTCCTTCATCCTGAACAACGTTACGCAGCACGCCGATCTGGTCAATCTCAACCTCAACAACATCCCCGCCCTTCATCCATAAAGGTGGCTTGCGAGCGTGGCCCACCCCAGACGGCGTTCCCATAAGAATAACATCACCAGGCTCAAGCGTGAGGCCGGCGGTGATATAGACAAGGGTTTCAACAACTGGAAACATCATCATGTCCGTATTGCTTGACTGAACTGTCTTGCCATTGAGACGGCATTGAATATTAAGCCCCTTGGCCCCGGGAGGAAGTTCATCAGCGGACACGAACACCGGCCCGAATGGACCTGTATCGTCAAAGTTCTTGCCCATCGTCCATTGGATTGTATGGCGCTGATACTCACGAACAGACCCATCGTTCGCACAGGAATAGCCGGCCACCACATCCAACGCGTTGGCGGGTGTCAGATGCCGTGCCTGCTTGCCGACGATCAGAGCCAGCTCTGCTTCAAAGTCCAGCGTTTTGGACACCAAAGGACGAATGAGCGGTGCGTTATGCGCCGTCATGGATGTCACGCTACGCATGAATATGGTTGGGAAAGGCTGTTTCTCGAAGATGCCTTCATTGACATGTTCGATGTAATTCAGCCCGAGACACAAAATCTTACCTGGAGCGCGAATGGGCATGTTGAAAACAAGATCATCGAGTGCCAGCTGGTCGGCCTCTGACGCCCGGGCTGCAAAAGCTGACAATTCATCCAGAAGGCCTTCGGTAATAACCTGTTGAATGTCGCGCGGAGCCGAAACATCTACTGAAGTCAGATCAATAACAGCGTCGCCTTTGACGAAACCAATCCGGGGGCCGTCTGCACTTTGAAAACTTATAAGTCGCATAACATTCCAGCCCTTTTGGTTGGGCCAAGCATAAACAAATCTTTTTAATTCACCAATTAAAAAAACCGATTTATTTGGCAAATCTAATATAATTTCGATATATTTTGGATTCGACCGTGTTAATGGCTTTCCACTTGCCCAAGAGGCGTTACGTGTTGAAAATAATACCTGGTTCAGCGCTGTGGAGATGGCATGGAAGAGAATGACACGAGCCTGGAAGCCGACGATCAGAAGTTTGATGATCAGACCCATTGTGCCTTAGAGGTTGCCCACCGTGCTGACCCGACCGCAAGGAAGACGGCGTCCATGACGAGTCGTGCCTATGGGCAAATGAAAAAAGACATCATCTCGGGCCGTCTTCGACCAGGCCAGAAGCTCAAGATCGACGAGCTCCGGCAGGTTTATGACGCCGGCACAAGCCCGATCAGAGAAGCCTTGAGCCTTCTCACATCCGACTATTTTGTGGACCGGATCGACCAGCGTGGTTTTCG
>DOPG01000057.1:0-672 GCA_003513555.1 Rhodopirellula sp. | reverse complement strand
GCCCTAAGGGAATCGATTTCGCGCGGATCACATCGGTGGGAAGAAAAGGTAGTGCTTGCAAATTACCGGCTCTCTCGAATCCCCCGCTCTAAGTCTGAAGACCAGTTTGTTGCAAACGAAGACTGGGAAGTTGCACACAAAAATTTTCACATGACACTTATCTCAGAATGCGGCTCTTCGCTGTTGCTCAAATTCTGTGACCAACTCTATCAGCAGAATATTCGCTATCGGCACCTCTCAGGCGAAAAGGCCTATCCGGAGCGAAACTTCGCCGAGGAGCATAATTCAATCTGCGATGCAGTTCTATCGCGTGATGCCGATTTGGCCGCACAGTTGCTAATTGAGCATTACAACAACACTGGCAGCTTCGTGACACAAGAGCTTCTCAGAAATTAGCTGGCGAAGACTACCCCGCCTGCGTTATGGCTTGATGCCTTTGCAGGAATCCATCGCAAACCCTCAATATTCAGGATCCAAGGCCCACAGCCCGCGGCTCAAGGTCCGTGGACCACGGACCCATGTGCTTGGATCTTGGCCCTCGGACTATGGTTCAGGGTTCAGGCAAGATATCAATAAATCGATTTACGACAGGCCAGGCGTTACGCCTGCAAGAGCCGAACATGACGCCTGTCGAAAAAGCGGCAATGAACGCGGCAATTATTCAGAACACAA
>DOPG01000243.1 GCA_003513555.1 Rhodopirellula sp. | reverse complement strand
AAAGACTCAACCAGAAACTTGGATGCAACCTATTTAACTTTATTGCGCAAAGCGGATCGAAAACCTTCTGCTTTTGAAAGACAAAGCACCAGTGATACAACAACGAATAGACAAGAGACAAGAACCACTGTATCTGAACAGTGAACGTGGCCTGCCCTACCCCTCCCCACTAGCTTACCCAGTGACCAAGCCAATGACCCTTTTCTGCCAGAAACATCTGCCGGTCGGAATTTTATCCCTCATCTGCTTTTACATGGTTACGGATCATGCCGCCATCACTCCGGTCTCTGCTGAACCAGTCAGAGTCGGAACTGGAGAAAGCTCAGGTGAAACAGGCAAGATCTTGGCTCCTCTCAGCGAGAGATTCGCCAAGAAGGACACAGTGGAAGTTCCTGACTTCCAGAAACATGTCATTCCGCTTTTAGGCCGTCTGGGTTGCAATGGCAGGTCCTGTCATGGTTCGTTTCAAGGCCGTGGTGGATTTCAGCTATCACTTTTTGGCTATGACTTTAAGGCAGACCATGATGCGTTACTTGACGAAGCCACAGGACGTGTCGATGTCGACGATGTGACCGAAAGCCTGATGCTTTCCAAGCCGAGTGATGCAGACATCCATGAGGGTGGGAAACGTTTTTCCAAAGGTACGTGGCAGCACCATGTATTACAACGTTGGATCGAAGCGGGAGCCTTGTATGATTCGACGTCCATACGCGAATTGGACCGAATCGATGTCAGCCCTGCAGAAATATTGTTTAGCAACGAAAATGAAGTTGTAAATCTAACTGCAATAGCGCACTGGAAAGATGGTACTTCAGAGGACGTAACGGAACTATGTCGCTTCAGTTCAAACAACGATGCGATCGCGGATATTGACGAAACCGGACAGATCAAATCTGGCGACCGCGGTGATACGCATGTTGTTGTTTACTACGACAAAGCTGTGATCCCAGTGCCCGTACTGAGACCAGTAGGTAATCAAACCAGTTCAGTGAAAGCTGAGTCCAAACATTCCATTGATCGGCTCGTGCAGCAAAAACTCGACAAACTGGGGATCATTCCCTCGGGCATATGCACGGATTCTGAGTTCATACGGAGAGCTTCTCTCGATATCACCGGGATCCTCCCCGATGCCGCCACGGTTCGCCAATTCCTGGCTGATGACTCGCCTGCTAAACGTGAACAGTTGATCGAGCGTTTGCTTGATTCACCTGGCTACGCGGCTTGGTGGGCGACTCGCTTTTCTGACTGGACAGGCAACAGCGACGAGCAACTCACAAACGTTTTCCCCATCCGAAACGCTGCCCCCCGACTCTGGTACGAGTGGCTACGTGTGCGTCTTGCGAATAACATGCCCTACGATGACATCGTCGAGGGCATCGTTGCGGCTGATAACCGTCAACCCGAAGAAGACTATGTAACGTACTGCGAAACGATGACGGAGGCGTGCAAACCGGGTAACGAAGAGTTGTTCGCCAAACGTGATGGGCTTCCGATGTTTTGGGGTCGTCGCAATTTCCAGAAACCTGAAGAACGAGCCATTGGATTTGCCTACACATTCTTGGGAGTTCGTATTGAATGCGCTCAATGCCACAAACATCCTTTCGACCGGTGGTCAAAAGACGATTTCGAACGTTTTTCCAAGCTGTTCGCACCCATTCGCTACTCTGGGTCGCTGGTTGCAAAAGATGCCAAACAGGATCGCCAAAAACTGCTAGATGCTCTGACCAACGGTGAAAAACTGAAGGGTGGTGATTTGCGCCGGGCGGTACAAAAAGGAGCTCAACAAGGCAAAACGGTCCCCTTTGGCGAGTTAGTCTTTGATGACAGCAGTATCCAACGACAACGAAAAGCGCAGTCACAAATGAAGCGTAAGGGAGGAAAGCCAAAAACGATTACGATTCCCTCTGGAAAAATTCTCGGTGAAGAAGGCAAGGTGACGCTGGATGCAGATCCTCGTGATGCACTGATGGCGTGGCTCCGATCCTCTAAAAACCCATACTTCGCCAAAGCTATCGTCAACCGTGTCTGGAGCAACTACTTCGGCGATGGTATTGTTAGCCCCACTGATGACATGAATCTTGCCAATCCTCCTGTCAACGAACCATTGATGGACTATTTGGCAAACGAGTTCATTCAGCATGACTTTGATCTCAAGTGGTTGCATCAAAAAATTGTGACCAGTGCAACCTATCAGCGTTCTGCAGATACCAATGCTACGAACGCTATGGACCGCACGAATTTCTCTCATCATGTTCCACGGCGACTGCCTGCCGAAGTTGTTTACGATGCTGTCATTCTGGCGACTGGTTCGGATATGCAAGCGAACAAACTCAGAACAGAAGTTAATGAGATGGCGATCGCGGAAGGTAAACCCAAACGTCGAAATCAGCAAGACTTCGCGTTGGAAGTATTCGGTCAATCCATGCGTGAGTCCAATTGCGATTGTGATCGCAGCGACTCCCCCAGCCTGTTGCAATCCATCTACCTGCGCAACGATGCAGATATGCACAAACGACTCAGCGACAAAAACGGTTGGGTAGCTCAAGCCTGTTCGGAACTCGGCGTTGAAGGGCCACGCAGTAGTCTTGATCCTCGCGCCGCGATGGCACAAAAACGTGCCGAGAGCTACCGCAAGCAGTTTCTTGCACGTATCGTCCAATACAAGAAAATTCCCGTGGATCGGCAGACAAAAGCTAAGGCGCAACTTCAACGAGATCACAAACGGTTGGTTGCGAAATTAAAACCTTATCAGTTCGCAGTGCCAAAGCTGGCAGTGCTATTGAAAGATCCAAATGCATGGCCAGAGCTGAATACCTCCACTCCGCTCAAGAGTGCTGCAAAGACCTTGGAACAACTTATCGAAGAAGCCTATCTGCGAACCCTCAGCCGCTATCCGGACCCTGAAGAGACTGAGATATCTGTGGCATTCATTGAACAGTCCGAGACGCCTGCCGATGGTGTTCAATCACTTCTTTGGGCACTTGTGAACACAAAAGAATTCATTCTCAGTCATTGAATGTTTTTTTCTGCTGACATACGGGTAGCGATTCATGGCTAACAAGCCTTTCCTACCACACTCGAATTACAACTTCGTAAACGGATAAACAACGAGTCATTTTCATGAAATTACATCGCACATGTGACGGAATGCAACGCCGGGACATGCTAAAAGCCGGAGTGTTGTCAATCGGCGGCTTGACCTTGGGCAACTACATGCAAATGGCTCATGCCGGGCAAGTACAGGCGGGCCGCGCGGACCGGGCAATCTTTATTGAATTGCCTGGTGGTCCATCACATTTGGACACCTTCGACATGAAACCGGATGCGGCCAGTGAGTTCCGTGGCAGTTTCAATCCGATCGCTACCAATGTTCCAGGTATTCAAATTTCCGAACACCTGCCAAAATTAGCCGCCGTCGCTGACAAATTTGCAATCCTACGCGGCGTGAGTCATACCCTGGCCGCCCACCGTCTGGGACAAGAGTATGTAAACACTGGCAGCAAGCCCATCCCGGCGCTTGAGTATCCCAGTTACGGCTCTGTGCTTTCCAAAGAGCAGCCGAGTGAAACGGACATCCCGAGTCTTGTGGCTGTACCAAAGGCCGGGCAAGGTGCTGGCTTCCTTGGAATCCGCTACGCAGCCCTTGAGACAAATGCGTCACCAAACTTTGGCCAGCCTTTCTCTGTGCGAGGAATTTCTTTGGGTGGAGGCATTGGTATTGATGAAGTCCAACGACGCCAAAACCTGTTAAAAAAACTGGACCGTAGGTTTGCAGATTTGGAAAAGAACGATCAGCTACTTGAAGGCTTGGATAAATTTGGCGACCAAGCCTACTCGATGATTACATCAAAACGCGCACGCAAGGCATTTGATATCAGTCAAGAGCCCGAAAGCTTCTCCAAACAATTTGGGGAAGAGTCATTTGGCCAGAGTTGCATGTTAGCCCTCCGATTGGTTGAATCAGGAGTCCGACTTGTCAGTGTGCAACTTGGCGGATGGGATACTCATACTGACAACTTCAGCAAACTAAAGGATAATAATTTGCCCAAGCTTGATGCTGGCCTCAGCGGCCTACTAATGGGCTTGGAACAAAGAGGTCTTCTGGAAACAACCGCCGTGTTTGTGACAGGTGAATTTGGACGAACGCCCAAAATTAATTCCAGAAGCGCCGAGGGTGGGCGAGATCACTACCCGCGTTGTATGTTCATGTTGATGGCTGGCGGTGCAGTCAAAGGTGGTCAAGTTATCGGCGAGAGCGATGACAATGCCTCTGGCCCACGCCATGAGGGAATCTCACCTGATGACGTTGCTGCCAGTTTTTATCACAACCTTGGCATTGACCCCACGATGGAATACGACACCAGCACAGGAAGGCCGATCACGCTGGTAAGAGACGGTGGGATCATTGACGAACTGTTTTCGTAATCTCAGCGAGACACCGTCACCCATGAGATATAGCCGGCAGTAGCTTCACGCACTGGCGGCTGTTTTTTCATGGTGCCTCAATATTGCCTTGCTCATCGCTACGTCATTTTGGCACAAACAACGAACTGATTTGTTGAGAATCCCCTCTCCGACGTCCCGTCATCTCCTGCTAGCATCAGCAAAATGGCGGTGACTCAATAGAGAAGGGCCATGGTGAAGCCCTCCCTGCCTCACCATGGCCCATCAATGCTGGAACGATGGCACCGATCGTTCCACCCTCCCAATCCATGGTATGAGTTTCATCGGCATCGACGGCGAGACGTCTGAACCATAAGTGGCTCGGCGCGAAATATTTTTTTAGAGAGCCACGAAAGGCTGTCAGTCTTACAGCCTATTTGCGTTTTCGGTTGTCACAGCTTTCGTAAACGGAATTCTTTGCTGGGAAGCACCCACACCCATCGTGCAGGCGAGCGTGGTGAGAACCGCCATCTCAGCGATATCCGTCCCACACGTTTGCATAACAAGGATTTCCCCGAAAGTACTGTAGCAAGGTGGAAGTCGGCAGACAGGGCGAGACTCGGGGACGACAAATGATTCCTGTCTTGTATGCGAGCGGCTCGCAAGCCGCACTGTGTTTGCGGTGACCCACTGCCTTGTTCTCAACTGACTGAGCCCGAGCCACCTCTGGTGAACTTGCTTCAGCCACCTTCGACAGGATGGTGTCCGCTTGTAGAGCAGCGTGCGGCACCGGGTTCTCCAAAACGGCCTTGGACGCGGATTCCTGGGGCAGTTGCGAGCCAGACCGCGCTGCGACAAACCGAGGAAAATCGGGGAAAGCAGCAGAATTGCTCACGGGAGATGCTTTCTTTGCCGGAACCTTTTCCAGTTCAAATGGTACATCTGACTGTAGATTTGACTTATCAGCCTCCGCCACTGAAGTCCCCGCATCCGCCCCCATTTCATCCCCAAAACTGAGATCAGCCAGAAGGCGTTCAATCTGATCAGTGGCCGTGACCGTTGAGGCCAAAGTTGCCAGAATCAATAGCGCGAGAGCTTGAATACGCATAGAAAGACAATCCTTGTCTGGAGAAACGTAAAATTTCAAGGGTTGCAGAATGTTCTGTCATCCCCGACCTCACCGTGGCGTTTAGCCTTAGGTCATACCGCCGATTTTTGTGATTGCTTGGCAGCGTTTTCTCGCAACGCAACACTAGGTTCTGGAATTGCCGCGAGAGCATCAAACACGAAATTGAACCACTGAAGGGTTACCGCGCCATCAAGTGGTTACAAGGAAAACCCTGAGAAAAAAATGTAAACCGACAAGTAGCCGGACGACTGATCCCTGTGAATCACCAACTCAACCTACGCGGCATTTCACTCACGCTTTACCTAACCCTTAGTTCCCGTGGGTGAAGGTCCCTGTTTCAATAACTCAAGTCGCCTAGGAACAGATACTCAGTAGTCCACTTCTGATCTCTGCGCGTCTTTCGGAGTTAGTAAACTTCGAGCCATCCGGCTCTGACACATAAAACACATCAGCTACCTGATCGAGGTGTGTATCGATCTTGGCAAAATGGAGCACAACGTTCATTTTCGCCAGCGTAGCTGCAATTCGATATAACAGCCCCACCTCGTCATACGCGAAGAACGAAAGAATTGTGTATCGCTCAACCGTCTCATTATCAAATACGACTTTGGTGGGAAGGACGTTTACACTCTCTCCCTCTCGAGGGTTCTGGGAATCCCACTTCCGTCTGTGAGCGGGAAGTGGCTCTTCCGGTGAATCCAAGAGGTGACACACGCGTGCGCAAATGGTTTCATTTCGTGGCTCGGTTGGCTGCCCGTCGTGGCCCTCCAGGTCCGTGACCCAATAATTGTCCCATGCCAGATCGCCCACCATTTCGATCTGGGCGCGCAAAATCGTCAAACCACTGGTACTAAGCACGCCTGTCGCGCGCGCGAATGTTCCAATGGAATGTTCATCCTCACGTCGAATAACCGTGTAACGCGTTGCATGGAATCGCTCGTCATAACTGCTTGTGCACAAGGCTCCATCCCCAAGATTGCAAACGACCAGTTCTATCTGCTTCACAAGGTGATCAGAATCTGCGCGACTAAGCAATGATAATGGCATCCGATCGAGTAGTTCGACACACTGCTCGTAGGATTTCAGTTGTTGCAACTGATCGCGCACTTCAGCGCGTTTCAGTTCAATTTCGGGGTCATCAGGACTACCCGGAAGGCTTCCCGAGTCAAAGTATCGACGCGTACGCTTGTACAGATCTTCGATCAGATTGACCTTCCAGTCAGTCGCCACGCCCGGTCCTACAGCCACGAGATCAGCATAGGTATGGACAACCAATAACTCCAAGCGGCGAATCGATCCCACTTCCGCCGCAAACGCCAACACGATTTGCGGATCACTGAGATCGTGCCGAAAGGCCACTACATTGACGGCCAAGTGCTTCAACACTAACCACTCCAACGTTTCAGCCGTCACAGCATCGAGGTTTAACCGCTTAGCTGTTTCTTTTGCAATCCTTGCTCCGACGATGGAATGGTCTTCTTCATAACCTTTTCCAATATCGTGAATCAGTAGTGCCAAGTGCAGTAAACGTTTATCGGCAAGTCGGCGGTACCGCCGCCCCATACCACCCTCTGCATTCTGCAACTCGGTAGCAGCTTCTACTGCCCGAAAACTGTGGGCATCTACGGTGTACTTATGATAGGCATTGAACTGAAGTAGTCCCCGCATGTGTTTAAATTCGGGGATCAGTTGCTCGATGACTCTCAACTCATGCAACCGCCGAAGAAGCGGTGCAAGGCGTCCGGGGCGACTGAGCAGGGAAAGAAAAGCATCAATCGTTTTTGGACCAGGTGGCCGTGAGACACGATCCTGCATTGCCTGCCTGATCGCCTGCCAAGTTTGGTGAGTTATTCGCCGACAATGTCGATTAGCGAGACTCATCAAACGCAGAATATCTGGAAGACTGGCAGCGAATTGCTCAAGGTCATCCTTTGGTACCCAAATATGAGTTGGTCCCATGCGGATGTGCTCAGCGACCTCCTTCGACAACACCGATTCAACGGCACGATGGATCAGTGGTCGGCTCTGCGCGTCATCGACAAAGTAAGCAGCGGCGTATCGCACATTACGTGTGTTATCGAAATAATCCTGCATGAATTGCTCGACGGGCAAAATCCCTTCACTGCCCTCATACCCCCACTCGTCGGCAATCTCCAACTGAGTGCCTCGATCAAGCACATCGAGAGTCTTCCCTTCACGGAAATGCAACTCATGGCGAAGTCGCAGCATGAATGCGTAAGCTTTCCTTAAATACCGATAATCTTCTTCGGGCAGGGCTCCCAGTTTGACGAGCCTTTCCAAATCAGTCTCACCATAACGTGCAAAGCCAATCCAGCGGATGAGCTGAATATCACGCAAGCCTCCACGAGATCGTTTGACATTCGGTCGCAAGAGATAAGCCGTGTCTCCCCACTTGCCTCGTTCTTCGCGACGCGCAGCAACCACTTTTTTGACAATCTCTGAACTGCGTCGCATCGCACCATGTCGGAACGCATAAAAGTACTTGCTATACAAACGCAAACTACCAGCGAGCAAACGTGACTCGGAAAGCGAGGAATAAATAACTGGATCCTCCCAGGACATTCGGCAAGCTTCATTCGAAGTGCGAAATGAAAACCCCGGATCAATTCCCGAATCCCCAATATCTTTTTGCAGATTGCCCGCAATCTTGATGGCCAGGCTTTCAGCTTTTGGCGTGGTCAGAAGCATCAGATCGGCATCGCTGTAAGGAGCCAAATCTCGTCTCCCAAATCCACCATGAGCGATCAACGAAAGCCCTGTGAGACGTTCATCAGTTGCATGCTCACGAATTGCTTCATGCCAAATATCAAGCACAACATCGTCGTAGAGATCAGCTAGCAGTGTTGAAACCTGCATCCCTGGAGTGCCCGAGCGATGTTGCTCGAAGGCTTTTTGTCGGCCCTCCTCGAGTGCCGCTCGACAGCGTAAGACGATCGGTCTCATCGACATGGGAAGATACTCAGAGCGTGCGAAGCGTCGAAATTTCTCGCCCTGAATCGGACATTTTTCGCCTCCATATTACGGACAATTCGTGGGGGCAAACGTTACCCGTAAGTGCAAACATGCCATCGAGGCGCGACGAACCTCACGACATACGGACCATCAAGCCATGACCCGAGTGCCGCATCCAGTAGTCTCAGGCCGCGAAGCCCCTCTTTGAATCAAAGAGCGTCTTCGCCGCGTTCTCCGGTACGAATTCGAATCGAATCCTGTAAGTCGGTAACGAAGATTTTGCCATCACCAATTTGGCCGGTTTGAGCAGTTTGCAGGACAGTATCTACGACCATCTGCAAATTGTCGTCCGTACAAATCACCTCGATCTTGACCTTCGGAACAAAATCAATGGCGTATTCGGTCCCCCGGTAAATTTCCGTGTGACCTTTCTGGCGACCGAAGCCCCTGACTTCGCTCACCGTCATCCCATGAATACCCTGATCCGTGAGGGCATTTTTCACGTCTTCCAATTTGAAGTGACGAACAATGGCTTCGACTTTTTTCACGATTTTACCTCACAACGGGCAAAGGTTACTTCTTCTCCACGCACTCATTGTACACCCGTCTGGCCATCCAACCAGACGGGCAAAAACAGGAGCAGTCGTCTCTAAACCATAAATGCACGGAAGCTCAAACAGATGTCGTCGATCTTTTATGGCAAAGCAGACACAAACACCAAAACAGGAGTTCACACTGCTATTTCAGCAAATTTGCCGCCTAGGAACCCTGAGACACAATATCAGGCTTCACCCATTCGACGTCTTCAACACCCCGCATCTTATTCACAGAGCGCGTGAGCACGAAAAGTAAGTCACTGAGACGATTCAAATAAATGATCAACTCCTCGGAAACACTCGTTTCGTGCCTACGAACCAGGGTGACGACCCGTCGTTCCGCACGGCGGCAGATGGCTCTGGCGAGGTGCAAATGGGTAGCACCGGCGTCGCCAGCAGGCAAAATAAACTGCTGGAGGGGCGTCAAACTGCCCTCATGATCATCAATCCACTGCTCCAATTGCGTAATGTGAGCGTTCGAAATGATCCGCATACTGTGATCATCAGGCTCGGGGGTTGCTAACTCGGCCCCAATCGCGAACAAAGCATGCTGGATAATCTCCAGTTGTGAATCGACCACCTCCCCCAGTTTGGCCGATCTAGCGGTACCGATCGCCGCATTCAACTCATCAACCGTACCATATGCTTCGATTCGATCATCATCTTTGGCTACTCTTGGCCCACCAAATAGACCAGTACTGCCAGTATCGCCAGTTCGTGTATAAATCTTCATAGATGACTCATCAGGAGAAACAGACCTCAGCTTACTGTGGCCGAAGATCCTTTAAGATAGTCTGTTGTAGGGAACTCCTGACAAACGACAAGGCATGAAAATCTCTTCCGGAAAAAGAGTTACCGCTGCGGGCATTTTATTGATGACTGGATCACCAGATTCGGTCGAATTCCTGCTCATGCGTCACCCCACCCGCTGGGACCTGCCGAAAGGTCACTGTGATGCCGGAGAATCGTTTTTGGAAACTGCCCTCAGGGAAACTGAGGAAGAAACTGGAATTGCTGCCAATGCGATCAAGATCGACCCAGAATTTGAATTTGACCTGTTCTACCAAGTTCAATACCCAAAAATGGTCAACCAAGTTTTTGAAAAACAAGTCCGTTATTTTCTAGGTTTTCTGAGCGCAAAACCTGAGTTGACTCTCACAGAACATCCCTCCGCGCACTGGCTTCCTTGGCAGCCACCTCATCGCATCCAAACTGAGACCATCGATCCCCTGCTTGAATCGGTGGCTCGGCATTTCGGCCAGCATGGAGCCTCGCCCCGCTCCGGTTAATGCAGTTTCTGCTAACAAGATTCGGAATCACGGCAGACCTGCTTGACAACATTGCTGTTTGCCGAGGACCGTTTGAATGCGGTGACCCAGAAAGCTGCCCACTTCCACAACTCTAGAAGAAGACCACGGTTGAGTGTCTTTGCAATCTCCCGGGCAGCGCATCTTCTAACAAACCAGATGGCGACTTCTCCAGGCCCTCGATAACAAAACTCTGCTCTGGAATTCTGCGGATTTTGCGGACAGTGCCCCTTAAAGGGGTTATGCACTGTTTGCGGATATGGTTCGCAAACCTTTCGGGGAAGCTAGCAACGGTTCGGTAAACCTGCACGCGGACGTGACCTAATGTTGGGTGTAAGCGATTCGATGTAAGCGGCAACGTGACCATCCATTCGTCCCTCGATATCAATATCCTCATTCACGCTAAATCGGCAATTCATCATGGGCTTTTTGAAACGCATCCTCCGCAGTGGCGTGGCCAATGACGCTACCAAGGGCAATGCAAACGGCAGTTTTGAGTCACTCTCAGATGATGAACTGCAGACCCATATGGGAATTGACTCCTACGGTGTCTTTGACCTCACGGATGCAATTCGACCCTCCTACGATCTTCAAATCGTCCCCAAGCAGGGCTACCGTTCGGACGAATACATCGATGAAGTAAGTGGAACACGAACTCCAGTCATCATGGCCTCAGCCACGCGTCACGCATTGATGAACATTTTTCTGGATCTGATTGAACCTCTTGGAACGACGGTCGATGTCGTACTTGAAACGAGCCACCACGCAGGCAACGATCAAGAGGACCTGTACCGTGAGCATATTGATGTTCCAGTCCTAAAGAGCATTCTCTTGGATTTTGAGGACCTTTTGCTCAACGATGGGTGTACCGGTATCGCAGTGATCAATCCGGCGAAGCGACAGGAAGTTCAATTGGATGAACACAAATTGCTGATCGTCTACGGGGATCCCCTGACTGATTTTGAGCAGACGTTGATCAAGGATGACGTTTATCCTGACGATGAAATCCAGTTTGTCACGGAAGCTGAGCATGTGCACAGCAGCAGCGAAAGGATGTTTCGCCAGTTCAGCATGCTGAAAAATCGTCTTGGAATGGATGGTGAAGCGAGTCAGGGCGTCTGGTAATGACATGATCAGCGATCCTTTACGCAAATCGAAAAGTCGCTTAAAAGAGGCCATTATCTGGTCGACAATCTGATCGACTTTTGCGAGCATGGCAGCCGATTCATTTTCAATCCACGGGCAAGGTACTTCTGTCATGATTCTGGTGATCAGCTCCAGCCTCCACCCAGACAGTCGCAGTCGCATCATGGCTCGTGCCTGTGTTGGCAGACTGCAAGAACTCAAAACGGATGTCACACTGTTTGACTTGGCAGAGACCCCGCTTCCCCTGTGCGATGGTGCAACGGCCTATGGCGACAGTAACGTCCAGCAACTCAGCGGACTGGTCGAAAACGCTGATGCAATCCTGCTCGCTTCGCCCGTCTATAATTATGACGTCAACTCAGCAGCAAAAAATGCCGTGGAACTCACGGGCAGAGCATGGACAGGAAAGATCGTGGGCATGATGCTCGCCGCGGGTGGCCAAGGTAGCTACATGTCAGCGATGGGACTTGCTAACAGTTTGATGCTTGACTTCCGTTGTCTCATCGTTCCACGCTTCATTTACGCAACCGGTGAATCTTTTGAGGGGAAAGCACTGGCTGATGAAAGTATTGAGGAGCGTGTTGACCTTCTGATAGAAGACACTCTGCGTCTTGTAAACGGTCTCAGAGAGACTGATCTCAATCTGGAATCATGATTTCGTTCACGTTCAGCTAGCGTTTTCCGATGGTTCCAGATAAAGCTTCTCCGCTTTGATGTAGGCCTCAACAGATCTCGATGTTCTGAAGCGAATACTGTGACCATTCCGCAATCGCTCGCGAATTTCGCTGCTGGAAAGCTCAATCAAGGGCATGGTCACATGAGCTTCACGAATTCGTTGTATTTGGGCTTCGCTTGCCAATCCTGACAACAGATTGAAATTGATTTCATCGTCAGCACCTCGCTGCAAGACCACCAGCGTGGCCAATTCGAACAGGCGTTTTGGTTGATACCAATGTTGTAGGGATGCTAGTGAGTCACTACCCATGATCAGAAAGAACTCCGCCTCGGGAAATTCTGCTTTCAGGCCCTGCAACGTATCGACTGTGTAACTAACATCCCCCCGATTAAGTTCGCGGTCGTCAACGAGATACTCAGAACATCCCGAGACTGCGAGGGCCACCATCTGCCGTCTTTGTTCATTCGAAGCAACCGGACCATCGGGCTTCAGGGGAGAAATGGCAGTAGGTATCCACCGAATTTCATCGAGTTTCAGGACTTCGCGAACTGCCTCAGCGATCCACAAGTGTCCGATGTGGGGGGGGTCAAATGATCCTCCGAGGATTCCGATGCGCATAGGGTCTGCCATTTTCTGTCAAAAATATACGTGTTTCGCTGGTTTTGTGACCGAACGTGTCCCGCCCTTGGATGACGCTGACTTGCCGTCGCAGCACGTAAACCACGGACATTTGCTTGCGAAGACGCCGAATTAGGACGAACGAGCAGGAAGCGAAGACTCAACGGGTTGGAACATTCACTATGTTGACGGATAACTTGGCTCTTACCAATCAGCCTTCTCATTTTCTTTCTGATCTCATGACCAGCCCAATTGAACCGCCCGACGCGGAATCGGGGCCTGGAAACGCAGATAAGACTGGAGACGCTCAAGGGAGCAAATCGACGCCACGTTCCAATAAGTCCCATCAGACCGAATTGTTTGAGACAGATATTCCACCTTGGGAATTGCCAGCAGAGTCCTCGACTGCGACCGCAACCATCGTTTTCAGTGAGGCACCGCACGGACCCTACGATTATCGTATCCCGGACTCCATGCGCGACAAATTGAAAATTGGCATGCGAGTTCATGTCCCACTTGGAAGACGCCGTAAGCCAATCGCAGGATGGTGTACCAAAATCGATCTGGAGGCGAAATCACAACGATCACTCCGGGACATTGCAGTAATCATCGACGAAGAACCTCTCTGTGATGCATCGTTGGTGCGGCTTGTCCTATGGATGAGTCACTATTATCAAGCTCCTGCGGGGCAGGTTTTCGACACCCTGATCCCGTCCAGTGTTCGCAGCAATGCCGGTACTCGTGAGAAGACCTACTTTCATCCACGCATGGAATCTTTGGATGATGCGACCATTAATGGCCTACCCAAAAAACAACAGGCTGTTGTTCGACATCTAATCGCCACTGCGCGACCTTTGACAGCCACTCAGTTGATGGCAGAGGCAGCATGCACTCAGGACCCAATACGAAGGCTTCAAAAGAAGGGACTCCTAAAGTCCGAAACACGTCGGGAAATGACCACTGCGAATCCAACACGCTGGCAGGTGAGCGATGGAGAAACGGAGCGTTCTTTGACTCTAACCAAGGACCAATCCCACGCCTTGGAACGAATCACTGCTGCCGTGGATAGTGGAGAAGGCAAAACACTGGTGCTGCATGGTGTGACTGGTAGCGGAAAGACCGAAGTTTATATCCGGGCAATCGAGCACCTTGTAAAATTTGGTCGTAGCGGCATCGTTCTGGTTCCAGAAATCAGCTTGACTCCCCAAACACGTGGTCGTTTTGAACGTCGTTTTCAATCAGTCGCGGTTTTGCACAGTCAGATGACGCCTGCTGAAAGACATTTTCAATGGCAGAGAATACGCAGCGGCGAAGTTCAAGTCGTGATCGGACCACGCAGTGCCGTGTTTGCGCCGCTGCCCCGTTTGGGGCTGATCATACTCGATGAAGAACACGACTCATCTTTCAAACAAGACACCCAGCCAAGATACCATGCCCGCAAGGTTGCTCATGCGCGTGCTATGTCTCTCGGCATACCGCTAGTGCTAGGATCAGCAACACCATCACTCGAGTCATGGCAAGCGACACAAACGGGTCATGCAGAAATGGTCCCGCTGCCTTCCCGAGTCAATGACCTGCCCATGCCAGACGTACAATTGGTCGACCTGCGGGTGAAAGATGATCGATCCTCAGGAGCAATCAGTCGTCCTCTTCACGCGGCTTTACGGGAAACACTCAAGGAACATGGACAGACCATCCTGCTCCTGAATCGGCGTGGTTTTGCAACTACGATCCAGTGCCCTGCATGTGGAGACGTTGTTACCTGCCCGGACTGCGACATGCCGCTCACGCACCACCGGGATGGAGGTAAGGCAATCTGCCACTACTGCGACTTTACCATCCCCACACCCCCTGCATGCCCAGCCTGTCGATTCGATGGAATCCGATATGGTGGCCTGGGAACACAACGACTCGAAGCCGAAGTCAAAGCCAAATTTCCCGACGCACGCATCGCTCGAATGGACAGTGATACCATGAGGCGTCCCGGAAGTCACCAGAAGGTGCTCACCATGTTTCGACGTGGAGATCTCGACATCCTGCTGGGTACTCAGATGATTGCCAAGGGTCTTGATTTCCCCAACGTCTTATTGGTGGGTGTTATCAATTCTGATAGTGCCCTGCACTTCCCGGACTTCCGAGCCGCAGAACGTACTTTCCAATTGGTCACCCAGGTAGCCGGCCGCACTGGACGAGGAGATCGCAGTGGGCGTGTCATCGTTCAAACCTATTCACCCGAACACCCCGCAATTCAAGCTGCGTCACGCCACGATTACCACCAATTCGCCAGAGATGAAATGGTGGTTAGACGCCGCTTCAGTTACCCGCCATTGGGAAGTGTCGCGAGGATTATCATCCGGGGAGCCGTCGAAGATGTTACCGAAGCAGTCGCCGATTCGTTTCTCACCCAACTGGATGCTGCCCGGAAACACCTCGGCTACGAAGTACGGGTTCTTGGACCAGCGCCACCACCCATTTCAAAACTGAGGGGCAAATACCGATTTCACATTCTGTTGCAGTCCACCAACCCCGCCCACTTGGGAAGCACAATTCGCAAAGCCGTCGAAGGTTTCACGATTGCCGATAAAGATGACGTGCAATATGTCATTGATATCGACCCAATGGATATGCTCTAAAAAAGTAGAAGCAGATAGTATCGTTTGTACGAATTGCTGATTCAGAAATCTCTGCACGATGAACCTGATCGGTGCAACCTGAAACATAGACTGCCGCACGTAATCGCTGTCATCCACGATCAAGGCGATAGACGCGACAATTGCCATTGCTCACCATCCCGACGATAGCAGATACGATCGTGCAACCGCCCTGGCCTTCCCTGCCAGAACTCAACTCGAGTCGGTTCCACCTCATAACCTCCCCAGTGTTTGGGACATGGTATTTCTTGCTGGTGGTACTTGGATTCTAGGGCCGTGAACTGTTCCTCGAGAGATTGGCTTGAATCGATCACCGAGGACTGTCGGCTCACATGAGCTCCCAACTGACTTTCCCGTGGGCGCGAATGAAAATAGTCAACCGACTTGCTGCGCGCTGACTGCTCGACACTCCCTTCAATCCTCACCTGACGCTGCAAGTGACCCCAAAAGAAACACAGAGAAACTTGAGGATTCACTGCGATTTGTTGGCCCTTCTCGGACTCATAGTTCGTATAGAAACACAGCCGGCCAGATTCAATCCCTTTTAACAAGACGACTCGCGAGGTCACTTTTCCTTCAGGATCGGCAGTCGCCAAGGTCATTGCGTTGACTTCCATCCAGTCAGGCAAATCAGGCTGCTGAGCCTCCTCAAACCAGCGTAGGAACTGAACCATTGGATCAGCATGAACGTCGCTTTTAGCGAGGCCAGCCATGGAATAGCTTTTACGCATTTCGTGTATGGACATGCAGAATTAAGTCCTGAAAAGTGGGAATTGAGGAAATTTTCGGATACACGTCCGTAAACAGCGCCACTGTTTGGCGCGCCGCTTGCCCAGTTATAAACGTGCGGTGTTTTTACTGCCAACCTGACAGCATTGATGAATCATGGAGCAACCAATGAGGGAATCGTACCTTGGCCAGTTACTGGTCGCATCGAGCACCATTACCGACCCAATGTACGCCAATGGCGTCTGTCTGATCGTTCACGATGACGAGACCCGCGTGATTGGTGTCATGCTGAACCGCCCAATCGAACCGAATCCCGAGGCGTTTCGTGCCATTCTCAGCGAGACACCCTCCCACCTTTCAACCGAACAAGAACCCCGGTTCTCAACGAATACGGAAAAAATAAAAGAAAGCGATACCAACTCACCTTTCGCAGATTCGGATCTCCCCTTATCCGTAAGGCCCCTGCACTTTGGAGGACCTTTATCAGGACCGATTGTCGCACTTCATCAAATCCGCGATTACGCAGAAGCAGAAACGGGCAACGGGATCTATGTTGCCGCCCAAAAGCAACATCTCGTTGAACTGATACGTGATCAGAACGAGCCTTTTCGACTGATTGTGGGTCATCTGGGGTGGCATCCCGAAGAACTCGATGCTGAAGTTGCGGAAGGACATTGGCATGTAATGCCCGCCAATGTCGACGATGTCTTTTCGTCAGCCAGCGACATGTGGTCCTGTGTCATTCGTCGAGCAACCAATTCATCGCTTGCGAAGTGGATTGGTCTCCCTGATGCAAACTTCATCGGAGAGTTAAACTAAGGTGGTGGTGCCCAATTCACACGTCGAGGGATATTCTCCCAACCAGACGACAGTTATTTCAGGTACACCCACTCACTAAGAATGTCAGCAATCCAGCATCAAGAGCCAAACCGTGGATGACCCCGAACAAGAAGATGGGATCAAAAAAAAGTTTCGCATTCAACGGCGACGACTTGGAAAGATCATGTTCATCGAGAAAGAAGGCACATACGGTTTTATTCAGGCCGAAGACTTCACCGATGACGTGTTCTTTCATTCTGTCGACTGGGAAGGAAGCGTCGTCAAGAACGGTGTGACACGAACAGTTGCCCCAGAAGTCGAACTGTGGGTCGAGTTTGAACTCGATGATGAACATCGTGAGACCCACGATCGCCTGAGAGCCAAAGTGGTTCGCCCAACAACACGTCCTACTGGACGCAAACTATCAGGTCGAGACGCGACATTCCGGATCATTACGCATCATCCGAATGCACGGCGGAAACGCCCAAACTGGCGTAAGTAGCCCGAACACAACCTAATGGCGTGAGTACCGGAGAACCTCGGACTGACGCCGCTGGTTACCTTACTTTGGTGACTTTCCACCGTTCTTCTTGGCTTCGCTAACCTCAGCCTCAAGATCATTAACGAGCCTGCCATTAATATGTTTAGTCAAAAGCTCACGGGTGATGACAAACATCTGATCAACCTTGGCCCTCTGATTCGCATTACCGCTGCCAGCAAGAAGGTTATTGAAATACGTCTGCCGTTTACCCATATCATTGGCTAGTTCTTCATTGCTGGGTTGATCCCGAAGTGCTTCCATGAGCGTTTGGGCCTTGTCCATTTCACCGCGTTTCAATCGCAATTGAATTCTGGCTCTGAACAATTCACGCACAGCAACCAGATCGATGATAGCGTTCTGGACACCTCGAATATAAGCTTCTGCCTGCAGTCGCGTATCATCACCCGCCAAGTCAGCCACATCGAACTCATGCAAGCCCGGAACGATTGGCAAGCGTGCCAGAACGGCGCCCCCGTTCTTGACATACAACAATCGGAACGGGGCTTTGGTGGGCTCAATTCTCATACGTCCGTCCCAATCTGTTCGCCCTATGAAAGTCATTTTTGTCGACTTCAATTCCTTCTCATACAACTCATATCCAATCATTGGTGTACTTGGATCTCGTTGTAAATGCAGGCGGACCGTTGATGCCTCATGAAACGGACGCACCTTCAATGCCATCTTGAAGGTGCGCTTGTTCTTTCTTCCCTGCAGGCCACCAGCTCGCCCGGAATAAAAGTCCATCTTAACATTACGACCTTCGAAACCTGTCACATTCAGGAAGGCCCAATCGAGAGGTCCAATCACGAATGCCCTGCCATTACGGTCATTCTTTCTCATCATCGGTTCAAGAACGTCGCCAGCTTTCAGGTTTGCTGGCGAGTCTTCATCGACGATCAACCCACTTGCTCTCAACAATCCTGTTGCGGTGCGCGTCCCTGCATTATCAACACGGACAACCGGAGCGAAAGCCCGCGTGATCGTATTACCGATAACGGTTGGCAACGTGTACCGCGTCCCACCCTCGATCTCTGCAACCGGTCCAAAATGCTGCATCAGAGTATCCATCTCGACCACACTGACGTCGGTCAGTGATTCATTGGCCCGCAGCCTGACTATGAAAATCTTGTCATAAGCATCCACTGCTTGACTCACCAAATCCGCCAATTTGGGAAGAATTACCTTCGCCTCAGGTTTATCCAATGAGCGTGCTGTTCCACGCGACACCAGTACCGCTTCCGTTCCTTCGTCAGCCCAAAGTTCACTGACTGCAACGGCATCACCCTCAACGACTTCCATTTTTGGACCAACACCGGAAACTGTTTTGTCACCAAGAAGAGCAGCCCGTCGCTTCACTTCCTGAATACGGCCCTGAGTTCCATATACCTTACCGATGTATTGCGCTACATTCTCAGCCACGCGAATACGAATGGCATCTTTGTGGTCCCGTTTTACCGCCAACACCGGGTCTGCCGCGGTGATCATGTCATAGTCCATGCCAGACATATTTCGCCGCGCTGCGGTAGCAACTGCCCGGGGTGCCTTGGCAATGGTGACTCGCCAGATAGCTGAGTAATCCCGATCCAAGAATTTGAGAAGAGGCTGTTCGATGGTCGACACTGAATGCTCCGGACTGTCAGCAACTAACCAGACCAGAACTTTATAAGGTGAATAGTCCCAGGGAAGCTCCTTTTCAGGGGACTCAGTTAGCTTCTTGTAGTTTTCAACAGCAACCTTAACTGCATCCGGATCGAGCTCTAGTACCTCTCCACCTGTAGCGTCACTGGATACACCATCACCTGCTGTCGTCTCGTCATTTTCGCTTGCTGACTCACTGTCGGCTGCACTCGCCACTTCCGAGTCAGGCTTGTCACCAGCTTGTTCGTATGCAGACTTTTCCGAACTGTTTTCTTCCGCAGCGGATGGAACCGAAGCGGGATCAGCCTCCTGACTGGCTGCAGCTTCCACAGCTAACCCGACACTCTGCCAACCCACGTTGTGATTGAACGTGGCGATTAAAAAAACGATTATCAACAAATTCCAGCGCATCATTGTCCAAGCCGCCAATTTCCCGCGTTCTGATAAAGCGAAACGATGTCAGATCCCATCCCCACTAATTCCCGCCGATAAGCGTACGACTCCACCATTTGCCACAGAGGCAAGACAGGCAGTTCGTGATGGGTGATCGAATGAAGATCCAATAATCGATCACGTACTTCTTTCCAGTTTTTGGCATGTTCAAGTTGTCTTAAACCGAGTCCCACAAGTTGGTCTTGGCTGCCAGCAAGACCCTCAGGCCCCAGCACCCGCCTCGCGTCAATGATCGGTTCCCACACCGCAGCCGAAACGTAAACGATGTCGGCGATATCCTCATCCGGCTTCGGAAAGGTTCGGCCCACAGGTAGCTGAACCAACTCCACTTCCAGTCCCAGCAGTTTCCACTGAGTACTGATCGCCTCACATGCAACCCGCGACAGATTATCGGGCGGAAAGGCCAACCGTATTGGTTTCAATTCGGGCATTTCAAGTTTTTTACGTGCTGCCATTGCCTTCATCTGATTTGCATTCATTGCCAGAAGAAGCTTTGCCAACGGTGGCTCATAAGGTCGCGGATCAATTTTCTCATCATAGCCATACCCCAACGGATCATTGAGTTCGATACCCGCGGGGAATGGACCAGATAGCACACGACATCCTTCAAACTCGAGACCTTCCAGTAGTTCACCCTTTAAAATGTCCTGCCTGTTAATCCCATACAGCAGAGCTCGCCGAAAAGTCCTTTCGGCCAGATAAGCGTGATCGGAACACGGTACCAACATGTGGACTGTAGGTAACGGATAATTTGCTACTTTGATCGACTTGCTACGTTTCAGCCTTACAGCATCCGCTGGGAACAGTTGATCCAGAACGTCAACTTCACCCTGCAGCAGAAGATTGACGGCGTCGGCTGCGGAAGCACATCGCACTTCGACAATTTCGCGCGGCTGCGTCTCTGTTTTCGGGGCCCCTGAGAGCACATACCGAACCTCCTCTTCGCCCACTTCCTGTCGCCGATAATCACCGGTAGGTGAAAGAGGCTTATCCCCAAACCAACTGCCATCAACTGGAATTTGCAGTAAGCAGGTCGGCAGCACGTTGGGGCGGCGCAAATTGAAGGATATCTGTTTCGGACCGTCCAAGCCAATCGAATCAACAGCCGCAGCCCAAGGCGAAAAATAGTCGCTCGAGTTCGCCTGAGCTCTTTTGGCCATCACATCCGCTAAGTATGGACCGCTAACTTTATCCAGAGGTGGCTGCAATTTTTCAGGCTCAAGCATCAGGTCGAAGTGCATCCGATCCGGGCTCATTTCTACATCTCCGAAGATGAAGTCATATTCTCCACCTTCTGGTCCTGGGCCCTCCATTTCAAACAGAGTGCGGTACAACAAACGCCCTGACCTTCGAGCTCCCCAATTATCAAGTCGCGTTGGCTCCAGCACTGTGGCAGTCTGTAGAACTCCAACGTTAATCAATGGATAGATACGATCGACCAATTTAACGAGCTCGGTTCCACCGGGAATATCCGGCTTCAAGTACACACTTTCGCGTGATAGCTTGCGAGCAGCACGATAATCTTTGGCTTCCAACGCGGCCTTGGCTTCATTCTGTTTTACCGTCGCCATTCGCAGGAACTCAGCGTTCCATTTATTGATTGATTGCAAATTATCATTCGCATAATCTTTCTCGAGGCGAGCCAGCATCTTCTGGGCGAGATCCAAGTCGCCAGCATCCATCAATTGTTGCATCAATTGATCAGTCGTTCGGCCAATTGCATCGAGCACCATGGACCGTTTGTATTCCGGCGCGTATCGTCGCAATTCTTCAAGCATTGCAAGAGTCGGGGACAACTCTTTTCGCTTTGCACGCGCGACTGCATCCAACCAAAGAAAGTCGCATCGCAATTCTCGCAATCCGGCCCGGTTTGGAAAGTCTCGAATCAGAACAGACATGAAGGGGTAGGCCCCCTTGAAGTCACCACGTTGGATCCGCTCTTTCGTCTCGCGTTCGAGACGTATTTCCCAAAAATCAATATCCTTGATATCAGTCCACTTAGCGGTGAAATCTTTTCCTTCAATTCCCAGCACGTTTAGCTTCAATGAACCGCTTCTGTCCGTAGGCATGGTTCTGCCAGGCAACGGCAACAACAACGCCTTGGCCCAACCCCCACCTGCTTTGTCGGTAAAAAAGATGAGATCATGCGGTTCTTCTTGCAGTAGTTCAAGTCCGGGATCACCTGGAACACCCTGTTGCGCAAAATTGATTAACTGAGCATGTGCTGATCGGGCGCAGGGCAACACAGTCAGCCCAACGACCAACAGACAAAGCAAACTTGTAACTCGTATGCTCATTGAAGTATTCCAACGGAACAATGGGAAAGGTGCGAACTCAATTAGTTGGCCGGGACAGGGGTCCGGTAAATGACACCCTCGGTGCCAGGCACCACTAGCATGCCATCATCGACCAATGGTGTAGCTGAAACAGGCTGACCCAAATCGGTTGTACCAGTCACAGCTCCAGTTTCAGGATCAAACACCATGATCCAGCCAGCCTTCCCTGCCAGCACAATTCTGCGATCGCTCATGATCGGCTTACCGACCGGCGAACCAGCCGGCGTTGGAATCTGATACAACGATTTTCCTTCTGCATCAATCACTCGCAACTGTGAATCATCAGTCTGATAGAGACAATAGTCACCCACTGCCACCGGTCCCCAAACCACTCGACTGTCGAGCAAGGTCTTGAATTTTGGCTTCAAGCTGACGATATCAAAACCCACGATGAAATCAGCCGCAGGACCAGCCGTAGCCCCCACAACCGTATTGCCCACCCCCGCAATTTGATCTAACAGATCAAACTCAAGATCCGTAGATGCAAGTTCCCGAATCTGATCACCCACGCGTAAGCGGTATATTTTTTTACGGCTGTCAGCGAGAACAACTTGGTCAGGATCACTGGGCAATGTAAGCGAATTGGTCCAATTAACCTCTTTATTTGGATCACTCGCAGGCTGGAATGGTGTCCCAATGGTCTTTCCGGTACGCCAATCCAGCAGAACAGCCCTGCCGTTATTCAACGGCAAGAACAACCCACCCCCTGCCACAACGCCGCCGTCTGTTGGTTTTCCGGCTGAGAAGCTCATAGTTAATTGTCGGAGCTTCCCAAGCTCCCTTTGTGGCTCGTAAACGATGATTGACTGACCATCAACCTGATTCAACATCAGGCTTCGATTCTCATCGATGGCGATTGGTTCTTCGAACCTGATCGCTACTGATTTCTCGCCTGGGTTTTCGATGGGACCATTGGTCGAACCGACCTTTTCAGCCTCTGAGTCAATTTCGAATAGGGCAGCCTGAGTCGTGACACTCTGCAGTACATCGCTGCCTGGTGGCATGCTTAGCAAAGCGACAGGTACTCCTACGTCGGTTCGCCAGATTTCTTCCCCAGTTTTGGGATCAGCAGCGGTGACACGAATGGCTGAGGTGCCGCGCAGAATCCTTGCATACACCAACGCATCATCCGCTGAGTAGGGCTTTCCAATGAAGGTATCAAACTCATGCTTGATCCAATCACGAATCACTCGACCTGTATTGATCTGAAGTTCATAGCGACCAATTCGCGTACCAGTGATCCACATTTGACTTCGTCCCACAGCCATTTGTGTAGGTGTGGGTTGCTCATAAAACGGCGGCAGTTTCGCCGCCTCGGTCACCTGATTAGTTTCGGCTGTCGGTTCAATATCGTACACAACTACCTCACCCAGATCGGTCAAGACAATTAGTCTGCGTCCCTGAATGATTGGCGGAACACGAACGTTTCCAGTAAGCCGGAAACTTTGGGTTTCCTGAACCTGCCCACCAGTTTCGTCAACACGAAGCACCCTGAGGTTTGCATAGTCACTGCCAGAATTCACGATAACAAAAACATGGCCCAGCAGAGGGACGGGTGGAACACTGACAGTTCCTGGTTCATGCCCTACATAGAAACTTTCGACACAAGATCCGTCACGCGTATTGAGCAGATAGAGATTGCTATGATCCCCAACGACATAGGCCCGTTTGGCTCGATCATCGACACCGGGTGCAACATCGAGATCCTGAGGAACCTGGGACACCCATTTTGCTTCACCAGTTTCGACATCCAGAGAAATCACTCTGCCAGAATTCGTTGACACATAAATCTCATCACCGTTACTGATTGGCTGCCCAAAAGGCTCCCCTATTTTTGTACGCCACAACACATGTCCATCGTCTTCACTGCAACGCAAAACTTCTAATGTTGAGGACTCACTTAGCAATACGCCGTCTTCAAGTCGCAAGGGCGGCAACTCTTTCGAATATCCAACAAATTTTCGCCACCTCAGTTTTCCGTTCTCACCGTCAAATGCCAGAATGGATCCACCAGCCCGGAAATAAAGAGTGACTTCTCGCAACTCGGGAGCAACTTTTCCTGCCAAGGTGGTCAATAACACGGAATCCGCACCGCCGTCTTCCACCACGGCATCACCAACCTCAGGCAAATCAGCTGAGGGTTCAACCAAACTCTGCTGGATGTCGCTGGCTTCCAAAATCAATTTGACGAGTCGTTCATTTTCCCTCAGATCAGGGAAATTTCGCAACAGTGCAGTACGAGTATCGTACGCATCCTTCGTATTCTTGCCCGCGAGCGAAGCCATCATCGATTCTTCGGCTTTATCTAGACTGATATTTCGATTGATATCACGTTCGACCCGAGCTCGATCCTCTTCCAACGACAGCAACTTTCCTTCCAGATTCGTACGATCGGAAGCAGACATGTAAGCGGCGTTGTTCATCAACTCCCGCTGTTCATCAAGTATTTCGAGTAGTTCCTGCTTTCGAGCGGTCTCTTTCGCTCGGCCCGCGGCCGAGGCAAGGTTTTGAGCAATTTTGACCATCAGAAGAGCTAAGTTCGATCGCTCTTCATTCATCCCCTCCTCTTCGGCAATGGCCGGCAACTTTTCCTTCGCGAGATTCACTGCCTGTTCGGGTTCCTGCTTGAACTCCGCAGCCTTGTAAAGCTCCGTCATTGTGATCCGCGTCCGTGCCAACGATGAATACTGATGGTCATCACCGAACATTTCGAGAAACGCGATATAGTCGCCCTGGGCATTTTGGTAAGTGCCGCCGTCGTAAGCTGTATTCGCTCTGGCAATGAAGGCATCAGCATCTTCTCGACCCAGAATCGCCAAGCCAGCTCCCAGAATCAGCAGGAACAGAATAATAATCGCGACGTAGCCGTAGATTTTGAACGAATCCCAAACCGTCTTCGGCTCCTCGGGGCGTTTTCGCGAGGGCTTTGGCCTTTCACGAGGTGTTTCGTCAGCCATCTCACCGCCTATTGCCTCGACCGCAACCGCAGCCACTTCGACAGGCACCGCTTCAACAGGAACCGCCTCCGCTTCGAATACAGGTGTCGCTACTGGCTCGACGGGTGTGACATCCTCCACCACGGCAGCAACTTCTTCGACACCGACAGTCAGGTCCGAATCTGCATTCGTTTCAGCAATCGGTTCTTCATATTCGCCACTCCGTAATTCACCAATCAACTTGGTCGCCTGAAAATGCGTCAACTGGCCATTATCAACGAGTAGTTTGGCCACTGCCTCAGGAGTGATTCGCGTACCGCTTTGCTCCAATTGTTCGCGAAGGGCTTCGATGATCTCCTGGTCAAGCAATCCCAGTCGCTCTATGCGGTCGATCAATTCGTTTGCAAGCATGTCTTTGTCAGTTTCTACAGTGAAAAGTTATCAGTCAATGTTTTCTGCTTTGGCACCACCGGCGTTCCACCCGGGCTGATGCTATTGATCAAGGCAAAACGGAGCTCAAAGAGTCCTCAAATCATTCTGGTTGGTCATCAATAAAACTCCTCAACTTGCACGACTTCCAATTCGGCAAAGCCAGCAATAGTTCCTGCATCCATGGCATCGACCAACGAATGTAGCTTTGCCATTTCGTGGACCTTTACGTTGAGGCGCATCGCGTCTTTGCTGGCAGACAATGCTTCCTTGAAAGCCCTAATCAGTCCTTGCTTTCCAACCGTTTCGCGTTCCCAGTCCTGTGCGATCACAAGAAAACCGCCGAATTCGTCAACCTCAACTTCAATCGTTTCCAATTCATCATCTTCCTCATCAGTGACCTGAGTGCTCGGAGCATCAGTCTGCTGGCGCGGCATTTCAATTGATTTCTGCAAACTGAAGGCAGCGGTCACCATGAAGAAAATCAAGAGCAAGAACGTGACATCAACCATAGGAGTCATGTCCATCTCTTCTTCGGGACGTTTCTTCCGAATTAAGACCTCATCAATTTCATCTTCATCCTCAGCGACAGCAAAACTCGATGCCAACGAAACCGGACTTGCGGCTTCCCGCGAGGCAGAACCCTGCGTCCCATCCCTCTTAGGTACGATCTCAGCGGCAAGAGGTTCGGCAGCAGCAACTTCGACTGGTTGTTCGCCCGCATCATTATCACCATTCGGACCAAGTTCTGCTCTGGTTTGCATCAACTTCTCTGGCACGGGCACGACCGCGTCACAACTGGGACAACGCACACTACGCCCGGCCAACCGATCATTGACGTGGTGGCTGGCCCCACACTCCGAGCAACTGACTTCGATCGACATAAAGATAAACCCAATTTCTGTTACGTATCCAACATTTCAATACACACGGGTTCCCCGCTTTGGAAAGAAAGCAAAGGAACCATTGCTAGCGACTCAATCAGACTCCGATGCGAAGTCGCCGCAACGCCTTCAAGGGGCGATCCATGACAGGACTTGGACCCATGACCGACCCTCCATTTCTCGTCATTGCTCTTTTACGGCGATGTAAGTCGAATCCAGATCCTCAAAAGCGTCACCGATGATTTTCTGAACACGCGTCACTTTCCCAACCTTGACATTCGCGTCTCCAAATAACATCACATGTTGTTTACTAGCCCCCAACGACTTTTCAAGTTCCTCCGTGATGTACTCGATGATTTCAGTTTCCTGAATTTCTTCGTCGGTACTGAAATTCGAGCCATCCATTCGCGACAGGATAACCTCGTCACCAGCACTAGGATTGATAAAGATGACGGCAGAATTTTTGGCTGCAATCGCCAGACCGTTATCTGCCTCAGGAATCGTACCGATCTTTGTTGGATCCATCGTTGAACAAACAATGAAGAAAATCAGCAACAGAAACGTAATGTCGATCATGGGCGTGATATCCATCTCGTCGTCATCACGCTTCTTACGAGGTAACGCAAAGTCATCCTCGTCGTCATCTATCTGATTTGGGTTGTCACTCATCTTTCAGTCAAATTGGTCTTAGAAGTTTCGCGTTTGATCATTCCCGTTCTTCAGTTCACGAGGAAAAAGAATGGGTTCCGTTGCACTGATTCAAGCTTCACTCCACACGGGACTGCGAAGTCATAGGCTCGACCGTTGACGCTGCTGTTCCACCGCGTGAAGACGAATATTTTGCCAGTGCTTCACGGTAAACGGTCATGAAACGGACCAGACCTGCGCCTACCAGATCTTCCATTTTTGCAATGCGAATGTTGACGTTGGCAACCAAAATCATGAGTGGAATGGCAATGGCCAGTCCACAAGCGGTTGTCCGAAGGGCGATGTTAATATCTGACGCCAAAGCGGACGGTTCAACAGACTCAGAGGTCGCAAGCGTTTCGAATGCGCCCATCATTCCAAAGACGGTTCCAAACAGTCCAATCATCGGAGCACTCTTGATTACGGTGCTAACCCAACTGAGTCGGTACTCGACATCACTCATTACATCACGTTGGAAGCGGTCCATCACGAAAGTCCTGGCCTTCTTGTAACCCATCTCACGATGCTCGACGGCCATCCCAACAATCTGAGCGACCGCGCGTTTGTCACCTTCGCAATATTCGGTGACGCCCTCAAAATCTCCACCAGCAAGCATCTGCTCAACGTCATCCATGAAGAAGTCCTGCTCTTCCTCTGACTTAAAACGCTTTTGATTTACCCGTGACCAGACAATGACAATGCAATACAACCCCCAAAGAGCGACCCCAGCAAGGGCACCGTAAGTAGCATTGGAGATAATTTCGAAAAGGGACATTTCAGCAAGTAGCATCGGCGGTCAGTTCCTTAACTTCGTAGCCAGAAATATTAAGTTCGTTTTGATGAGCATTCAGACTATTCACCGCAGTCTGATTGTATTTTGAAAAGTGATGGGGCGTCATCGACGCCCATCGGAATCAGAGGCAACCCGAAACGGAAATCTAGGTCATGGATGACCATAATAAAGGTGATCCAGACACCAGTTTCTCTCAGGCGGCTCCTAACAGCATATTCGAGTTGGGTTTTTTCTACTTGATTCGATGGGCCCTGAACTGCAATTTTGGACAAATCTCGCAATTTTGAGGGGACTCGTAGGGGTGAATCGCCCATTCCCCGCTATCGGCAGCCGATCGTTCGCTCTTCTCCGCTCCTCAGTTACTGTGACATGTGCTTTACAGATCACCTCTGATCTTTGGATGAATTGGTCATTGGTACCTCCTTCGCATCCCGATGATCGGTGAAATCTCTCGAAAGACGGCAGAGAACTCAGGCGTCTTTCAAAAAGGTGAGCATCTTGGGCGACCATCCTACTTTTTTGGTTTTCGATAGCGTTGACTGGTGACCTCAAATTTGTAGCCGCGCCCATCTGCTTTGCTCTCGAAGACAGTTTTTGCGATTTGAGTCACGGAGTTGTATCCCTTTGATTCCCAGTAAGCTTTTTCGATTTGGGCCAACTCATTTTCCAACTGCGTTGGAATGAATTTGAGCATTTGACGATTCGGCAACGGAATGCCCGCTTTACCGAGCAACTGCCTGTCGAACTGCATCAGTGGACTTGGACTATTCCACATAAAATACAGCCTTTTCTCATCCTCCGTCTTTACGACCCGGTATTTCTTGGGGCTACCTGAGAGGTTGTTTGCAACGTCAACTCCCTGAATCGATCCACCAATCGCTCCGAGCTCAATTTTGTAAAAATCCAATTGCTTCGCATACAAACCAATATCGCGAGCCGTAAAGTTGAGCTGCCATCGCTCGAATCGCGGGATAATATCTTCTCCTTCCCCGGGGGGACCTGGTGGACGACTATCCCCCGCTCCTGTTCCGGCAGTCGTTGCGGTTGCCGTGGTATCGGTGGTGACAAGGGTAGCCGCTACTGAACTGACCGCATCCGTCACAGCCTCAATCGTGTCCTGCAGCGTCGGCTCCATTAACTCTTCAACTTCTTCAGCGCCTGGAGGCTCAAAGTCACGCTCAAAACCCTCGGGATTCTCACCCCGCCCGGCTGGATTCTCAATGATCGGCTCAATTGCCCGAGGTGGGAACGCCCAGCGGGTCGTCAGGAAGATAATGACGACCATTAGCGTCAACGTACCGATGAACAGGATGAGAGCCATCAGGAACGATGTGACTAAATCAAAACGGCTGGTCCGTAGTTTCTCACGTTCAGCCGCCCGTTGGTGAACCCGTGCCTCAGCCTGTGTTTGGTCTGATGCGTTTTGGGCTGGCCCATCGCTCGTTTTTTGGCCCATAGCTGATGCCATTTCGAAAACCTATCAATCTATTTTTAGTCGAATCTGCTGTAACTAATCTGATCCTGCGGAAAGCCTACAAATCGTAGTCCAAGAACACATATTTTGGATTCATGGTGCGATACCAATCTCGCCACTTGCCCTGAACCTGATCAACCTCGGCCGGAGTCGGATCGTTGGACAAGTCAAATCCGTCGAATCGACGGCTGATAAATCTGAGGCCATCCCTCGCGTAACGGCGTACCGAAGTATCAGGATCACTAAGAGCGTAGATTAATGATGGCACAACACGAAGCTCATCAGTTTTCCCAAGCAATCGCGCTGCTACCCGCCTAGCCTGCCAAGACTGGCTACCTCTCACCAATCTTTCCAGACGATCCAGTTGAGAAGCCCTCACTGCTGGGTCGGTATCTAACTCAAGGTCATCAGGAATTGATTTACCTTCCGTATCGCCAGCACCGTCCTTCTCAAGGATATCGAGCATATCCGTGACCTGAGCGGCCACCGGCCGACCTTTGATCTGCGTACCATCCACGCGAATGTCCGTCGTATCTTTCGGCAAGCCGTAACCACCTTGAAGACTTCCTGCACTCATCGTAAAGATCGTTTTCTGTGTACTACGAATGAGGAACAGCAACGCGAAAGCCGTGCTCACGGGAGGACGAGTTTGTGAGCGATCCGTCCAACCCCCATCAGCTCCCTGCGTCTGCTTCAATTCATCAACGACTCGGTTGTACCAAGCAGGACTAAGATCTTTAGGTGAGCCGTTGGCAATTTCTACGAAGCTCTCAAATCTCTCCAGCGTGTAAATTCGGTAATAATACCAGTCGATCCCTGATTTCTTGTACGGATTTTTCTGACGCCAACCCCGCATGAAGTTAATGGACCGCTTAATTGGTGTCTCGCTCATGGAGCCCCGCTTACGGCGTTTAACGTTCTTGTCCTCTTTATAGATTTTGATCGCCTTGGGTAAACCGGGAATTCCCGTGTCCGCGTCAGCGTCCGTGTTACCCCACAACCTCAACGCATCACCACCGATTAACAAACTACTTCCACCAGCCAAGGCCATGGAGTCAGTCATTTCACGTTGGCTCTGAGCAACATTCCCCTTGCCTGGTCCTGGGTCCATCGCATGATAAGGCCAACCACCACCCGGATCTTGCACACGTAACAACCACTGCAGACTCTCGGTCACGCGATTGTAATCGAGTGGAATGCCATTTCGGTCGAGTGTCCAGATAGCCAGCATTCCATACTGACTCATCGAGATGTCGCCACTTTTCTTGGGATCGTCATCCGGATAACAAAACGCGCCATTCCCGCTTTGATATTGCAGCAAGTATTGCTGCAGAGTTTGCAGCTCGCTGCGATAAGCTTCGGCATCAACTTCCGCGAACAGCAGGACGCAGATCGAAATCACATACGTTCGCTTCTGAGGTGTCTTCCCACCACCTTTTGTCAAAGCGGCCACAACCGCCTTGGCATTTTTCAACGCTCTTTTTACAGCGGCGCTATCAGGATCATGCCGACATTTGTGGTGAGCATATCCAATGAGAATCGCCTCACCAGCGATCGCTGAAAATGGATCACCACCCCCAAAGTCCTCATCCTTCAATTTTTCGAGATACGCTACACCCTGATTGACCATTTTCGAGACTACCGGACCGGTCGGCGTGTAGCTCAGTGCGGGCTTACCAGCAACCACGACCAGCGACAACGCCGTCAACAGCGTCATCAATGTTGTAAGCGGCCGAAACCGCAGTGAGTGAGTACTTTCACGAATGCTCATGGACAAGCCTGTTCAAACTTTGAAAACAGAAGAATATTTTCTCGCGGCGATTGAAACCCGCAAATAGAGAAGAGGAGAACCGATTGACGACCTTACGCATCATACCCTACGATCGCCCTTCGTCGAATTGATCGATGCAGGTGCTTCCGAATTGTTTTTATCATGATTAAAGTGGTAACAGTAAAGCACCGAGGTCAGGTAGCTCAGTTGGTAGAGCACGGCCCTGAAAAGGCCGGTGTCGGCGGTTCGAGCCCGCCCCTGACCACTTTCTTTTCTTGTTCTGGCGTTTCTTTGCCAAAAAAGCCCCCCAGATCGCCGTTTTTACGGCAATTCTGACGGTCGTCAGGTCGATGCTCTGCCTCAAACCACCCTTTTTTTATCTGACTCGAGGAACTCCCCGTGCCACGAAATCGGCTCCAATAAGATGTTGTTTACGAGGTTTTGAAAGGTTTTTCTGGAAAATTGGCATCCAACACCGTGATCAGACGACCCATTCATTACCAATCTTGAGCTGGCGATGGCTTCCACGCAAACGTCACCCCAGCTCGGCAAATAAAGGGACGTTTATCGTTCTCAAAACGAACAAAACTTTGCGGCCGCAAGCAATTTTACAACCGTTCTGACCGCGGTTTCTTCGTCCATGGTGTCGATTTAAGACGCAAAAGGCTTTAGCCTGTGTCGCAGCGGGTGATCATTCCCGCAATTTAACTCAACCCATAGCTGCTAGTGAGTGGACCATGCCTACCCCACGTCTCGCACTTCTATTGCTGGCTCTTGCCTGGCTTCCCATCGGATCTCTCACGGCTCAAACCGACGAGCCAACTACCTCGGGTCAACCCGTCTTCAGCGAACCAGCCAGCGACGCGGGGTCTGCAGATACTGTTGCCTTAGCTTCCGAAACGAGTTCCGTGCAGGATTCTTCAGAATCCCAATCTTCCGAAGCAGTGAAAACAGCAGAGGAATTAGAAGCGAGCTTTGCCGCAAAGATCGACGAAATCTTTGGAAACTACGTTGTCAGTCCTTTCGCTACCGTTCTGTTTTTTGATTTTGGAACCGCATCGTGGCTGGGGACAAGTATTCCATTCGTCGTCATTTGGTTACTGGCGGGCGCGGTCTTTCTGACTCTTCGAATGGGCTTCATCAATATTCGTGCCTTCAAGCATGCAATTGATCTGACGCGTGGTTTGTATGACAAGCCGGGCGAAACAGGAGAGGTTTCTCACTTTCAGGCTTTGTCAGCTGCTCTCTCAGCCACCGTTGGCCTCGGCAATATTGCCGGTGTTGCAATCGCAATCGGAACAGGTGGCCCCGGAGCTTGCCTTTGGATCATCGCGATTGGACTATTGGGCATGTCTGCCAAGTTTGCCGAATGCACTCTCGGGCAACTCTACCGCACCAAAGATGAGGACGGACACGTTCTGGGTGGTCCAATGCGCTACCTACAAGTCGGTTTGGCAGAGATCGACATGGCACCCTTGGGAAAATTTCTGGCAATCCTTTTCATGCTGCTCTGTGTTGGGGCCAGCTTCGGTGGTGGCAACGCATTTCAAATTGGGCAATCGCTGGAAGCTATCCGCGGTGACGTCCCCATCTTGCAAGATTTCCCCGTCGTCTACGGCTTGATCATGGCTGCTTTGGTCGGCGTTGTGATCGTCGGCGGCATGCGAAGCATTGGCGCAGTAGCGAGCAAAATTGTTCCATTCATGTGTGGAGCCTACGTGCTTGCTGCTCTATTCATTTTGGCAAACAACATCGCGGGAATACCTGCTGCGATCAGCCTGATTTGGACAGAAGCCTTCAAGCCAGACGCAATTTATGGCGGATTCCTCGGCGTACTTGTCATCGGTGTTAAACGCGCCGTGTTCAGTAATGAGGCTGGTGTGGGCTCGGCCGCTATCGCCCACTCTGCAGCCAAGACAGATGAACCAGTCAGCGAAGGAATTGTTGCCCTGCTCGAACCATTCATTGATACGGTGGTGGTGTGCACCATCACCGCGCTAGTCGTGATCGTTACCGGCGCCTACAACGCACCTGAAATGACCGCAGCGATTGAAGCAAATCAGGGAGCGAAAGTTACTCTGTTTGCTTTCACCACAGGGGGCTACGACTGGTTTCGTTACATCCTCTATTTTGCGGTTGTGCTGTTTGCGTATTCCACCTGCATCAGTTGGTCTTATTACGGGGAACGTTGCTGGGTGCAACTCTTTGGGGCAAGACTGTCGATCGTTTACAAAATCTTGTTCCTTTGCTTCACAGTGCTGGGTTCAATCGTCACCGCCGGTAACATTCTCGACTTTAGCGACTTGATGATTCTTGGTATGAGCTTCCCCAACTTGCTGGGAGTATTCTTGCTGAGCGGCATCGTCAAACGGGAATTGAATAAGTACTGGGCAAAATACAAAGCCGGTGAACTGGATATTGCAGAAGACGCGAACGCAGGAGAAGCTTAACCGCTTTCCCGCAGACTCATCCCTTTCTGAAACCACCTGTATGACCAGCGTTTGCATCATCAATGCAGTCGGCTTGACACCCGAGCTACTGAAATACGCGCCACGCATTTCAGCAATCGGCGAGTCACAGCCAATGCGAGCTCCGCTACCTGCTGTGACATGCACATCCCAGGCTACACTGCTGACAGGTCTATCTCCAGCACAACATGGCATTGTTGGCAATGGCTGGTACTACCGTGACACGCAGGAAATCCGATTCTGGCAACAAGCCAACTCACTGATCTCGGGTGAAAAATTCTATGAAGGAATTGAGACCGCCAAAATGTTTTGGTGGTTCAATCAGTCGGCCCCTGTGAAATACAGCGCGACCCCAAAGCCGCATTACGGATGCGACGGCTCGAAAGTATTTGATATTCTCGACCACACCGGGTGCGATCTGGTCCGGCGTCTCGGACCGTTTCCATTTTTCTCATTCTGGGGCCCCAATGCCGGACTGCCCAGCAGTGAATGGATCGCCGACGCCACTGCGATCGTGATGCGGGAAAATCGTCCCAAACTGATGATGGCCTACCTGCCGCATCTTGATTACGACTTCCAACGACTTCCCGATCATGACCCTCAGCGGGTCGCCGAGTTGGATCAGTGTGCTGGCAGAATCATCGACGCCGCAAACGAGATTGATGCACAAGTCATCGTTGTTTCCGAATATGGATTGGTGCCCGTTCAACGACCGGTGCACCTAAACCGCTATCTACGCGAAATGGGCTGGTTGACTGTCCGCTCGGGTCCCTTTGGTGAAATGATGATGCCCGGTCAATCGGATGCCTTCGCAGTCGCCGACCACCAACTTGCCCACGTCTACGTGAGCAATCCTGACATGATTGATGAGGTCGCCAGAGGGTTGCTTTCTGTGCCCGGGGTTGCCCGCGTTGCCCGCCCCGCCGAAGTTGAACTTGACCACCCCCGCAGCGGTGAACTGATTGTGCTTTCGGAATCGGATGCCTGGTTCACTTACTACTATTGGCTCGACGATGCTCTCGCACCCGATTTTTCTCGAACCGTCGATATTCATCGCAAACCCGGCTATGACCCTTGCGAGCTGTTCATGACAAGCAAAGTCAGGGCCATGTCGCGTCTAGCACAGAAGAAAATTGGAATGCGTTACAAGATGGATGTCATTCCGCTGGATGCCCATTTGGTCCGAGGAAGCCATGGCCTTCACACCCAACCTGAAAAAGGCCCCTTGGTTGTGGGGTCTGGTGAACTGCCGGACGACATGCGGAATTTCAAGGCCTACGTTCAACGCCTGTTAGCCTGAACACCGCGAAAAAATCCCGTGACACAGCCTCCAGGGACTCTCTTGACCTTAGATAGACTACCTCTGCTCAGGAAGCCAATTCGGTGGTAGCAGCATCGACTTGCTCTGAACCAGGGAAATAATCTCGCACCACACTGTAAAACTCAGCAGCACTTGAAACCTTTGCTACGTGCGTCCGGAAAAACCTCGCTCCACGTTTCCCTTGCGCATAACAACAGGCATATTTGCGCATCAGAATGGTCCCTTTTTCTTCTCCAAAACGATCAACAACCAGCCGGTAATGATTCAACATCACATCGCGCTGTTCATCCAACGTTGGCTCAGGTGGAATAGCATCACCACGTAAGGCTGCGGCAGCCTGCGCAAATAACCAAGGCCTACCCAAACAGGCTCGGGCAATCATCACCCCATCCACATCATAATTCCTGAAGGCTGCCACAACTTTCTCTGCAGAATCAAGATCACCATTTCCAATCAGCGGTATGTTTCGCAAGTGTTGCTTGATTTCGCTGATTCGATCCCAATCGGCATTGCCACGAAACATGTCACGAGCGGTTCTACCGTGTACCGTCAATGCTGATGCTCCAGCCTCTTCCACTACCTTGGCAACCTCGTTGCAATTCACCGAATCACGTGAGCATCCCAGTCGAATTTTGGCCGTCACGGGTGTTGGCGAGCAAGCTTCAACAAGTCGATGAATGATCTGGAACATCCGCTGTGGTTCTCGCAGCAGATAACTACCGCTATGCGCTTTTTCTGTCACCTGTTTGACCGGACAACCGAAGTTGATATCGACCACGCTGACGTGATATTCCTCGGTTAGTCGGCGTCCCACCTTCGCCATCGTTTCTGGGTCGTTGTCCCAAATTTGAACTGCCAGTGGCCGCGCCTCCTCAGCAACTCCCCACAAACGGTCTGGATGTTCGGCGACATGTTCGTCCATCCAGACAAAGCCCCGGGCATTGACCATTTCGGTGGCCAACAGTCCAACCCCACCAAACTGCCGAACCACCTCTCGAAAAGCAGCATTGGTGAACCCTGCCATCGGCGCCTGCAGAACAGGAGGATCGATGACCAGATCACCAATACGCAGGGGCGGAACAAGCATTCGAACTCAATTACAAAACGGCAGTGTGAAAATAAAAAAAGGAGGTAAATGTGGACCAGCATTGGCCAAATCCAACCCAGCCACCAAGTCATTCTTGCCCGACAAATCGCTCATGCCAACAGCATCCTGTAGAAATCCGGCCGAATTCCGTCAGGCTCAACCTGCTGAAATCTACTCGACAACTCATGCCGACTTCCACTGCACGAAAGATCTTCGTGACACTGCCCAGTCAGCCTGTCACATCTCTCCACTGAGTTCCATCCATTTCTCTTCGCATAGATTCAGTTCTTCGGTGAGTTCAGTGAGTTGCTGGTGCAGGCGAACAGCCTCATCTGGGTCCGTTTCCGAGAGCAACTTATCGTTGATTCCGCGTTTTTCATCATCCAGCCGCGCGATCTTCTTTTCTAAATTTTTCAGCTCCTTCTCAGCACGTCGCTGATCTCGTTGAGCTTTTCGGTAATCTCCCACGCTCCCCTTCGCGACTGGTCCACCAGACGCACCTTTGACTTTCCCGGTGCGTTCCCGTTCCCCATCATCAATCTCTTTTTCAACTGACTCCAGATACGTCTGATAATTGCCAAAATAATTCTTCACGCTCCCATCACGCACCTCGATCACGCTGGTAGCTACTCGTTGCATGAAGTGCCTATCGTGACTAGTGAAGATAACCGTACCCTGATACAACTCCAGTGCTTCGGCCAGGGCTTCGACAGTTTCCACATCAAGGTGGTTTCCGGGTTCATCAAGCACGAGAACATTTGCTGTTCCCAGTAACAAACCAGCCATGCATAACCTGGCCCGTTCTCCTCCACTGAGGACCTTGATCTTCTTTTGGATATGCTCGTCACGAAACAACAGAGCCCCGGCCATTGCCAGCAGATCCTGTCGTGTTGTATTGCTATCAGATGAATATTCGAGTTGCTCGAGCACAGTCAGACGCTCATCGAGGCTGCTGTAAACATGCTGAGCGTAGGTTCCTATTTCGACCCCATACCCCCACTTCATTTGTCCACCCAACGAATCAAGAGAATGCACAAGCGTTCTTAGAAGGGTCGTCTTACCCTGCCCGTTGTCACCCACGATGGCAGCCCGCTCACCATGCTCGATTTCGAGAGTAATCTGATCAGCAACGACATGGTTTGGATATCCAATGGACATCCCTTCGCATCGCACAGCGGTGCCCTGCCTCGGGTTCACTCGGGGTGCCCGGATATGCACGGTTGGCTCATCAACCTCAAGTTCTGTTGTCTGGAGCTTCTCCAGTTGCTTTGCTTTACTCCTCGCCTGACTTGCGGTTGACGCGTTAGCGCGATTCTTCTCGATGAACTTCTGTAATTGTTTTTGCTTAGCGACGACAGTTGCATTGACCCGCCGATCGTGCTCCCGCCGCTCTTCACGATATTCAAGAAACGGGTCAATTTTACCCGGATACATCGTCAGTTTACCGCGAGACAATTCCAGCGTTTGCGAACAGGTAGCAGCAAGGAACGAGCGATCATGGCTCACGATGAGGGCCGCTTTGTTGAAGTCCCTGAGGAAGTGCTCCAGCAGGATTTGCGTTCGCAGATCCAGAAAGTTGGTGGGCTCATCGAGCATCAACAGATTGGGATCCTTGAGCAGCAGTGCCGCCAA
>DOPG01000322.1:1093-4387 GCA_003513555.1 Rhodopirellula sp. | reverse complement strand
TGCGATTGCTGCAGCGATTTCTCGAGTGTGCCGACTTGCCCAAATGCCGCTGCAATTGATGCAACTCCGCCCCGAGTTGCTGAGCACGCTCTCGACCAATAAATCGAGGTAGTTCTCCCAATCGTCTACAACATCATCCCCAATCAACACTTTGGAAAAGCCCGGGCCGTGAGCTTGCACCCGCGGGTTGCCCTCGTGCTGGGCAACCGTTTGTGCACTACCAAAAATCATGCTCCGTGGGGTCTTTGTCATGATTGCGCCGCCGGCGTCGTGACCGCCGGGATACAGTCCGAACGCTTCGGCAGGAATCCCCGCTTCAATGAAGGCAGATACCATACGGTAAGGGGTCCAAGGCTCCTGAGACCCCGGTTTCAAGGCCAGGCCAACCTGCAAAGGAATCGCAGGAAGCCACAATGTGTGTACGCCGGGTGAGTTATTCGGAAGCACAGCACCAAGCACGGGTGTCTGCGATTGATAACTCACAATGACGCCACGACCTTCCTCGCCGTATCCTCTGGAGAAGATCGAAAGGTCAAGGCCTCGAGTCAAACAGTTCAGGATCTGATCAATGTTGCTCAACACAAAACTGTTTTTGGCCATGTTCGACCGGCACATGTGTTCGGGCAAGCCAGTGCTGGCAGACTGCTGGTGGACAAACTGATCCACTGACTGCTGCGAATCGCCAACCGTTAAATCTGCAGACTCGAACAAGACGGCTGCCCGCTTACAGCGTTCCACCAAGTCATCCGTTGAAAACTGAAGCAACGCCTCTCGCGCCTTGTGAGCTTTTCGCATATCGCGTCCAACAATTCCACCACCCACGTTGCCCACGCGGGCAATTGGCTCTCCGGTGTCGAAGTGAACAACATCTGTGAAGTCAAGCGACTCGTAGGGTTTACCCCAACGCAAAGGACTAAGCGTAATCATAACTACAATAAAACTTGATAGAACAGGAAGGGAAAAAGGCAAGCAAACTCGTAAATCGGCTATCAGCCGATCTTCAAACAACCCGGGCGAGCTAGTAGACCCCGACGGTGGTCGCACTGGCAAGTTCGTGGAAAGGACGAACTCCGCTGACACCATCCCATGGATAGGTCTCGAACGGAGCTTCTCGCTCTCCTTCATCACGTTCCATGAATCCCGGAACAAAGAACTCGTCGGTCAACGTGTAAAGCTTTACACGTCCTGTCTCGCCGTACCCGACTTTTTGATCGTAGTCATCAAAGGTCACGACCTCCGTCACTGCCCGCGGTTGCGGTGCGTAATAAGAAATCTTGTAGTTGTCGGCCGCAGTGACAGGCTTACTGCAGGCGAGGCCCATCAGGGTGTTACCGTAAGTGGGGGTCATGTAAACTCCCCCTTCTTCCGCTGGCCCACCGAGCAACTCCTCCACACAGAACTTGGTCCACTGTGGCGTGAACTCCGTACCACCAGAAAAGATGCCGGTAATTCCGCATTCCTGAAGACTGGTTCCACGCTCTTCCAATGCCTCGCCTAGTGACTCCAATAGTTTTGGGGTTGCGAACATGCACTTCACATCATGCCCAGCAGTCAATACAGTGACTGCCTGATCAATGCAATGCTTCTTGTATTCCTCGAGATGGTCCATCCAACCTTTCTTGATCAACTTGACAACCCAACGAGGATCCAAATCAATGCAAAAACAGATCCCCTCACGATGCTGAGCTAGGTGTTCGACTGCGAGACGCAGACGTCGCGGACCACTCGGCCCGAGCATCAACCAATTGGAGCCCTTGGGAAAGTACTTATCAGGAAGTGTATCGCTGAATAGTTCGTAGTCTGTCCAGTGATCCTCGATCACCACACGACTTTTCGGGATCCCCGTCGTTCCACCAGTTTCAAAGACGTAAGTTGGTTTGTTGGCATGCCCCTTCGGAACCCATCTTCGCACAGGTCCACCACGCAGCCACTCATCTTCAAAGTGTGGAAACTTTTTAAGATCGTCGAATGACTTTACTTCGGTCAGTGGATCGAATTTGAGTTCAGCTTTTTTTTCCAGCCAAAAGGGACTGCCCGTCTCTTCGCTGAAATGCCAATGCACCGTCTTCAGGGTGTGTTCGTCGAGTCGATCCCGGGCATCGGATGCCTGCTGGGCCACTGTTTCGCTTACGGTGTAATCGGCCGTACTCATTGATTCCTCGGCTTATGGGTTGGTGACTGAAACGCCACAGGTATATCACGCTTGGGTTCATCGGACGATACGTCCTCATTTCTGGCTATATTATGGAGGGTCGGAAACCATCCGTGGTGGGCAAGGAGAGAAATGGAGCTCCAAAACGGATAGATCATTCGTCACAAACCCAAAAATTTCGCTAAAACCCCACAGACCCCGCTCTGCCTAGCTCTCCAAGAAACGACGTCGGGACACCCAAGCTCAGCCTGCCAGTCACAATCGTGCACACAAGAAGCGGTGAAACTGGCCATCAGGGCGGTACCGATATCTTGATCGGGACGAGATTCGTGCAACCGGCTAAGAATCGAGTTAGTCTCGGACAAGCCGCGAGTTTTCAGGCTGGTTGAACCTCAAGATACTTGAACGATGGTCCCGCCCAGCGACTACGAACTCTGTACTATCGGCTCTCTACTGCCAGCATATCCATCCAGCAACACCGCTCGCTGCTACCTGTGACCGGGGCGTCGTGGACCGCGTAGGAGACCATTCCCAACCACCAAAAAACCGCGTTACCTGGTCGTAAATCGATTTAAACGAGGCGAAAAAGCGGCAAGCAATGATGGACCTGACGTTACCTGACTGTTCTCACTTGTGCGCACGCGGCTACCGGTACTGTTGACAGAACTGCAAGATGCGTCTGAGTGGCGATATTTCTGCAGCCGAACACCAGCAACGCCGACATACCCAACACTATTTCCCTTCCTTACAACGCCAGATGGCTCTGCGGATTGCCATGCCCACCAATCCATTCTCAATCCCGAACGAACTACCCAATGAACGTGGCGTATTTGGCGATGCACGGCTGATCAAGAAAGGATTTTTATATCGCATCATTGAGCTTGAAAAGCCATTTGCCATGAGGTTTGTTTATGACGGATGGTGGTTTCGCCAAACGGTCAAGCTCAACGACCACATGGCTTGGTCACAAATCAGTTGGCTGACGATCGAGCGAAACGCCGAGTTCAAACTGCCACAGGAAGTGTCTGCCGATCGCTCGCCCTGCAAGATAGAAATTAATTTTTCCAAGGCACTTTTAATTCAACGCTTTCGGATCTGGATCAACACAGAATTGGTCTACGACGAAATTTTGTGAAGTGAAT
>DOPG01000322.1:0-756 GCA_003513555.1 Rhodopirellula sp. | reverse complement strand
CCCGATCATTGCCATGTCACGAGTGCCAGCCCAACCAGCTTCTAATCCCATAACAGCGGCACCAGGCTTGACGGCATCAAGAACAAGAGAAGTGTAAGCAAATGGCTGGGCAATGTTTCGCTCATCAAACAGAAGCGATCTCTTCACCAAGCCCTTGGACACATCCCAATGGTTGGAATGGAAGACACCCTCTTGATCAAAAAACTCGATCATTTGAACTTGAAACCCGACCGCCAAGAATACGTCTGCAAAGGAAAGGTGATTATATAAGCGACCACCACCGCCGACACCGGTCTCGCTACCAACCCCACCTTGCAACGTTTTGCGCTGCTGCGAAGGATGAAAACCATCTGGGACAGCAACACGCAGGTACCCACCAGGTCGTAAAAACTGAAAACAATTTCGGGCAGCCGTTCTACTGTCGTGTTCGCTCAGGTGCCCCCAAACACGTTCTGCGAGGATCGCATCCACCGAACTTTTCTGTAAAAAAGAACTCCAACTGCCCGGATTCACCAGATCAATCTGGTCGCTTGCAGCAGGAATCCAATTTTCACTGCAATGACTCTCCGATCCAACAGCCAATCGAATTCGATCGCATGACTCAATTTGCCGGCGCAGCAATCGGATCGCACGTGAATGACGACTTTGACTTCCCAACCAATTTTGCAACAAACGCACGGCATGCACCCTGAATAGCGCGGGACAGAACGTAACCTTTGTGTGACTACATGAAATCAAAGCATGGTGTAAAGACGA
>DOPG01000341.1:541-12334 GCA_003513555.1 Rhodopirellula sp. | reverse complement strand
ACAAGTGGTCGCGAACGCCCTCACAGCATTCGACAGCCTTGACTTGACCCACGACACACCAGAACAACAACGACGTCTTGCACTTGCAAATTGGATCGCAAGCGACGACAACCCACTCACTCCACGGGTGATCGCCAATCGGATTTGGCAGTTCCAATTTGGCTTGGGAATCGTAGATACACCAAGTGACTTTGGTCGAAATGGAACTCCTCCCACGCACCCGGCGTTACTCGATTACCTTGCCCATCAGCTGATTCAGAATTCCTGGTCACTCAAGCACCTCCACCGACTGATATTGAATTCCCATACTTGGCAACAGACCAATGAGCCCAACCCGAAAGCGATCCGGATCGATGCCACCACAAAACTTCTGTGGCGTTTTCCCCCTCGCAGACTTGAGGCCGAAGCGCTTCGTGATTCAATCCTCGCGGTCACGGGAGCTCTCGACCTGAACAATGCGGGTGGCCCCGGTTTCAATCCGTTTGAGGTCGAGATGGAGAACGTCAGGCACTACCACGAGAAAACAAATTACGGTCCTGCTGACTGGCGACGCATGATTTACATGACCAAGGTGCGTCAAGAACGTGAACATGTCTTTGGGGCGTTTGATTGCCCTGATGCCAGTATGGTGGTTGCCAAAAGAAGTCGCTCCACCACCCCCATTCAAGCCCTCAATTTACTGAACAGTCGTTTCATCATGCAGCAGGCTGGCCTGTTTGCAAAACGACTGACAAAGGAAGCCACGAATGATTCCGACCGGGTCCGCCTCGCATGGAACCTTTGTTTCCAACGCAATCCTACGAAAACTGAATTACGTGATAGCACGATGTTCCTAAAACATGCCGGCTTAACCCAATTCACCCGCGCCATGCTCAATACGAACGAGTTTGTTTTCATTCCCTGACAGCCGAGCACAATTTCGACTCTTATCAATTTTGATGCAGGCGAGACTCCAATTCCTTGCAAGTCAGAAGTGGCCAAACAACAACGCCCCAGTAACCGATCATTCGTTAGTAACCGACAATCCCTTAGCAACCATCACTGCCCAACCCTCACTGCCCAACCAATACCGACTGCCTGCAAATCGCTCCGTTGCCTCACCCACCTGATCCACAATGCTCGCTTGAGGGCCTGACGTTCCATGCCTAACCTTCTGAACCGCCGTAATTTTCTAGCTGACACCGCCACCGGCTTGAGTGGAATTGCACTGGCAAGCCTCCTGCAGGATCAGCAACTTCTGGCCACACCTACAGAACCTCTTCGCCCAGAGATTGATGCCAGCAAACCGTTTGCAGCACGAGAACCCCATCACCCCGCAGTGGCCAAACGGGTCCTCGTTATTTTTTGTTCCGGCGCTTGCAGTCAACTTGATACGTTTGACTACAAACCAGAATTGGTCAAACAACATGGAAAGCCTTTACCAGGGGCAGAAGATCTTTTGACGTTTCAAGGCAAGCAGGGGATGCTGACAAAAAGTCCATGGGCATTCAAGCCCCGTGGCCAATCAGGAAAAATGATCTCCGACCTTGTTCCACAAATTGGTGAATTGGCCGACGACATTTGTTTCCTGCATTCACTTACAGGCAAAACAAACACACATGGGCCGGGCGAAAACTTCATGTCAACCGGTTACACCTTGGATGGTTTCCCTAGTATGGGTGCATGGACCACCTGGGCATTGGGTACAGAAAACGAGAACCTACCCTCCTATGTTGCAATTTCTGATCCACGCGGCACACCGCAATCAAGCGTCAACAACTGGGGACCGGGTTTTCTGCCCGCCGCCTATCAGGGCACCGAGTTTAATGCGACCAAACCACTGAACAACCTGTCTATTCCTGAGGGCGTGACAGCGAGCACCGACAAAGCAACCAGGACTTTTCTGCATCGGTTGAACCAACAACATCTTGAGAAATTCCCCGGAGATACAGAGCTTGCAGCACGAATTTCCAGCTACGAGCTCGCCGCTCGTATGCAGCTAAGCGTCCCCGAGGTAACGGACCTTTCTACCGAGTCAAAGAGCACGCTTCGTGAGTACGGTGCAGATGATACCAGCAATCCAGTCAAAGCCAAATTCGCGAACAACTGCATTCTTGCTCGCCGGCTACTTGAAAAGGGTGTCCGCTTCGTCCAGCTTTTCAACGGTGCGTATCAAACCGGTGGTGAGGGGGTAAGCAACTGGGACGGCCACAAGTCACTCGCCGAGCAATACAGCAAACACGGGCCAGTCCTTGACCAGCCTTGCGCCGCGATGCTCCGCGATCTCAAACGCCGTGGACTCCTCAAGGACACTCTGGTTGTCTGGATGACTGAATTTGGACGCATGCCAACCTTCCAAGCCGGCGCAAGCGGCCGTGATCACAACCCCGATGGTTTTACCGCATGGATGATGGGGGCAGGAGTCAAAGCTCCCTACACCTACGGGGCAACTGATGAGTTTGGACACAGAGCCGTCGAAAACATAACAACAGTTTACGACTTTCACGCCACCGTGCTCCATTTACTTGGACTGGATCACAAACGATTGTCCTACTACCACAATGGCTTTGAACGGCGGCTCACGGATGTGCATGGCGACGTCATCAAGGAAGTACTCGCATGAAACGCTTGGCTATGAGTATCCGTTCACTTGTATTCCTGGGACGCGTGGCACCGACTCTTTTTGTATCTGCATTGATCATCAATGCTCAGCAGGTCGCCGCGGCAAAACTCAACTTCGCAGAACACATCGCGCCCATTTTCACAAAGCACTGCATTCGCTGCCACCACGCAGAAAATCGGCAAGGCGACCTATCACTGGGCACGTCGCAAGATCTGAAAGACAATGGCTATATCATTGCAGGAAACGCCGCGGAGAGTCCGCTCATGGATTTGATCCAACCCCGCGACGGTACAAAACCAGAGATGCCAAAACAGGGATCGGCCATGCCCAAAGGCGAAATCACTGCGATAAAAGCGTGGATCGACGAGGGCGCCATCTGGCCTGACAACGTTGTGCTCAGTGCTCCGCCACCGTCGCAGCAAACCTGGTGGTCCTACCAACCGCTGCAGAGCATTCAACACAGTAACCTGAGCCAACCTCCCGCACCATCACCGACAGCCAAGGCTCATGCAGTCGATCATTTCATCAGCACACAGCTTGCTCAACAGAATCTTACTCGCAGCAATCGTGCCAATCGCCGCACCCTGATTCGCCGACTTTACTTTGACCTGCATGGGTTACCACCCACCCCCGAAGCAGTCCAATCTTTCGTCAAGGATCCGGATCCTCAAGCCTACGCAAAACTGATCGATCAGTTGCTGGACGCTCCTGAATACGGAGAAAGGTATGCAAGACACTGGCTTGACCTTGCGCACTACGCGGATACACATGGTTTTGAGCGTGACCGGCGACGCGACAACGCTTGGCGATACCGTGATTATGTCATCCAAGCGTTCAACGACGACAAGCCCTATGACCTCTTCCTGCAGGAACAGATCGCTGGAGACATTTTGTGGCCCGACAACCGCAATGCGGTAGTGGCCACAGGATTTCTAACGGCGGGCCCTTGGGACTATGTCGGCCATATTGAAACCAAAAGCGCGAAACTGCGACGAGCGGCCCGCTCGCTCGATCTCGATGACATTGCTACCCAAGTCATGACATCCACTGTCGCGATGACAATTAATTGCGCCAGATGCCATGATCACAAGTTAGATCCCATTACCCAACAAGAGTACTATCAGTTACGTGCGGTCTTCGCCGGATTCAAGCGTGGCGACCGAGTCATCAGCGATGCTGCGTTGAAGGAATACCAAAGACAAAAAGAATTACTCAGCGACAAACGTGACTTGATCGACTACACCATCGGTAGGCTTGAAGGCAAAGGCTTCGACCTCGCGGACATTGTAGGTGGCGGAAACGGACTTGGCAGTGGCACCTACCGTCATGGCATTGACACACGTTCTGCAAAAGTCCAAACACGCGACTTTGGAAAGCTTGGCAATGTTATTCCCAACAAGTACGCGATTTCACCTTTCGAATTCATCGATGGTGTCTTTGTACCCGACGGCAAAGACGGATCTGCCAAGATTCCGGTAAGCTCAACCGGGATGAGCATCACCGGTATACCGACGACATCCGGTCAGGCATGGGACATGATTCGCAATGGTCCCGTTGCAAGCCAGCACTCCAAGCAACTGGGCGGCACCGACTTTACCAAGCAGGGTCACTCGCTTTTAGGGTTGCACGCAAACGCCGGGATCACATTTGATCTCAGTGCAATTCGGTCCGCTTCAAAGTGGAACGAAATGCGGTTGTTAACCAAGGTTGGCTACTTCGGAGCGGATGATGGGTCATCTGCCGATGCATGGATTTTCGTCGATGCCGAAAAGGTTTACGAAAAGCGTGGCCTGAAGCGTTCAACGGGACTGCAGATCATTGATCTCAAAATCCCAGCTTCAGCTAAATTCCTGACCCTGATGTCGACCGACGGTGGCAATGGTTTTGGAATGGATCAAATTGGATTTGGCGATCCCAAGTTGAAGTCAGCACAAACGCATTCACTGACCGCGAAGGACCAACAGCAAATTAAAATGCTACGTCTGGAACGCGCCCGACTCACCAGAAGCCTTGACTTGCTTGGCTCTCCGCCAAGGTTCTATGGTCCCGTGGCAGAAACGGTGCTGCCACCGATCAGGTTACTAGAGCGCGGGGACGCGGAGTCACCTCGGGGGCCTCCGCTGACACCGGCCGCGCCATCCGCCCTTGCCATGCTGGAAACGGAATTAGGTACTAGCAATACCCCGGAAGGGGACCGACGCGCTGCACTAGCTCGCTGGGTCACTGCTGAAAACAACCCGTTGGCCGCAAGAGTGATCGCAAACCGAATGTGGCAGTGGCACTTCGGCCAGGGACTCGTCAGCACTTCCAGCGACTTTGGTGCGGGTGGAGACACCCCCTCACACCCGCAGTTACTCGACTGGCTCGCTAGCCAACTGATCGCTCAAGAATGGTCGCTCAAGAGTTTGCATAGAATCATCTTGCTCAGCGCAACCTACCAGCAACAATCGACCTTCCAACTTGATCACCCCGCCCTATCGATTGACGCAGACAACTGCCTGTTGTGGCGTCAGAATCCCAGACGCCTTGAAGCGGAAGTGATTCGTGATTCAGTTTTGTTTTTAAGTGGAAAGCTGAACCACAAACGCGGTGGTCCCGGGTTTGAGGATTTCCGCTACCAAGATGCTTATGCTCCTATCTACACATATGTCACTGCGGACAAACCAGAACTGTGGCGTCGAAGTATTTATCGCTACATCGTCCGCACGACGCCTGATCGCTTTTTAAGAACGCTGGATTGCCCCGACCCTGCGAATCTGACTGCAAAACGCGAAACAACCACAACGCCGCTGCAATCACTAACCCTCTTCAACAACGACTTCATGCTTCGGCAGGCATCGTACTTCTCAGAGCGTGTTCTCAACTCATCCAGCGGTGACATTGAACAACAAGTAAGGAACGCGTTTCAACTTGCCTATGGTCGTCTACCGACGGCAACAGAAGCCAAAATTGCCATGCAACTTATGGAACAACAGGGACTTTTCACACTTTGCCGAGCTTTGTTGAATTCAAATGAGTTTTTATACGTCGATTGACGCTGAGAGTCAGCACGAGCGGTGGAAATGCCACCCAAGCCTGATCTCGGCATGACTGCGTCGACGCACGAATGAAGTTCTCACCCTTGAAACAAGTCGACTTGATCGATCCAGCTTGACAAATCAGGCCATGAATCTAAGTGCAATGATTGCAACTTACCGCCATCCAATACCTGCACTCCTGCGACACACAACACGAATTGTGAATCACACGTTCAGCTAACCGCTTTTCTAGCAAACCAGAAACCAATGACCACACGACGCAATTTTCTCAAGACGACTGGTGGAGGGTTTGGGGCGTTCGCGTTGTCAGCCATGCTAAACCAGGAATCCCCCGGCCAGTCCCACCACCAAGCCAGGGCAAAACGCGTCATCCAAATATTCTGTCCTGGCGGAATGAGTCAGGTAGACACCTTTGACCACAAACCCGAGTTGCAAAAGCGTAACGGGACTCCCTTTGACCCTGAAGGAAAAATGCAGTTTTTCGCTTCCAAGCCTGGAAACTGCCGTGGCAGCCATTGGAAATTTCGCCAGCACGGTGAATCAGGACTTTGGATTAGCGACCTTTTCCCGAGACTGGCAAGTTGCATCGACGACATGTCTTTCATTTATTCGATGCACAGCAAAACCGCGTTGCACGGTCCCGCCTGCTTCATGATGAACACAGGATTCACACTTCCGGGCTTTCCCAGCATGGGTTCCTGGGTCACCTATGGACTGGGCAGTGAATCAGAAAACTTACCTGACTTCGTCGTGTTACCAGATCCCGGAGGCCTACCCCCCGGAGGAACCGTCAACTGGGGTGCCGGTTTTCTGCCAGCCACTCATCAAGCGACTACTTTGGACACCTCAAACCCAGCTCAACCGATCGCTGACTTGTTCCCACCGACTGACTTCCACCTCGCCACGCCAGCCGCTGATCGCGATGGCCTCGCGTTCCTGAATCACCTGAATAAAATTCATCAAAAGACACGCCCGGGAAATACGGAGCTGGATGCCCGCATCAAAGCTTATGAACTTGCAGCACGACTGCAGCTCAGCGCGCCCGGAGTGACCGAAATCTCAGATGAAACCGAACAAATACAACGCATGTATGGTATCGACGCCGAAGACACGGGAGCTTTTGGACGTCAGTGCCTGCTAGCACGCAGACTGGTCGAAAAAGGTGTTCGTTTTGTACAGATATACTGTGGTGCAGAAAACACCACCGCGCGAAAAATACGCCCTAACTGGGACAGCCATGAAGACTTGCCCCGCGATCACGGCTACTGGGGTACAGTGCTGGACACTGGCGCATCAGCGTTACTTAAAGACCTCAAACAGAGGGGAATGCTCGATGAGACTCTGGTCATCTGCACAACTGAGTTTGGCCGCCAACCCGCCTCGCAGGGTGGCACAGCGCTCGGACGCGATCATAATGCAGGTGCCTTCACCGCATGGATGGCGGGCGGTGGAGTACGCGGTGGAGTCGGCTTTGGCGCAACTGATGAACTAGGGGCCAACGCGGTTGAGTCTCCAACCTACAGCTACGACCTGCATGCAACTGCACTGCACCTGCTAGGCATCGACCATACTCGCCTGAGCTTTTATCACAACGGCATCAACCGAAGGCTTACGGATGTGCACGGCCGGGTTATACCTCAGCTACTCCGTTGACACTGCTCTCGGCCACTTACCGACCACTGCGATACAGAGAGTCAGGTGTTTTGGCGGGTCAGGTGTTTTGGGGCTGTTCGTGAACACTTCGTCAGCTTGCTTCTTTGGTTGTCGGCAGGCGACATTTTTACTGACAGGTCGGCCACGACTCCCGTCACCAAGGGGCAGTGACGTCAATGCAGCACAAAAGACACGTCACTCTTTAACCAAATCGCAATTTGACGACACCACGTCAGCGAAGCATCCTTTCGTCGATGACTACGATGTGTTTTGACGATTCGCTGAAATCAGACACGAACAACCCACAATAGCATCAGGGGCCTGCTTACAGGCGTCCATCTTCTTCCAGCATCTGCTTGTACTCATCCCGTTCCCGTCGCGTCGCTTCGAGGTCGAAGATCAAGTATTTCATGTCGAGCCGGAGCTGAGACAACGCTTCCTGAACAAGGTTGAGGATTCTGCGGCGACGTGTGCTGCACTGCACAACTCGCTGCATGGCAGGTGCCACAGTTTTTTGGTAGCGGGCTGGGAGCAACTCAATCGCCTTCGCCATCTCCTGCAGCTCGATGGGGGTCTCGTCGTTAATCTTCTTGGTGGATCCGATAGCGTTAGGCATCCAGAGTTGCTCCGATAGGTCTACATGTGGCTTGTTTGTTCGATTGACATCCGTTGCATCTGCGGTGCCGAAATCTCGGCAGCAGATCCACGCCAGCCACTTAAACCCTTTGCTGAAAAGTACTTAAAGCACGAAAACCACGATTTCAAAAAAAAACGAGCGTTGACAAAAAGCAACGGCGTTTCGACTTGGCTTTGCACTCTAAATGTTGGTACAGAATGGACTTAGGCCGGCGGCGGAGGCTAGCAACTCTGTGTGGAGTTTTTTCAACACCACGTCGCTTTCACCACACACCTAGAACTTTGCACGCCTGGGAGAGAGTTCGCGGGGAGCGATTCCGAAGCGTTGTCGGGATTGTTTCCCTCACTAGCTCAGAGGTCAATCATCAATGTCATTCCTTCAGCTCGGATTCTTTGAAAGGCTGCCAAACATGCAACTTCGGCAAGCCTTGCGTATTGCCTGTGGTTGGATAGCTGGGTTGACTTGGCTATTTGCTACGGCTGCGAGCGCGCAGCTCTACGACTCGTTAGACGCTTATCCCCCTCGCTGGCACTTGCAAGGCTCTGACTGTGAAGCTCGCGTGACCTCACAGGGACACTTAGCTGACGGTGGAGTAAATGCCGGCGCCTGTGAAAACGTGACGCTGCTATCGGGCAATGGCACGGAAGCATTGCTGGTGTACCCTATCGAACCCGTGCAACCTCTCGACGACCTGACCGCAACCGTTTCGGTGATGAGTGCGAAAAGCGGCGCACAAATTGGCCTGCGGGTTCGCTATCCCTATTTGATTGACCCCGATACCAGCCGCCCCGTTTCGGTAGTCGTCTACGGTGCAAGTTATCAATCTCCCAGTGAATTCGCTTCCATCGGTATCGGAGCGATTGAACGGGAGTTACGTCTCAAGTCGGTCGCTGTTCGAACTAAATACGGAAGTAAGGCAGATCTTCAGGATGCTTACGTTGATGGAGTTGTAATTAACGCCTACAGCGGTGCTGGACGTTCGGCTTTACGGATCGATAACTTAAGAGTGAATGGATTGATCCCGGTTAGGGAAGGCATTGCCACCGGGAATCGTCCAACAGAAACAACGGTCTTGAGCATGCGACCGGGACAGCAGAGTCAACTCGAGAATTCGCGTTTGGCGGCCAGTGCTTTCGAACCAGGAAAGATAACACGCATCCTGGAGCATAACGGTGAACCATTATCTTGGATTCGCTCGCTCGGATTTGACGCTGTTCTGCTATCCAAGCCACCAGACGCTGACATTCTCAGCGAAGCGATCCGCTCGCGTGTCTTGATTTATGCGCCGCCACCCACCTCACCGAACCCAGACATCCAAGCATTACTGGAACCGATTGTTGGTTGGTACATCGGCGCGGGGACGGCATTGGATAGCCGGCAGGTCGACGACACCACTCAAACTATTCAACGTTTGAAAAAATGGCCCAGTCGCTGGCAACGCCCCATTATCGGTGCGCCCTCAGAATCCTGGCGGGACTATGCGTCCTTACTGAATGCCATCATCGAGGACTTGCCGCATCGCGTCAGAGGCTTGAGCGGTGACGAGGAGTTGGCGCAGATGATACAAAGGCGGCGAAAACTGGGGGACCGAATTCCCGTCGCGGTGGGAATCGTCAGTATGCCCCCGCAAACAATGCTACGACAAGTAGAAGCCATTGCGGAAGCGATCGGCGCACCTGAACCACAACGGTTCCATTGGCACGCCATGTGGCTACAAGCAATGCGAAGTCTGGAAGTCACCCCTACAGCCATCCTGTTCCGCTCTTCTCGCTCATTGACATCGGGGACTTCACTGGACGAACAAAGAGCGATGGCCCTCAGTTACGTCAATCGCATGATTGCGATGATCAGTCCGTGGGTGATATCTGCCACGCCCATGACGCCGCCCCCATTGGCCGGAGCAAATTATCACTGCACACGATTGGCAACCAATCAAACCGACTTGTTGATAGCCACCTCAACCGCACATCGAGGTTCTGAGGTACTTGCCGGTGATGGAAAGACGCTGGATATTCTTTTGACGCCTGCAGACGCAGCCAAAACCGCGTGGAGACTGACGCATTTTTCCGCTGAACGCATCACACCTGAATTAACACCGTCGGGCACACGGCTGAGAATCGTCTCTCCCGATGCAACCGAAATTCTGATTTTAAGTAGCGACCCTTCGATGGGCGGCCACGCTAGCCTGTCGTCACAACGCTTTGCACGGCAAGCAGCGTTAGACCGATGGCAATTAGCCAGGAACTTGGTCGAACAGAGCTCCCAACATTGGCAAACCGCTACGGCAACGCGGGCAGTAAACCGACAAGCCGTTTCCAATCTCACGGGTGTGGCTCAACAGACACTCGCGGAAGCGGAACCAATGTTTCGTTCAGGAGATATCGACAGCACGCTCAGAATGGCATGCCGCGCCGATGCGTGGGCGATGAGAAGCGAGTGGCAACTTGCCGAAGCACTGATGCCGAACTGGCCGATGCGAGTCAGCTGCCCACCAGTGAATATGGGTGCCTCGGAAATCCAAACCATTTGGCGTCCGCTGATGGACGACCTTGGATGGGGTCGTAATCTGCTGACCAGCGGCAACCTTGATACCAAAGACCTGATTGGCAGTGAGCGCTGGTCCTTTGGCAAACGCCTGACCACCACTGCCCAAAGCGAACTACTGCATATCACACGAGGTGCTTACGAAGGCCCCGGTGCGCTGCGTGCCCGCGTCACCTCGCTATCAGATGAACCCCTCCCTGGTGGCTATGAAGGAACGGTTGTTCAAATTCAAAGTCCATCAGTGCGTGTATCTGCTGGCCGTGCCATTCGAATTGACGCCAAGATACGGACACTTGGCTTTGGGGCACCTCATCAAGGTCTACTCATGTACGACAGCATTGGCGGACAGCCCATGGGAATCTTGATACGTGGACAGGCAGATTGGGCGACCGTACGTTTGTATCGACAAGCAACCGAAGAGACAGAGGTCCACGTGATGTTTGAGGTGATCGGTGGTGGGGAAGCCACCATCGACGACGTTGAACTAAGAATCTGGGAGCCTGCAAAAATCCCCCCCAGCCCCATGATAAGACCTATCGCAGATGCGGTCCCGGCTATTCCGAACCGACGCTAGGATATTTGTTTTTCAGAACCGATGAAAAGCGAACTTGCTCGGAAACTAGCGACGGCGCACCGTTTGCAGTGCGCCGCACTGTCTTGGTTCCCAATGTGTTTCGAGGGCAACGGCTGCTATGATCCGTAAAACATTTCCCCAGCGCTGAGAATGTCCCATGCAACAAGTTAAAATTTTCAAAAGTGTCGACAACGAACTCGAAGAAATGGAAAAGCAAATCAACCGCTGGATGCGAAAAAGTGGAGCGAGAGTGCTCTCTATCAACGGAAACCTGACCTCCCAAAATGGCAACAGCGATGGTCCCCTGAATTCATTTGCCGCGGGGGATGTATTAATCATTGTGCTTTACGAGATCGACAAACCGGGCAGCTAACTGAAAAAGCCATAATTTTCCGAAAAAAAACATTCGGAAATAAATACTGGTCTTAAACAACGGTTTCGGCGAACCCCATCGCTGAAGTCCACGTCTCAAAAGTGGCAGCTTTTTTCTCTTGCCGATCATTTGACCGGTAAGGATAATGAGTTTGTCGGTTCGCGATAACGCGTCGCGAAAGACTTTTTAGTACGAGGAACGGCTCTTTCTGGTTGGCACCCGGGCCGAGAATCGTCGAACCGTTTTGAAAGGAGGTGAGCAAGTGGATTATTGCTGTACTAGCCAACGGGGTGGAAACCCGTAGTTAAAGTCGGCGGGCCGATACTTCGGTATGGCCACCCCACTCGCACATCTAACTGATTGCGAGAAAAC
>DOPG01000341.1:0-347 GCA_003513555.1 Rhodopirellula sp. | reverse complement strand
CACATCTAACTGATTGCGAGAAAACAGCCCCGTCTGTCGAGACAACCTTGGTCTCGGCAGGCGGGTTTTTTATTGCAGCTCTGCTATGCTATGGGCCGGGCGTGTTAGCGGTCACACATGCTACGTGCCAACTTGTTAAGTATCCCCTTGCCGATGCGTTCCTCCACAACGGCATCCAAGCATGCCCCAGGATTGGGACGCACTACAAAGTGCCCGCGATTCCGTTTGGGTGTAAAAATCCCCAAGCGTCTCCCGCACGTCAGGAAAATCATCGATGCTGCTACTATCACGCCCTGTGTTCAATCTCGTCCTCGTCATTGGGTTCATGATGTCTTCCGGAACCGGAC
>DOPG01000374.1:7393-13415 GCA_003513555.1 Rhodopirellula sp. | reverse complement strand
TTTTCATTCAAGAGGGTTTAAAAAAGGCGGGACTAAAACAACCCCCCAGGCCCGCCGGAGCCACTCTACTACGTCGAGCCGCACTCGATCTAACCGGTTTGCCACCAACACCAGAGCTCACCAAACTTTTCCTGCGTGACGACTCGCCCATCGCATACGAAGTACTTGTGGATCGTTTGCTTGACAGCGATACCTATGGCGAGCACTGGGCCCGGATGTGGTTGGACTTGGCACGCTACGCCGACACCAAGGGCTACGAGAAAGATCGACATCGCAACATCTGGCGATACCGCGACTGGGTCATTGATGCCTTCAATCGCGACATGCCCTTCGATCAGTTCACTATCGAACAACTCAGTGGTGACCTGTTGCCCAACAGAACGGATGATCAAATTCTGGCGACAGCGTTCCACCGAAACACGATGACTAATGATGAAGGTGGAACAGACAATGAAGAGTTTCGCTTTGCCGCCGTCAAAGATCGCGTTGATACGACACTACAAGTCTGGATGGGTTTGACGATGGGCTGTGCGAAATGCCACTCACACAAATACGATCCAATCAGCATACGAGACTACTATTCGTTTCTTGCCTACTTCAACCAGACGCAAGATGCTGACAATGAAACTCCGTTTCATGCCACCCCCACCGCTGCCCAGGCAGATCGGCTCGCAGAATTGACAACGAAACTACAGCAGGCAACAAAACTATCATCCCAACGTCCTGACGATTTTGCTGAACGATTTACCGAATGGAAGAAAGAATTGGCAGAATCTCCACTCTGGCAACCACTCCGTCTCAAAGAATTCAAATCCGAGTCCGGTGTGCAAATGAGTCAGGATGAACAACATCGACTGATTGCCAGTGGCGATCGACCTCAAAAAGACACATGGCAACTCAGCTTGGAACTACCAGATCTGCCTGATGGCAAGACTTACACATCATTTCGGATTGACTATTTCCCCAAGTCGATCGCTGGAGGTGACTGGGAAGACAAGAATGTGGCTATCCGAGAACTGACATTGGAACTCCGGCAGCAAAGTGGTGAATTCAAAACCATCAAATTGAAGAATCCCCGTGCAACCTTTTCACAACGCGGCTGGAACGTTGCTTCTGCTTTGGATGGCAAACCTGATGCGGGCTGGGGACTATCACCCCGATTCAAGGAAGCCCAAGCCGCCGTATTTGATTTTGAATCTCCTGTCTCGGGTGGCATCTTGAAGGTCACGCTGGAACAGCAATACGGTGAGGGCCTGTTGCTAGCCCGTTCCCTCTTCTCCGTCAGTCGAAATCCTACCCAATGGCTGCGAGCCGAACTGCAACCGGACCCAGAGAAAGTTTTCAGCGAGACAGTGTTTCCGGAGACCATGCGGAGGCTTAAGGCAACGGAAACAGCGAAGAACCAATTACAAAACTTCAAGAAGCAGATCCCTAGCACGCCAGTCATGTTCGATTTGGACGCGAAACGTCAGCGTACAACCCGTATCCATAATCGCGGCAACTTTCTTGATCAGGGAGAAGAAGTTACTGCATCCGTGCTGACCAAATTTGCCTCCCTGCCACCAGATGCGCCCGTCAATCGGATCGGGGTAGCTCAGTGGCTAATGGCACCAGAGAATCCACTCACCGCTCGCGTTACCGTCAATCGCATTTGGGCAAGAATTTTCGGTACGGGGCTTGTTGAAACAGAAGAAGATTTTGGAACACAGGGAATGGCACCATCACACCCTGAATTACTGGATTGGCTGGCAGTTGATTTTCGTGAACAAGGCTGGTCATTCAAACAACTGCTCAAGACGATCGTCATGTCTCAGACGTATCAACAAAGCTCAACAATTACCGAGCAGTCGCTAAAGATTGATCCCAGAAATCGACTACTTTCGCGGGCTCCTCGATTCCGCCTGAGTGCTGAAATGGTGCGAGACCAGGCACTGTCAGTTGCTGGACTGCTGGTCGAGAAAATCGGCGGTCCATCAGTTATGCCGCCACAACCAGCAGGAATATGGAAATCAACCTACAGCGGTGAAAAGTGGAAGAATGCGGAAGGTGACGATCGATATCGCCGTGGCTTGTACACCTACCTGAAAAGAACGAGTCCTTACCCAGCCATGACAACGTTCGACGCCGGCAGCGGAGAAGTGTGCCAAATCCGGCGCATCCGAACCAACACACCGCTGCAAGCATTGATCACGCTGAATGATGTCGTGTACCTCGAGGCTGCTGGAAAACTGGCACAACGGATGGAGAAGGCCGGTGAAAATCTGACAGCCAAACTCGCCGCCGGTTTTCAAATGGTCCTGATTAGAGAGGCGGAAGATGACGAAATCAGCCGCTTGGTGAAGCTGTATGACTCTCTTGAAGAAGAACTCTCGGACGGCAAAGACCTGCTGGAGGCAGCGAACCTGACCGAAGGCGATTCAAGGCTGATGGTGATCGCCAGCGTCCTGCTGAATCTGGACGAAACACTTATGAAACCGTAAAGCTGCTACGAACCGCTGATCAAATAACAACCGTGAAAACACGGCACGAAAGAACTGTGCGACAAACCCCGAAACAACCCAAAAATGTTCGAGCGAGCTTCGGCTGCAAGCTTGCAACGAATAACCGAGATTGAAAGTTAATTATGCCCCATTCTCTTCCACTACGATTGCAAAAACTTGGTGCTGTCACTCGCAGACATTTTTTTGGGCAAGCAGGACTTGGCTTTGGGGCCCTGGCGTTGAATTCGATTCTTGCACGTGACGGATATGCCAAAGATGCCTCCTTCCGGATTCCGGCCAAGGTCAAATCCGTCATCTATCTTCACATGGCCGGATCGCCCTCGCAGCTTGATCTTTTTGAAAACAAACCAGCGTTGGCAAAACTGCACGACACAGAGTGCCCGCAAGAATATCTTGAAGGCAAACGGTTCGCCTTCATCAAAGGCACGCCCAAGATGCTGGGGCCTCAATTCAGCTACAAGCAACACGGCGAAACCGGTCAGTGGGTAAGCGAACTACTGCCCAATCTGTGCAGGCAAATAGATGACCTCTGTGTAATCCGCTCTGTTAGCACCGAGCAATTCAACCACTCACCAGCTCAATTGCTAATGCAAACAGGAAATCCATTACTCGGTTCGCCGGCAATGGGATCGTGGGTCACTTATGGCTTGGGCAGTGAAAATGAAAACCTGCCGGGTTTCGTCGTACTTTCCTCTGGGGGAAAAACCCCCAGTGCAGGAAAGTCACTCTGGGGCAGTGGATTTCTGCCAACTGTTTACCAAGGGGTTCAATGTCGCACCGACGGCGGTGATCCTATTCTTTACCTATCAGACCCCAAAGGGATCAGTCGCTCAGCAAGACGAAAGACGCTCGATGCACTCAACGATTTGAATCGTTATCAGCATCAACACATTGGTGACCCGGAAACCCTAACTCGCATTGCCCAATACGAACTGGCCTACCGAATGCAGACTTCTGTTCCGGAGGTCATGGACATAAGCAAGGAATCCCGGAAAACTCTGGATCTGTACGGTGCCCGACCCGGTTTTGTGTCGCAAGCAGAAACAGCGGCCGACCCGCGTGCATTGTACAAGGGCGACGATGCAACCTTTGCAAACAATTGCCTACTTGCCCGACGCTTGGTAGAAAATGGCGTTCGGTTTGTACAGTTATACGACTGGGGATGGGACCACCATGGATCGAGCCCCGGGGAATCAATAGATGAAACATTGCCAATCAAATGTCGTCAGATTGACCAGTCGATTGCGGCGTTATTGGCTGACTTGAAGCAACGAGGCCTATTCGATGAAACGCTGGTTGTCTGGGGCGGTGAATTTGGTCGCACGCCCATGATGCAAAACAACGTCAACAAGAAACTTGTAAAAGGCTTCATTGGTCGCGATCATCATCCACATGCATTCACGATGTGGATGGCTGGTGGAGGAATCAAACCGGGTATGTACGGACAAACCGACGAAATAGGATATTATCCAATCGAAGACCCCGTCAGTGTTCGCGACCTGCAGGCTACGATCCTGCAACAGACGGGACTCGATCCCTATCGATTCAACTTCCCATACCAGGGATTGAACCAGCGTCTGATCGGCCCAACGCAAAAAGGCCGTGTCCTCACCGACATCCTGCTGTAACGAGCATGCGGGCTGTCTAACCTGCCCGAGGCCCCTCCGCCTCGCAACGCAACGGGTCCACTCACCGCTCAAGTCCACGCCACCGTTCCCGCTGTGAAAAAGAACCATGAGCCCGCAAACGAGCATGACCACGCACAGGGCCGTGAGACTACTTCAACACCGTATCCGTGAAGTCCAGAAACCAGTTCCAATCGGCTTCCCCCAGACCATGCCCGCCACTGCGTATGTGGTAGCCCGTATTCCCCACAATTCTGGGCGTATTCAACGCCGGCATGGTTGTTTCCGTGATGGACTGTTTACCTAGCAACTCAAACACGGGTGCAGCAGCGACGAGCGATGCGTACTCACCTTTGGGGTCTGCCCAAAGGTCCTCATCAGAACTTGCGACATAAACTGATCGAGGTGCAATCAAAGCCATCACTTCGTGCTGGTCAACAGGAAGTTCGGACTCCCGTTGTGCGTACTGCGAAAATGGCTCGCAGAACCAGTGTGGAAAACTGGACGTGATTCGACCGACCGTTTCTCCAAAAGCACGCCGCGAAAGTGCAGCGCCACCACACCCTGAATTATTGCTATAAGCCACAGCAAAACGTGGATCCTCGCAAGCTGCCCACAACGAGGTTTTGCCACCTCGCGAATGCCCAACGACAGCTACTTTGCTTGCATCGATCAAAGACACCGTTTGCAAATAGTCCAACACTCGGCTGGCCGCCCAACCCCAAGCTGACAAGCTGCGCCATGCTCTCGATGTCGGGGGAGCACCACTCGCGAAAAAGGCACGGATACCGTTGGGATATCCATCTTTCTGATCCGGATCTACATCAGACGTGTGAAAAGAAGCGGTGGCATAACCACGCTGAATGATTGTCTTCGCAGGCCAAAATGGATCATTTTCTCGAATCGCTTTTTCCAACGGAATAAAGTAACGGTTGTTGATGTGAATCACAGCCGGCACTTGCCCCTGGACTCCATTTGGAATGAACAACACAAAGGGAAACCTGTACTGCTGGTCACCGATACTCACCACTGCCACCATACTGCGGCCCGTCGCCACCCCATCCCAAACATTTTTTTGCTCTTCAACCTGCTCAAAACTCAGTGAGTAGCTAATCTCGGGACGCTGACCATAGACTTCATTTCGAAACAGAGACATCAGCTCTTCACGTCTCACTTGCCCCCAATCAGCTGCCGTGACAATCGGTTTCCCCGTTTGACTGACCAAAGGATCAGGAAGTTGAAAATCCGGAACTCTGGACTCCTGATAATTAAATTCTTTCCGTCTTTGGGAATTCTTTTTGACCAACGCGGGCTGAGCTTTCCATGGCTCTAAGTGATCTTTCGAATCAGAAACCACGGCTTGTCCATAGGAAAGCCCCGCCGCCACGACGGTTTGCAGCCAGCAAACCAACATTGCCATTGGAATCCAGCTACCATTTTTGGTCATCGTCTTGGCGGTTTTCATTGCAGAAGCCTTGTGGATGCGGAGTGGTGAGGCCGTTTATAGTACCGCCAGACGCGGACGCCAGCCTCCCCCGGTGAATTTCTGGCAAAACCCAAGCGATCCAGAACTCAAGACATCCTGCGGTGTTCACTTACGTATCTCCGAGTGTGCCTTGATCATTCGTCAAAATCTTACACAGTACAATTGAACAGGAAATCCCATGAAATGTCTTACATGCTTAGGCGTGGTCTTAACGCTGACGATTGGTTTCCAAGCTGATGCTCAAGATCAGCGTGAAACAAAGCCACGAGGTGTGCAGCAAGAGGACAATGGCCCCGGTGGCTCTGGACGTGGGGGGCGAGGTGGACCTGGCGTTGGAGGCCCCAGACAGGGAGGCCCCGGACAGGGAGGTGGACGCCCAGGCATCGGTGGGCCAGGACAAGGTGGGCCAG
>DOPG01000374.1:1185-7163 GCA_003513555.1 Rhodopirellula sp. | reverse complement strand
GACAAGGTGGGCCAGGACAAGGTGGACGCCCTGGCGACGGTGGCCCCGGTTTTGGCGGGCGTGGGCAGGGCAACCGTGGAGGTACAGCAGGAGGGCGTGGCGGCATGATGAGCTTCCTACCAATTCTTGTGGCCTTGGATGCTAATCGCGACGGCGAAATCTCGGCAGCTGAAATTGAAAACGCCGCACAAGCTTTGAAAACACTTGATAAAAACAAGGATGGAAAATTAACTGCCGATGAACTCCAGCCAACCTTGGGTGGACGTGGAGGCGGATCACGAGGTGCAGGTAGTCGCAGTGGAGGCAGCCGTGGCGGTGAAGAACGTGGCTCCGAAGGTCGCGTCGCTCCCAGCAGTGTGCCTGAGCGTGGTTTTCAGCGTGGCGGCCCCGGTGGGGGAGCGATGAATGCAGCCAGCCGCCTGATGGGATTTGATGAAAATAAAGATGGCAAGATCAGTAAGGAAGAACTGCCCGAGCGAATGCAGCCACTGATGCTCAGAATTGATCGCGATAAAGACGGCTTTCTTTCCAAGCAAGAACTTGAGTCGATTGGAGGATCGAGGGGCCGAGGCCCTGATGGGGCTAGCAGTCGCGGCCCTCTTGGTCGCGGACCCGGTGATGCTGGGGGTGCCAGCCCACAGGGTGAACGCCCACGAAGACCACCCGTTGAATGATTCCTGAGGCATCGTCCTCGTTAAATCTACCTTCGCTCTCACTTGCCCTGCGATCACTTGATCGCAGGGCATTTTTACTTAGGAGGCGGCCGCGCATTCATCGACCAAGCCCTGGGCTTGCTGATTCTGATCTTGCCAATGGTTGCGTAGGAACGGCTCGCCTGTGCTTTCAATGCTCCAAAGCGGTTCGCTAAACGCCACACACCTGAGCTTCTTTTCCTTCCTGATCACGAGCGACTGGCCTGCTTTCAAAATGAATGATCCTCCACTCATTTCCAGAAATGCATCCCGTCGTTCCAAAGGGGTCTGGCTGTTGTGCCTCCCGACCTCTACAAACCCATGTGCTGATGCAAGACCAAGCGTTAAGTCCTCTGCTTCCTGGACTAAAAACATCCTGCTCAATGAGCATTCGATCTAAGAGTTTACGTGTTCCTGCAACAATTGTCCCGCCCATGAAAATCACCACTTGCTGCCTTGGGAAGAAGACAAAGAAATGTTGCGTTTGCATCTTAATTTCAATCGCAACAGGATGCGGGTTCCTCGTATTCAATGCAGCTCGTCTGGTGTCACGACAAATTGATATTCAAGCGATCGAGCAGAGTGACATTAATCAAACCGATGCACTGTCACATTTATCAGATGCGGTTAAGATCCCGACCGTGTCGCACACCAATCGTGCCAAGAACGATGGCCCGGCGTTCCTCGAGTTTCAAAAACTGCTTGAGTCTTCTTACCCAGCCGTTACTGCACGATTGAAACGGTATACAGGCGAAGACTTTGATGATGCCCAAAACCTCAGCCTGCTTTATCAATGGTCAGCCGACAAGAGCGGAGACATGCCCGCCATTTTATTGATGGCACATTACGACGTGGTTGCCATCGATCAAACATCGCTTCAGGAGTGGCAGCATCAACCGTTTTCTGGTGCACTCGAAAATGGATACCTGTGGGGTCGTGGCACCTTGGATGACAAAGGTGCTGTGATCGCTTTGATGGAGGCATGCGAAAGGCTGGTCAAATCTGGCTTTCAACCCCAGCGTGACATCTATCTCTCGTTTGGGCATGATGAAGAAGTTGGTGGCAAATATGGCAATCAGCAGATAGCAGCATGGATGCGGAGAAAAGGCATAAGACTGAACATGGCCCTTGATGAAGGAGGTGGTATTTATCGAGGTGTCCCCGGCCTCAACCAGCCAGCGGCCCTGGTTGGAATTGCTGAAAAAGGTTATGTGAATATCACACTGAAAGTTCAGTTGAAGGACACGGAGGCAGGACATGCATCCATTCCGCCCACAGAAAATGCGATTGGAATATTATCGTCTGCAATTACCAAACTACAGCAGAGACCATTTCCTGCGAGGCTTGATGGTGGGGTCAGCAGGATGCTTGATTACCTTGGTCCAGAAATGTCTTTTTTCAATCGAATTGCGATTGGCAACAAACAACTCTTTGGCTCAATCATCCAAAGCCAGTTCAGTGGTACGCCGGCGGGCAACGCTGCCTTGAGAACCACCTTGGTACCCACCATGATTGAAGCAGGCTTTGCCGAAAATGCCCTGCCTTCAACGGCTTCTGCGAATCTCCATCTGCGAATTCAACCGGGAGAAACCGTTGAATCGGCTCTGCAATTCTTGCGTTCCAGCATTCACGATGATCGTATCACGCTACACATCGACCGGAGGTTGGATGGAAAACCACGAGACCAATTGGCATACCGGCAGCCCTCCAGAATTTCTTCTGACACCAGTTCATCTTTCGAAGCCTTGCATCGCACGATCAAACAGGTTTTTCCAGACGTAGCCGTGGCGCCTTTCTTCGTCGTCGCCAGCACCGACTCTGCTCACTACGATGACCCCGCCCTCACCAAAGATGTTTACCGCTTCACGCCATGGAAGTTGGATCAGGCAGGCTTGTCTTTGATCCATGGGGTCAATGAAAAGATTGCCACCACTCAGTTCATTCAGATGATCCATTTCTATGAGCAGTTGATCATCAACTTGGCCGGAAACAGGTGAAGAAGGGCCAATTTAGCTTAGGGGGCTTCCTGTCACCTATAGTTCCGGAGAGTCGAGGCGGATCCTGCAAGTCGGTCATCGCCGTCCCCCAATCCCGTGAGTATTCTTGAGCCATATGGTCCCACTATGAATCGGTCAAAAATGTTGAGCTATGGCATCGCTGTTGTTTGTCTGGGAATCGTGGGCTACTACGGCTGGAAATTTACAGCTCGCAACGCGTACGAATCAGCCCGTTACAGTGTCATATCCTCGGACGGCAATTTCGAAGTTCGCGAATACGCTGATCTCGTTCTCGTTTCAACAGCGATGAAATTTGACGCCCAAGGAAGCGATGGCAGTTTCTCTCGATTATTCCGTTATATCAGCGGCGAAAACGGCCAACAACAAAAAGTGGCCATGACGACTCCTGTGTTCATGGAACGGGGATCTGAAAAGATCACGGGCGAAATATTGTCCCATGAAGCCAACTTTGATGGCAGGCAAACAAGAATTCGGCCGGGTCAGATGGCGTTTGTAGTCCCTGAGCAAGTGGCCTCTGCAGGAACTCCTCTACCGGCTAACGCAAACGTCAAAGTGCGAGCACGCGAAGGAGGAAGATTTGCAACGATCAGATTTGCCGGCCGGATGGGTAACAAAGCACTTCGCCAGAGAGAGAAAGAATTGCGACAATGGATGGAGCAACAAAATCTGACAGCTGCCGCGTCAGTGGAGTATGCCGGCTACGACCCACCATGGACGCCAGGATTCCTCAGGCGAAATGAAATTTTGATTCGCATCAAATGAAATCAAGCTTCGCACGCCTGACCGCTAATCCCCCGACTACGATTCGCCAACTCCCCCCAGCTTTCTGCTTTCATCGGGGTTTCGATCACCAGTTGCACATTTATGCGCAGATGCCCAGTGCTAATTGAGCAGGGATCCTAGTCATATTGCGAGATGTTTTGTTTATAATCCCTGCTCTTACCCTTCCGAGTGGAGCGATATTCAAGATGCAATCCTACTGGTTTCCCTTCCTCATCTGCTTCTTGATAACAGCCACACTTCATGGTCGGGAACCGCTAGTGCACGTTTCTCTTGCCAAAGAAAACCGCATCGTCACTTATCGTCTCAGCCAGGTGACAGGCACTCTCACACTCGTTGACAGCGTCACCGTCAACGGAGGGCCAGGGGCACTGACTTATCACCCTACTTTGCCCATTATGTACGCCTCAATCCGCAGCACTGGAAATCTTGCCAGCTTCCGGGTCGACGCGTCGACCGGGAAACTGACAAGCATCAACGAGAAACCTGCAGGTGCTGACCCCGCCTATTTGTCCGTTGACAAGTCTGGCAACTTGCTGATGAGTGCCTATTACCGCGCAGGGAAAATCCTTGTGCACTCCATCGAAGAAAATGGGGCCATCGGCAAGGAGTTGCAATCCATCTCAACCGACGAACGTGCACATGCGATCGTACCGGACCGCTCGGGCCGTTATTGGTTTGTACCGCACACGCGACCCAACACAATTTTCCAATTCGTGCTCAACAACGGGGGAAAATCGTTGGTTGAAAACAAGCAACCAAAGTTGTTGCGCAAGCCCAACACAGGCCCACGACATCTGTGGTTCCACCCAAACCTCGATTTTGCCTACAGCAGCGATGAACAAGGCTGCACTGTTTCTACATATTCATTGAATAACGCAAATGGAACGCTCAGCCTGCAACAAACACTGTCAACGCTTCCGAAAATAGACGCTCGAGCTAGTTCAAACAGCACATCGGACATCGAGGTCCATCCTTCAGGTCGTTTCGTCTACGTAGCCAATCGAGGCCACGACAGCATCGCCCGGTACGCAGTGAATCCCGACGACGGCCTTCTGAAACGACTTGGAAACACGACAACAGAACAGACGACAAGGTCATTCAACATTGATCCCAGCGGCCGATTTTTGATTGCTGCCGGACAAGCCTCTGGCAACCTTGCCGTTTTCCAAATCAACCAAAGAAGTGGTGATCTGCAACGCTTGCAAACGCTATTGGTTGGCAAGGCTCCCTGGTGGGTCATCATTCGATAAACAGATCCTCCAGACTGGTACTGGTTGTTTCGCAAACCTGCGTTTGCTCATTAACACCAGCTTTACAGCGAGATCACGAAATCAGAGTGTCGCGAGCATTGCCCTTTGCGATTAACGCTGCCATCTCGGGATCCAACTGCATTGTTTCCAGAACGAAGCCCTCTTCGGTAGCAACGGAATCGTTTTTCAGGACTTCCATCAAATTGCGTTCGATCGTGTGGCAGATCGCATCGAGCGGAAGGTGGTCGATTCGTCGGGTATCGAATGGATTTTGCAATTCCATTCCAATCCGATCGAGAGACAACATGGGCAACGCCAACAACATGATGAAGAGTGGAATCAGGTAGATACCATGGTTGAACTCGAGACCAGCGATCGCAAAGGTTGTCGAATCCGTGAACTCACCCATCAAGGCAAACGGTAACGCGACCAAAAACATGAGGATAAATTGCCGGACCTGAATCGCAGAGGCGCGCGCCAGAGGCGTGTTGCGAATCCGCTCACAACCTCCCAAGTAATCGATGATCATGCTACGCTGCTGCTCGGCTTGCAAGAAGGCATATCGGCTCATTCCATCCCGCCGCCCCTCACTCAGCATTTGGGCGAGGATCGTGGCCACGAACGTTGGCATGTGAGAAGCCTCGGAGACTCGCTTCGCATTGCCCTGCCCCACCAATCTCGATATTTCGGTCAGGGTGGGGTCGTTTCGCAAGCTGCAGCGAATCACGTGAGGCATGACTGCCGTCCAACGGATGAACTGATTTCGCCATTCTCCGCTGGGTGGTCCGTACGATGACGCGATGACCCCTAAATTGCGTGACTGGTTTACAATTCCACCCCACAACTTACGTGCTTCCCACCAGCGGTCGTAGCCAGCATTGGTGCGAAGTACCAATAAGAGCCCCAGTACAGCACCAGCTGCTGACAGGACACTGGATGGTATTGCAATGACGACATCAAACTTTGCCTTCGCTACCGTGGCAATCAGCACGATGAGAAACGCAATAGTACCAAACTTGACGATATCAACGATCACCCGCGGAAACGCTGATCCCCGAATTGTCAAAGCCCCTACCCAGAATGAATAGTTCAAAGGCCGTGGTTCCTCCAGAGATTCGGTCTCGCTTGTCTCTGGAAGCTTTTCTGTTGAATCCACGCTGCTGACTCTCGATTTTAGGATCTTAGATCTGCGCAGGTAGCACAGAAAGTACCAGCACCGCCCTGCAAGAATGGCA
>DOPG01000374.1:0-965 GCA_003513555.1 Rhodopirellula sp. | reverse complement strand
CAAGAATGGCAATACTGGGCCCGGCTTCGATATCTGCAGGCTGCGTGACGCTGCTGTCAGTAACGCTGTAGTGAGAAGCCTGCCAAGTAGTACACTCGACTCCCGCTAAGTTGCGGTGCTCTTAGCACGCTATTGTAAAATTTTATACCGATCGGTCAACGCGAAGGGATATTACCGTGAATCGCCCGTGTTTTATTCAGGTCTGCCAAAAACCCGGATGCACGGCAACAACCAACACGCATGCATCAATCGAAAACATAAAATGAGAAGCGACCGCAGATGGACAAGTCGGATCAGGCAGCCTCATCGATTGCCCGCCAATAATTCTTAATCCATCGGGCAGGTAAGGTTGATTTCAGTAATCCACCCTTGTAACCCTCGATGGCTTGGTCAGGCAGAGGATAACCGTGGAAAACCAGAATTCGCATGTCGACTGGTTCCTGTGGTTCCCGTATTAGATTGAATGGGAAAGTTGGTCGGCAACTACGTTTGAAACTGCGCACCCATTTTTCGGGCCAGAATTCCAAGTCGTCGCGCAGTGTATTACTGACATACTGCTGCTCAATCCTGAAATTCTCGAGCGCCCACGATTCATTCTCAGCGAAGTGCGAATAAACGTACCGATGCTTTTCAGGATTGAAACGGAAAATCGATGTATTTCCGACTCGCCCATCTCTCCCGGGCAGATACTTTGCCCTCCGCTTTTCCAGCCAATCTTGAATCACGCAGAATTTACTGGGGGCGAAGGTAAAGAAATCGTCCATCGAACCCGTGATTACAATATCCAGATCAAGAAACAGCGTGTCACCCTGAAGATTCGCTAATCCGGGCTGGAACAAGCCAACCTTGCGCCAAGTGGAGCCGCCGGGGCGCCGATCAAACTCCGCTTCGTCGAATGGTGTTACCGGCAGCGGCAAAGCCTCCACCTCATCACGAAGTCCGGAAGGATCATCCGTCAAGCAGAT
>DOPG01000151.1:11642-12905 GCA_003513555.1 Rhodopirellula sp. | reverse complement strand
GTCGCAGGTATCGATTTTCCGGATCGCTTGACGACACCAGAGCCGAGTTTTGCTGATAGGTTTTTGATTCCACTACTTTGCGAATCAGTGATTTCAGGGACCAGCCATCGTTGACAAAGGTTTCAGCCAGATAGTCAAGCAATTCCGGATGTGTGGGAGCCGTCCCGCGGAGTCCAAAATTGTCGGTGGTGCTGACAATTCCACGACCAAAAAATTGCTGCCAAACTCGATTCGCCATGACTCGCGAGGTCAAGGGATTTTCGGGATTCGTAAGCCAACCGGCTAATTCAACTCGTCCTGACTGACCCTCAGGAATATTCGGTTTTTTGGCATCAGGGCTGCTTGCAACCTGCAGAAAACCACGTTCCGCTCTGGCTCCTAAATTGTTTGTTTCTCCACGGATTCGGATTTGCATATCGCCCACTCGATCTCCCGAGTGATCTGCAGCCACCATTGCTTTGGCTCTTTTCGGCTTGTTCGTGTTCAGGGCTTGCAGCTCGGTTTGCAACCGTTTGATGTCTGCAAGCAGGGACTTCGAAGATCCGGCTTGTTCAAGATTCAGTTGCGCATCGACGGGAACGATTTGAATCGCGTCCGCAATGACAGGACCTGATGTGTTTCTGTTGCTCAACTCCACTTGTGCGCAAACAGTTTCTTGTTTTGCTTGGTCAGGATCGTTTTCGGGCTGGTTGGCCGCGAAAGTGAATTGCCCCAGGGAGTACCACATTCCATTGATTGGGGGTTTCACCGTCTGGTTAACGATAAGTTTGGTTTCACCGCTGGCATGTGTCACGACATACGGTGCTTTTTTCTCCAATCCTTGGCCGCCACCGAAACTCACTCTGACTTCGTATTGGCCGGGTTTGGGCAAGGGAATCTTCCAGTTGATTGAAAGAGATTCTTTCTTGTCCTTGTCTGCGACTAGATAATGCGGGCCGATGTGGTTGGGCCGGAAAGTGGATTTACGCCACATGCCTGTTGTCTCGGCGGCGAGATCATCCATAAGCACTGAGCCTGCTGCTTGCAGCTTTTGATGTTCTTCTTGTTTTCGTCTCAATTCCGCTTCGATGTTCTTTGTTCTTTTTTCATGTTGTGCCAGCAGTTGCCGCCTTTCAGGGGCGACTTCCAGTTCCGTTTCTTTCCAGCCTGATACATTGACATTACCCATCAGGATTCCATCGGCGGTGCGGGTGCTGTGCAGGATACCGAGCATCGCGTAGTAATCCGAAGTCGGGATCGGATCGAATTTGTGATCATGGCATC
>DOPG01000151.1:0-11438 GCA_003513555.1 Rhodopirellula sp. | reverse complement strand
GATCGAATTTGTGATCATGGCATCGGGCGCAGCCGAGTGTTAATCCCAGGATTGCCCGGCCGATGGTGTCGACCTGCTCGTCGGCGATATCAAGATGCATTTTCGCTTTGTTGCGTTCCGTTAGCATTTTTGGAGCAACCATCAGGAATCCGGTCGCGATCATCTGTCGGTTCCGTTGTTCTGTATTGGATGCAGGCAACAGATCACCGGCGATTTGTTCGCGGATAAATTGATCGTATGGCATGTCGCTATTGAAGGCGTCAATCAGGTAGTTGCGGTACCGCCATGATTCGGGAAACGTCAAGTTGAAGTCTCCCCCGTTTGAATCAGCATAACGGGCAATGTCCATCCAGTGCCTTGCCCACTTTTCACCGAACTCTTTACGTGAAAGTAGTTCGTCGGTAAATGTCTCGACTGCTTGATCAGGTGAACTATCAGTATAGATCTGGATGAATTTATGCAGTTCATCAGGGGTCGGTGGGATTCCGATCAAGTCCAGAAATAGCCGCCTTGCCAACGTGTTTGCTTTGGCAATTGGTGCTAGGGGTTGGATGAATTCGTCAATGGAACGATGGTCAAATGAGGTTTGAAGAGGTTGGAAGGACCAGAATTGCTTCCCCGCCGTTATGTCAATCCGCGTTGCAGCAAGCGGTTTGTGGCCGTCACGCGGATCGATGGCTCCTGCCATAATCCAAGCCTCAAAGTTTTTCACGACTGCTTGCGACAGTCGATCATCAGGCGGCATTGCGGAACTCTCGCCGCTTTGGTTGATCGCTAATAGGAGCAGGCTTTCCGCGGGTTTGAAGGGGATGATTGCTGGTCCTGAATCACCGCCCACTTGCCAGCCATTGCGTGAGTCTAGTAAAAGTCCACCCTTGGATTTTCCTGCCTTGGTTGAATGGCAGCGATAGCAACGTTCAACTAAGACAGGTCGGATCTTTGACTCAAAGAATTCACGTTGTCCGGCCTCATCCGCGTTAGCAAACGTGCAAGCAAGCCAGGCGGTGAAAACGACGAACGTGATGAGTACTTTATTCATTATCACTTATTGTACCTGACGAATCGTTTCTTGGATTAGCCGAATTTGGGCTCAAACTGTGCGGCGGCGATGAAAGCGTCCAGTGCGTGACGCACAAACATTCGCACCGACCCGGGCTCGATTCATGAGACCACGATACAGATGAGAAAAGCGGACTGTGCTGTATCACCGTCGAGGGCCGTGATTTTCGCTTCATTCATCATTGATTCATAGGAACGGCATACAACAAAATGCGACCACAATCTGGACACAACCGGCCATAGACGTTGCCTTCCGGGTGAAGTCCTGCCATCCCTGCAAAACTGGATTTGCATCTTCTGAGGAGTAGTTCTGCTCAACACGTAGACTGCCGTGCCCCATCATGCGTTCCGTGGCATCCGTTAGTTTAATTCCCCGCAAAGGAGTACCACAGTCTGGGCATTCGGTGTGCGCCATGCTTCATTCCTTCAATAAAGGTTTTTGTTTTGGCTGTTGTGTTTGTGGCTAGTGTAAGTGCAACCAAGCTGCTCTTTGCGAAATCTTGCAAAGCACTACTGAGCCGGGGTGATTGTAATGATAATCGGTACTGACGCTGTCGGTCCGTGGCAAACTGGTGCAAGCCTGCAAGCACGTGTGGTTTGCAATGGATCGGCTCAGGCCAGAATCTCGGTCACCACCCTTGCTGGCTCAACGCCCGTTAGTTTTTGGTCCAAGCCTTGAAATGGAAAATTCAGCTTCTCGTGATCGATGCCAAGCTGGTGCAGCAGCGTGGCATGCAAGTCCCTGACAGCAACAGGGTTTTCAGCCACGTTGTAACTGAAGTCATCTGTTTCACCGTAAGTCATTCCGCCTTTGACTCCTCCACCAGCGAGCCAGCCGGAGAAGCATCTTGGATGGTGGTCGCGTCCGTAGTCATCTCTCGCAAGTTTTCCTTGGCCGTAAACGGTGCGTCCAAATTCGCCTGCGAAAACAATCAGCGTATCATCCAGCAAGCCGCGTTGTTCGAGGTCTGCGATGAGTGCAGAACAAGCTTGGTCAACATCGTACGCCTGTCCCCGAAGTTGCTTGGGAAGGATTGAGTGATGGTCCCAGCCGCGATGAAACAGCTGGATGAACCGCACGCCACGTTCTACCATTCTGCGAGCCTGCAGGCAGTTTCTTGCAAAGGATCCGTTCTTGTGGACCTCCGGACCATAAGCATCCAGCGTCTCTTTGGATTCTTGGGACAAATCCGTTAGTTCAGGAACGGACGCCTGCATTCGGAACGCCATTTCCTGCTGCGAAATAGTTGTCTCGATCTCGCTATCGCCAATTTCAGTCAGGTGTTTGCGATTGAGTTCTCCGGCCGCATCCAGCATTCTTCGTCGCACTTGGGGGTCGACGCCTTTGGGATTAGATAGAAAAAGGACAGGATCACCATTGGTTTGGAAAGCGACTCCCTGATGTTTTGATGGCAGAAAACCGCTGCCCCAAAGTCGGCTGTACAAACCTTGTACGTTCCGTGTCCCACCCGTCCAAAATGCAGACGTCAAAACAATGAAGTCTGGCAGGTCCTTGTTGATCGCGCCCAACCCGTAGCTCAACCAGGCGCCCATGCTTGCTTTGCCAGGTAGTTCGGAGCCCGTGCACACAAATGTTTTGGCTGGGTCATGGTTGATCGCATTCGTGTTGAGCGATTTAAGAATACAGAGTCGATCAGCCTGCTTGGATAGATGGGGTAAAAGCTCACTCATCCATATCCCACTTTTGCCCGCCTGATTGAATTTGAACATGGACGGGACAACCAGTTGTTCTTTGCCCCGCGTCATGGCGGTGACTCGTTGCCCCTTACTCACACTTTCTGGCAGTGGTTTCTTGAATTGTTTGTCCAGATCAGGCTTGTAGTCAAACAGATCGACTTGGCTGGGCGCACCGGCCATGAATAGAAAAATGACATGCTTCGCCGGCGGAGCAACATTCGTCTGGGCGATGGAATTCTGGGGCAGCAGTGATCCGAGTGCTGAGACTCCGAGTCCCATGCCTGAGTTTTTCAGGAACTGACGTCGCGCGTGTGAAAGGGAATTACTTGGTTCCATGACGAATTTTCTCAGCGGAAAATAAGATTGATTCGAACGGATCACGAACGTGTTTTCGTGATGTCCAGGTTGTAAATGGTGTTGACGATCATTGCCCATGCCGCCACCGCATGAAGGGGATGGTTGTGATCGCTTGGTTGGCCCAGAAATGCTTCTGTCAGGGCCGGGTGTTCCTGATAAAATACCTCAAAATCTGTGAGAGCCTTCCGTAAAACCTCTTGCTCGCGTGCGTCGGGAAGTCTGCCGGTGATGGTCTCATAGACCGCAGCTAGACGACCTTCTGCTTCGAGACCCAGTGTCTGGATCGCAAGACGCTGTGCTGCTTTCATGTACTGTTGTTCGTTCATCAGCAACAGAGCTTGCAGCGGTGTATTGGTGCGTTCCCGTCGCGCGGTACAGTCTTCTCGCGTGGGGGCATTGAGAATTGTCATTTGTGGGGGAGGCAAACCACGTTTCCAGAAGGTGTACACGCTTCTGCGAACAATCTGGTCACCGGTGTCCGGTACATAGCGATTGGGATAGGAGCTCGGAAGCGAAACCGATTTCCAGAGCCCCTCGGGTTGCGGTGGTTTGACGCTTTTGCCGCCCATCTTTGAGTTCAAGACACCACTAGTCGCAAGGATCTGGTCACGAATGACTTCAGCGTCCAACCGGTATCTGGAGCCTCTGGCCAGCAATCGATTTTCCGGATCCATTTTGTATTGTTTCGGGGACGCACTTGAGCTCTGTTGGTAGGTTTTGGACATGACCATCTCTTTCAACAGAGCCTTCACGTCCCACCCTGTTGTCACAAACTGCGAAGCCAGGTAGTCGAGCAGATCGGGGTGACTTGGCCATTCGCCTTGGGCTCCAACATCTTCGGAGGTTTTGACAATCCCAACACCAAACAACTGCTGCCAAAAACGGTTGACGGCAACGCGAGCGGTCAGGGGATGCTGCTTGGATACGAACCAATTTGCCAGATCCATCCGGTTTCGTGGGCGACCGACTGCTTCAGGCATGGGGGGCAGAAAGGCAGGTGTCCCGCGTTGGACCTGCTCACCAAGATTGTCATAAGCGCCTCGGATCATGATGTGTGCAGGTCGAATGTCGGTCCGTTCCTTCATGACCATTGCCGCGGGGATCAACATTTCAAGTTTTCCCACTTCACCTCGCAGTGTGTTGCGTTTTGCTTCAAGTACCTTGGTTTTCTGTTGGATATCTTTTCCGCCCTCTTCAGCCTTACTGTCGTCAGCTGACTTCAGATCCGCAATCTGCTTTTCCACTGCCGCGATTTGCGACAACAAATCTTCGCGGCTGCGTTGCTGCTCAGGGGTGGGCAGTTCGATGTATGGTTCCTGCAATCCGCGTTTGAAATCGTTTCCCGATCGACCACCGGTTTCGGGTGTCGCGTCGATATTATTGAAAAACGCGTACAGCTGGTAGAACTCGCGTGAAGTAATCGGATCGTATTTGTGGTCGTGGCACACCGCGCATCCGACGGTCAGACCCATGAAGGCCGTCCCAACGGAAGTGACGCGATCGATGACGTTTCTCGCGTGACTTTCTTCGGGCAGCATCGTGCCGCGATCGATAATCATGTGCAGACGATTGAAGCCAGATGCGATCAATTGGTCATTCGAAGGTTTTTCGTAAAGGTCACCAGCAATCTGGAAACGGACAAAGTCGTCGTAAGCCAGGTTTTGGTTGAATGATCGAATGACCCAATCACGATAGGGCGAAAGATCGCGGTAATGATCGTGGTGGATACCATTGGTGTCTGCGAAGCGAACCAGATCGAGCCAATGTCTGGCGATGTGCTCGCCGAACTTAGGCGATTTCAATAGCCGATCAACTGCATGTTCGTAGGCGTTTGCTGATTGGTCAGACAAAAAGCTTGCTATCTCCTCTCGACTGGGCGGCAGCCCGGTCAGGTCAAGTGACAGTCGACGTAGCAATGTTCGCCCATCAGCAGTGGGCTGAGGCGCAATGCCACTCTCGTCAAGTTTGCGTTTGACGAATCGGTCGATGGTACTTGTTGCCCACGAGTCGTTGGGGATGGTCGGGGGTGCAGGTGGGGCCAGTGATGTGAATGCCCAGAAGGCTTCGTACGGGGCACCTTCGTTAATCCAGATTTGGAATCGTTTTTTTTCCTCTTCGCTGAGCGGCCTTTTATGAGCATCTGGCGGTGGCATCATCCTGTCTGGATCATCCGATATGATTCGTTGATAAAGCTCGCTGGCGTCTGCATCGCCCAGTTTCAGCACATTCAGTGCACCTTCGCCACCATCTCTTTGATCAAGTCTCAGGCCCGCTTTACGGTCCTCTTCGTCTGGACCGTGGCAGTGAAAGCATCGGTCTGACAGCAGCGGGCGGATGTCCCGATTGAAGCTGACTTTGGAGTCCTCGGCATAGTTGGTCTCAACCAGTCCCATCAAAATCATTGCAGGTAGAAAAACGAGTCTCACAAGGGTGGGATGCTGAGGCAAAATGCACTGCGGTGTGATTCGATGATGTGGGAATCGGATAGTCATGCGATTGCGTCTCTGGAAGCGGAAAGGTCTAACCTTGAGTGTAACCGGAAAAGGTCATGAGAGTGAACTTATGCGAAGGACTTTGCGTCGGACCAGACACCTCGATGCGTTGATTGCCTGACAGGGAATCGCTGCTGTTGTGGGCTGTTTGGGAAAGATTCAGCACCGATCGAGACCCGCAGGGTGCATGAAACCAGATCGTGGTCATGGTGACGGTTGAAACAGTTGTGGATTGAAGCACCGATCGTGCAGCGTGGGATGTTGTCTGTCCCTAGTCAGTTCACCCTTGGGCTGCGGTGCATCGACTGGGCTGCGGTGCATCGACTGGGCTGCGGTGCATCGACCGGAATCGGTAGGCCACACGGCAAGGGCCCGATTCAGGTTTCTGTGATTGACTCAGGAGTTTGACTTCTTCCATTCCAATTCGTGTGGCATCACTCGTTGCTTGATCGACAGTGCAGCGGCCAGACCCGCTGCCTCACCCATGGGAACAGCATTGCCGGTCACGCGGTAACTGGAATGGGCGATGAAGTCGCCGCTGATGCAACGCCCGGCCATCAACAGTCCGTCCACATCGGCTGCCACCAATGCGAGATAGGGAATGTCGTAAGGTTTCATGCCGCTGGTTTTGAAATCACGATTGATCTCTTTGTTGCCAGCGGAATTCAAAGCGTGGACGTCGATTGGGAAGGTGGCTCTGCAGACACCCTGCGGGTGGTTCAAGCCGTGTGCCAGATCCGAGGCGGTCACGGTGTATCGACCCCGGACACGGCGGCCTTCACGAACGCCTATTTGTTCTGCCGTTGCTACAACCGCCAAGTCTTTCCACGGTCCACCGATGCTTCGCAAACCGTCAACGATTTCATGGATTTCCTTTCTCGCTCGAAGTGTTGCTGCGGTGATCGCATTGGCGTCAAATGCACTGACTCCATACTCGTGATTTGTCATCAGAGAGAAGATGTTACTGTGGAGATGCCTCAGTGTTGGTGCCCGGTAGGAAGGATTGATTCCGTGGATTTCCATCAGCTCAAGCAGGCGTTTTTTTGCTACTGATCCCGTTTCACGAATCCAGGGGCGGACCAACTCGGGATCAAGGCCTGTCAGCAGAGCAAGCATGGACATGGGTTGGCAGGTGCAGTCTGACCCAGTGCCCACTTCGAATTCACATCCAGCATGAGCTGCCAGATCACCATCGCCGCTGCAGTCAATGAACCGCTCCGCCAGCCACGCTTCCCGCCCAGACTTGGATTCAGTGAGGACGGCAACCAGCTGCTTTTGTTTATTGAGTACGGCACCAACGAGCCGCGTATGCAGCCGGATCTTCATTCCCGCCTCAACGCATACTTCTTCCAGTACTAACTTGGCGACTTCGGGATCGTAAACTGTACCCTGGGAATCCATGGCAACCTGGCTGCCATGCTCGGTGAACTTTCTTAGAAGTTCTTTCATGATCCCCTGCTTGTTGCCAGCATCGAGGATCTTGGTCAGCAGTCCGACCGTCCAGACACCACCGAGGCATCCGGCAACTTCGATCAATTGGACCGACGCTCCGGCGCGCGCTGCAGAGAGTGCCGCTGCGATGCCTGCTGGTCCAGCACCGCAGATCAGAATGTCGGAGGTGCCGACAACGGGAATTGGACGCTCCGATTCAATCATCGATTTGGCATCTGACGACAGTTGGCCGCTCGTCCTCAGTACATCTCCCGTGATCGGATTCACGGACGCGGTGACTGAACCTGAACCCGCACAGGTTGTATCCGGGGAGGTCAACGCAGCCGACACCACCAACCCACCGGCGGTCAGTTGCATGAATCGACGACGATTGGAATCGTTGCTCATAATCAGGGATGCGGGAATTTAAGGATGAGGGTGGCATTCCAAAGCGGTACCGTTGGGCTTGTCATGGGGTTCCGATCGCTTCGGTGTAGATTGCATACAGGCTTTGGCTTGCGGCCATGAACAGGCGATTGCGTTTGGCTCCGCCAAAACACAGGTTGGCGCAGATTTCCGGCAACAGGATCTGGCCGATCCGGTCGCCGTTGGGAGCAAAAATGTGAACTCCGTCGTAGCCTTCGCCCACCCAGCCAGCGCTAGACCAGATATTGCCATGGATGTCGGCGCGGATTCCATCCGCTTTGCCCGCTTTTTCGAATCCGTCCATTTTCATGGATGCAAATTGCCGTCCATTTTTAAGGCAGCCGTTTTCCACATCCCATACACGAATGCAGTGAGCACCATCACCCGTGTCGGCGACATACAGCTTCTTGAGGTCCGGTGAGAAACAAAGACCATTGGGTGTACCGATGTCGTCGGTGACCTTGGTTATTTTTCCCGTCTGTGCATCGACCCGGTAGACGGATTCAGGTAGTTCTGCCTGAGTTGGCGAACCTGTGTAGTTCTTGCGAATTCCGTAGCCGGGGTCTGTGAACCAAATCGATTGATCATCCCGATGAACCACAATGTCATTGGGTGAGTTGAGGCGCTTTCCTTCGTAACGGTCCGCAATGACACGTGTCGAACCATCATGTTCATGACGAATCACTTGTCGTGGTCCATGCTGGCAAGTCAGGAGGCGACCTGAGTAATCGAAGGTATTTCCATTTGCATTACCACTTGGCTTTTTGAAGACAGTGACTCGGTCATCATCTTCAATCCAGCGGTAAAGTGAGTCGGCCGGAACATCACTGAAGATCAGGTAACGCCCGACAGCATTCCACGCGCAACCCTCATGCCACAATGCTCTCGGGTTAAAGTAGAGTCGTTGCACAGAGGTGTTGCCAAGTTTGTATTTGTCGAATCGTTCATCCAAGGACACGACACGTGGGTCGGGGTAACGTGTGGTTCCTGCCCATTGGTTTGTGTCTTCAACTGCGGTTGTTGATTTCGAGTCAGCAAGGATTCCGCTGACGCAGGTTGCTGCCGCCCCGGTGAGCAACGAGCGACGATGCAAAGCAGTCTGTTTCATTAAAATTCTCTGGTTCTGTAGTTCTGAATGTGGCAGGTCAGGACGTGTGGTTTACTTTACTTTGAGTAATTGGACCATCGCCTCACCCATGGCCGTCCCCACGTCCATGTAGGTTTGAGCGTTTCCGTTGTAATGGCTGTTGGACGCTCCACCCTGGCTCAGCGGGTGCGTGTAGACAGTGGCAGTATTTCCTTTGAATTCAGGGTGTTTTCCTGATGTGCCATCCACAGCCAGTTGAGCTTCGAGGATCAACTTTTCGTTGCCCTCAGCTGATTCTTTTTCTGTTTGCCCCAGCGTGGCGCATACGAATTTGGCTTCAGGAGCGTTGAATTCCTGCCGTAAGTTTTGGATCAAGCGAACAAGGTTTTGTTCATACCTTTTAGCGTGTTCAGTGTTGTAGCGATCTTTGTCTCCCTGCCACCAGCCAAAACCTGCGATCTCGTAACCGCGGCCCTTCCAGTGTGGGAACTGTTGCGAAAAATTGTCTAGCACCTCATGTGCGGCCTCGAAGCAGTCGTCATACTGCTTGCCCGCATACCAATTGATCGGTTTGGGGGTCGAACCCTTTTCCCATGAATCAGGTGAGTCCTTGTAGCCCGCGTAGATTTTGCCATCAGCTTCGTATTGCTCGCTACCGGGTGGCAGGAAATCCCATCCAAGTGAACGATTGCCTTGGGATGTTTTCAGAATCAGTACAGGGGCGTCCAAGGCGTCACCAAGTACCTTGCCAAATCCCAGTTCAGGACCGATTTTGCCTGATTTGATTCCCAGCCAATGGCTGCCGGCGGCTGTGACTACCCCTCGGTACCAGACATCGTCTCGTTGTGTCCATTGTCCCTTGTCATTCATCAGGTAACGGTACTTGCCTTGTTGTTTAACAAGTGTGGCCAAAGTGCCTGGGATATCTTGGCGGTCGATCCAGCCCAGTCCGTTGGCGTCATCGGTGAGGTAGGTAATCTTGAATGGTACTTTGGTGCCACCCGTGAGTTTGATGTCGTGGCGAACAGCTTCCTGTCCCGGTTCCATGCGATGAACTTCCTGGCCATCAACCTCCATGATGTTCTGCATGGAACCACCGTATCCAGGTTGGAATTGGTAAATGCCAGAATCCTTGACCCGGACGAATCCCCGGGTTACCTGAGTTCCACCACCAGGGTAGGGAGTTGGTTGCGTCCCGCCGAAACGCTCCAGTTTCAAAGTGGTCACGGCGGGCATAGCATCGTAGTCAGTATCTGCTCGGTAGGCACCCTCATAAACGGATACTTCGGGATCAATGAATTCGGAACCCCAGCGGCTATTGCCGCCCGTCACTTTCCCGGCTCCCACCATGTTGGATTGCCCTGAAAGAATGAAGACCTGGACCTTCTTCAAGTTTGAGTTGTCTCTGGCGTCTTCGGTGTAACCGGGATTTGCACCTCCCGTCCAAAAGCTGGCAATGACACTTATGGAAATGATGGTAGATAGGCGTCTCATGTTGTTGACTCTTGGTGACGTGAGTGAAGTGACTTGCGCACGATCCCGCCAGAATGCCAACGAGAAAAGAAAGAAGTTCGCTGACAATTTAACCTCGACCTGAGACGATAGCCACCTTTCAGCCGAGGACTGCCGTGTCGTTTTCTTGAAGGCAAACGATCGAGGGCATGTTTTCTGGTTTCTGGGAAGCGAATCAGGTGTTGATGAGAGTGATCATAGACGACGGCGATTAATGAAGACTTCTGGCAAGTGTCGCTCATGCATCGTCCGCGATTCCTGATTCATTCAATCCCAGATTCTTACCAACCGTTTGGTTCTAAAGTACCGGACAACAGGGGTGCATCTTGTCGCTGAATCACAACGGAGGCACCCGTGGTGAATTCTTGTGGGCTGGTTGGTTGCTTGACCTTGATTGTTTGAGTGTGTTGACTCAATGGGCCGACGATTTCGCACAGGTGCTTTCCGGCAATGATGACTGAAAACTTTTCGCCGGCAGGTAGGCGGAATCCTGAACCTATGAGTTCCACCTCGGCATCACCATCAGAGGTGAGCGTGTAAACGAGTTCGGCAGGTTCGCGGGGCACTGATGGAACTTCTGCACTAGTCAGGGTGGCACGGAGGGTTTCGGCAACCATGTTCTGCGAGAGAGATTCAATCACGCTGGCTTCGGGTTTGTCAGCCTTGTTTTCAGAGCGTGCTGACAGTGAAGGCGATTTCCCAGACGGAAGCATGCGTTTTTGTTGAAGTTTGTTGAGTTCTCGGTTCAAGACCTCAGGAGAGATTCGAAGTTTTTCCGCCAAATGCTCGATAGAAGACCGCTCTCGAACACCCGCTTCGGTATCTGCCATCGCGGTTCGCATTGCAAGGTGAAACAGTAAAGTGCGTGCTGCGCGTGATGCGGGAGTCTTTATTTTTAGGCGTCGGCGTCGAGCTTTACCAGCCATCTCTTGCAGTTCACGAGCACCGACTTGCATCTGGTCTGCGATTGCCTCAACAAATTCAACCTCCAGTCGGCGTATTGTCTTGTCGGAAAATGCTAGATGACAACAGTACGCAACGATCGCACTTTTTTCCTCTTTCGTGCAGCGCGTACTATATTCAATTATTGCGGGGGTCAATAGTTTATGAGGTCGTGGCATGCCGATTCGCTTTAATCATTGCCGAGGTTAAGAGACCCTTGGTTCGTGGGACACTACATTGTAACGCGGCCAAGAGCGTGACGCAGTGTGTGCTTGGTTGTGGGTCTGCGAGGTGCAGCATATTGCCGCTTGATCGCCATGATCCGGCTGTTGACATGTATCTGGCCCATCTCGTGGTAGACCCAGATTGCCTGAACGAAACATTGCTCCGAGCCTTGGACCCCGACTCAAGATCCAAGATCGCGTAGTGACGCG
>DOPG01000178.1 GCA_003513555.1 Rhodopirellula sp. | reverse complement strand
TGCTCGATGTCAACGTCCCAGACCGGGATGGAAAGCGGGAAAATGTCAATCTTGCGTTTGACGAACTTGCTCCCTACCTCGAGGGGCATCCCTATTTTGGCAGCACCGTTGGTCGTTTTTGTAACCGCATCGCAGAGGGTAAATTTACCATTGATGGTAGGGAATATCAGGTGACAACCAATGCAGGTAAGCACCACATTCATGGTGGAAAAACCAATTTTACCTACCAGAACTGGAGCGGTGAATCGTTTCATGAAAATGACGTGGCGGGGGTGCGATTCCAGCTAACAAGTCCAGATGGGCAGGAAGGCTATCCCGGAACTGTCCACGCGTCTGTCGAGTATTCGTGGAATGACAAGAACGAACTTCGAATAGCTTTCAGTGCGACAACGGATGCGCCTACGCACGTGAACTTGACGAATCACAGCTATTGGAATCTTGGTGGTGCGGGAAGCGGCTCAGCGATGGATCATGTCGCAACCATCGAAGCAGATCAGTACCTCGATGTGGATGACGATTTAATTCCTACCGGTAGACTGAATTCAGTCGCAGATACGGTGCTCGATTTTCGTGTGGGTCTACCATTGGGGGATCGTGTGAATCAACTGGTTGCGACCAAGGGATACGATCACTGTTACGTTGTGCGGGGTTCGGCCGGCGAGTTGCGGAAAGCTGCTCGGGTGGTTGATCCGAAATCAGGGCGAGTGCTTGAAATCGAAACTACGCAACCCGGAATGCAGCTATATACCGCGAATCATTTGCCAGGTAATGAAAGGTCCAACGGCTATGGAGGACACGACGCATTTTGTCTTGAGACCCAGCATTATCCCAACGCGCCGAATCTTGAGACGTTTCCAACGACTTTGTTAAATCCAGGCGGTCGGCTGAATGAAGTGACTGTGCACAGATTTTCAACGCATTAGGGATGATGTGCAGTGGGTGTCGAGAAATAGCGACATGTGTTAATGCTAGCAGGCTCATGTCTCGCGGCTCGTGATTGGTCAAGAGGTCCCGGAGCAATCGTCAGATACGACGAATCTTGGATTTTTAAGTCGGTCTAGGTATAAGCAGCCACCAAAACCAGTGAATTTTCGGATTATGAAGAATTTGAAATAGCGCAGCCAACCGATTCAAACAACATTGTTTAGATTTATACTTGTTGCTAATCTTTTCTTAACATACGTATGTTTTGAGAGGTGCTTCTATGGTGGCGTGTTTGGTCTCGGGGCTTATTTCCACACTGGCATTATCGGTCTTGGCGTACGCAGCAGGTCGAAGTCTGCGTTTGCTTCACGGCATATCGAGTCCGTTTTTTTTGGCCAGCACACTTTGCCTTGCCGCTGTTTTACTGCTGAGCTTGGCCGGTGGTATTCAGTGGTTCGACTTGCTGCCGGTACCTGATGTTCTGCTTTGGTCGAGTGCAATTGCGCCGTTTCTTTGTTTCACTGCTGCGCTGGCAACCTTCAATTCGGGACTGCGATCATTCTCCCAGTCATTGGTTGCTTTGAGTTTGGTGGCGATGGCTCTCGGCTACACCTTGTTGCCTTTGCTTCGTCCGGCATTTTCGCCGGTGAGCCTCAGTGAAGAGACGCAGTGGGATGATGGTATTTGTCTTCAGAGCCATACGTCAACCTGTGCGCCCGCAGCAGCAGTGACTCTATTGCGTAACGCAGGAATCATTGCGGAAGAACGGGACCTTGTGAGAGTATGTTCGACAAGTGATCAAGGTACAGAATCCTTGGGTCTGTATCGCGGAGTTAGGATTTATTCGAATACGGCATTTCACAAAATTTGCGTTGCATCATCAAATACGGATGCTTGGGTATCCGGACAACAGCTTCCGAATTTGTCGATTGTTCATTTCAAAAGTCCCAATGTTCCCTTTCCAAAGCGGCTCTTTTCGTCTCGTGGAGATAGGCATGCCGTCGTGGTGTTTGGACGCAACGATGCCGGCGAATGGGTGATTGGCGACCCTGCTTTTGGGAAAACGACATGGAGTGACGAAGAGTTTCAGGCACGGTTCACCGGTGAAGCTCTCTACGTTGCCGGACCGTGCAAGAAATTTGAATCGTAGGTTTACTCGACCGGCAGCAAATATAAGCATCGCGGCACCTATCAACTGCATCAAGTTGATACCGATTTGTGAGTGAAGATAGTACTGTTTTGAAATTACTTTAAACCGGGAACTTCATAGCGTTTGTGTTATTCCCGATTGAGAAACTGGTTCGCAGTGTAGGAGCCATTTCCTACGAGTTGTTCGGGCTTTGCATCTACTTCAAGCATTGGACTTACACGAATGTCGTCGCTTACAAGTGTTATCTTGTGAGATGCTGGTGCATTTCACCTCTTAAAGTCGCCCGATATCCCAGTTCGATACCGTCGGCTGCTTCTTGGTCCTGATTTTTCTGCTTGTGAACATCCAGCTTCCGTTGGTTGCCACACCCATCATTGTGGTTTCAGTGTTCGATCAAATAATTGATAGGCTTTGTCCCTCATCGGAGTTGGGAAGTCGTGGGCGCAGTCAGGTTGTAGGAGAGTCAAACGATTCTCTGCTTGATGTAAAGCATAAACATTGATCGCATTTTCCACTAACCGCCTTACACTGCCAACTCGGAAATTTGAGTCATGCAAGGGAGCGACTACGAGAACTGGTCGCGGTGCGATTACGGCGAGAATCTCGTCAAAGTCGAAGGGGATTTCGTCCAGCCTCTGTCGGTAATTGGCCAGTTCTGGCATGTAGCGTAATTGAGTCCAACCTTTGCCTGGTAGCCATTTCGATTGGTCACCACCGTAGTAATCCTGATAGGAATCAAAACCACAACTGGAAACCACAGCTGCGATCCGATCATCGAATGCAGCAGTGTACAGTGCATTGTGGCCACCCAGTGAATGTCCGATCGCACCGATTGCATCCTGTCTGACGAATGGGAGTGAGCAAAGAAGATCGATTCCGCGTATGTTGTCCCAAACGGCAAGGAGTGTTCCACTTTTCCAACCCAGTCCAATGACATCAGGTTGATAGTCCGCCAGTAGTGGGTATGCAGGGGCTAGAGTGACATAGCCGCGGGACGCCAGTTCACTCGCGTATTGACGATTTGGTTTTCCGCCCAGGCCAACGACTACTCCATTGCCAACGGTATTGTCCGTTGGGTGAAGGCAAAGGACAGCCGGCAGGGGCTGGGCATCTTTTTTCAGTGCCGCTTTTGGAACACACAGGAATGCTGGTACTTTGTGGCCGTGTTGTGGCTGATACACAATGCTGCGTCGAACATAATTTCCACAGTCAACCTCTGCGACCAATTTTACTTCAGGAGGTTTTAGTGAGACGAATGGGGGCAACTGTCCCATGACAGTTTGCATCCCAGTGAGAATCGACTTCTTTCTGGCTGCCCATTCGGTTGCTGTCCTTGCAAATTGTGTTTGGCCGTCCGTTGTGGGGTACCGGAGCAGCGCACTACGCTCTTGATTCTGCTTTTTTTTAAGCAGACGACTGCTGTCCTCCTTTTCTGCTACTTTTGCCGGATCCTCGATTGCGTTTTTGGTTGCCGCATTGAGTCGTAACACAGAAAGAATGGCTCGGTGGTCCGAGGCAACTGATTCTTTGAGAACCTCGGTTTTAAGTACTGTCCACCGGTTTATTGGTCTGTAAAGAATGAAGTCAATTTGTCGTGTCGGTTCTGCTACTGGAACGGTTGGGAGTTCTGGGCCCGCAATGCTCCATTTTTCTTGCAGAATTTCCAGTGTTTTACTACCACGTACATCGTTGAAGTCGCCCGCGATGAGACTGGGTGTGTTTGGATCTGAAATGGCTAGCTCATTGACTTGGCGAGCTGAAGCGACACGCTCGGAGTCATTCGATCGGTGGTCGAAATGGGTTGCCGTGAAGTTGAATTTGTTTGCTTGTTCACCTTGGCTTTGCCAACGTAATGTTGAGCTTATCAAACCTCGCTGCTCACCCTTTCTGTGGTTGGGAAGGAGGGCGTGGTTCTTCGAATCGATCTCAAATCGGCTGAGGATCGCATTGCCATAAGACCCGCCTTGGAGAGGAATGTTCTCGGCGAATATAACTCTCATACCAGTGAGTTTGCCAAGCTCAGTCGGTTGGTTTATGGAGCCACTTCGACGAGCATGCTGATCAACTTCCTGAAGGGACACGACATCAGGGTTTACTGATTGAATCACGTTCGCGATGCGTTTGAGGTCCAGTTTCCCGTCTGTTCCTGCAGCGTGGTGAATGTTGTAGCTGAGAACTCTGAGAACATGTTTGCTTGATTTGCCCTGTGGTGTTGCTTTCTGGGCTACTTTCTTCTGTGCAGGTGCACCACATAAGGCAGTTATGGGAGCGGATGAGAACATCAACCACACAGAGGAGGCGACGATAAAAACCGTTTTCGATAGTGGGAAGTTTGGGATCATGTACTTGCGGTAATGAAGCACGCAACAAAAAGACAAGCGTGTGTTACTAACATGCCCGTGGTGATGCGTTTGAATTTGGAATGAAGTCCAAGGGTGGCAGTGGCGCATCCAAGTGCCGTAATGATGCAACCCCCGGGGGGAAACCATGCCAAGGCAATGATTGCGAATCCTAGCAGCATGGTAGCTGCCACTACCCCACCGATGGCTGTGTACTGGAGAGGCCCTAAATCGTGAAAAGTAACTGCGGGAAGTCGTTGTCTTTTTTTCCCGCTCGGGGCGGCCGCGAATGGTGAACCAATTCGGTCGGGTGTGTCATCGACAATCCGAGCCATGACAGGAGCATCATCATTGACATTCTCATCAACCTGTACCTCCTCGTCGCCAACAGGATCTGGTTCCTGTACCGGATTCGTCAGAGACGGGCTCGGGTTGTCTTCGTCCGGGGTTGGTTGCGGCGAATTATCCATCAGTGAAGTTGTTGCCTGTGGTTATGAACGGAGTACCAAGGGATGGGTAAGCTTGATAGATCAAAACAGGTTCGAGTGAGCACGGGTGCATGTCAGATTTATCATTGCCATCTAGGCAGCTTGCAGTTTATTCTGAGGGAAGATGACCCATTAATCTTAATAGATTTTTGGTCAAACTGTTCGGTTATGCCCCCACACCAATCGACCTTTCAAGGCGATAGCGGCTTAGTTTCTGGCTTGGCGTACTCGTTACCGGTGTGCGAGACTGGTATTGGCTGTTTTGGTGGGTTGCGAACCCTTGAGGTTCTTGAACCAACTGGGCTGCCGGTACCGTACAAACCGTGAAGTGCAACTTGGAATACCACTCGAATAACAGATGAAAATAACAGGAAATCTTTTGCGGGACACAATATCGAATTTTGTTTTGGTGTGGGCGGTAGTACTGTACGCATCGTTGGCTTCTCCCGCAGAAGAGTTCAAACAGCCTGAGCCTCTCGAGCCAGACGTTGCGGGGGCGTCCTCGGAAGGTGTTGAGTCGATGGCCGGGATACGAATCCCGGCAGATTGGGAAATTCAGTTGTATGCGGCTGAGCCTGATCTTGCCAATGTTGTTGCGTTTGAGATCGATAACCGAGGTCGCGTCTATGTTTGTGAGACATTCCGCCAAAATCAGGGAGTGACAGACAATCGCGCTCACGACGAGGAATGGGTGAAAGCCGACTTGGCCGCACAAACGGTGCAAGACCGTATCGACTATCACAAACGATTGCTGGGTGATGCGGCCGTCACCTATGCACAACATGATGATCGAATACGCCGCCTGGAGGATTCAGATGGTGATGGAAAAGCCGATAGCAGTTATGTCTTGGCTAACGGATTCAACCGGCTTGAAGAGGGAACCGGTGCGGGAATTCTGGTTAGAGGTTCTGATATCTACTACACCTGTATCCCGAAGCTTTGGAAACTTGTCGATAAGGATGACAATGGGGTTGCGGATGAGAGAGTCGTTTTGTCAGACGGCTATGGAGTACGTGTAGCATTCCGCGGTCACGATATGCATGGGCTCGTTTTGGGACCTGATGGTCGTTTGTATTTCAGCATCGGTGATCGTGGATATCACGTGACTACCGATGACGGGCGAGTATTAGCAGACCCTGAATCAGGAGCTGTTTTTCGTTGTGAGTTGGACGGGTCCGGGCTTGAAGTTTTTGCCACCGGTCTTCGAAATCCTCAGGAACTTGCATTTAACGATGTTGGGGATTTGTTTTCTGTTGACAACAACAGTGATAGTGGAGATCAGGCTCGAGTTGTGCATATACTCGAAGGTGGGGATTCAGGTTGGCGGATGCACTATCAGTACTTGCCTGATCGAGGTCCTTTCAATCGCGACCGAATTTGGGAACCGCTTCACGAGGAACAACCAGCGTATATCGTTCCTCCCATTGTGAATTTGACTGATGGGCCAAGTGGCCTAGCATTTTATCCGGGCACTGGTTTCGGTGATGCACTGAAAGACAAATTTTTCATTTGTGATTTTCGTGGCGGTCCTGCAAATAGTGGGATTCGTAGTTTTACGCTGGAGCCGAAAGGGGCCGGCTATCGCCTCACGAGTGATAGTGATCCCATCTGGTCGGTGTTGGCAACGGATCTCGCGTTCGGGCCTGATGGAGCTCTTTACATCAGCGATTGGGTTGACGGCTGGGATGGGCTAGGCAAGGGAAGAATGTACCGTGTAACGGACCCCAGCCATCGTGACACTCTGGTCGTGAAAGAGGTACAGCGGTTACTCGGATCAGACTGGTCGAGGCATACGATTGAAGCACTCACTGATTATCTCACTCATCCTGATCGCCGTATCCGTTTTGAGGCCCAGTGGGAACTAGTACGACGTCACGAATTAGATACGCTAGTCGCTTTGGCGATCAATTCGGACGTTGATTCGGTGGGGCGTTTGCACGCCCTCTGGGGTGCTGATCAGATTCTTAGGAAGAATCCGGAGGCCCGTGAGATATCTTTGAAAAAATTACATCCGCTGTTGCAGGACCAGGATGAAGTCTTGCGAGCAGCTGCAGCCAAGGTTGCGGGGGAGCGTCTGGATTCCGGCGCAGTCGCGCGTTTGCGTGAGCTCTTGGGTGATCCCTCGTCACGTGTCCAGTATTTTTCCATCTTGGCCCTCGCTCAATTAAAAGATGTTGATGCATTTCCCCTGGTGGTGGGGCGGCTGGTGTCTGCGGAAAACAAGGATGCTGCCCTGCGACATGCTGGGGTGATGTATTTGGCGAGCCTTCACGATCCGACGAAAATTGCAGCTTTGCGAAAACACGCCAGCGAATCGGTCCGCCGTGCTGCTGTGGTGGCATTAAGACGGCTGAAAATGAAGGAAACGTCATTTTTTCTCGATGATCAAAGTGATTTGGTAGTGCTGGAGGCCGCGAGGGCGATTCATGACCAACCAATCCCATCGGCTATGAATGCGTTGGCAGACTTGGTGGGTAATTCCGATGGCGCAAACAAGTTGTTGCGTCGGGTATTGAATGCCAACTATCGACTTGGGACCGCCGATTCCGCGATGAAATTGGCTACTTTTGCAAGCCGGGAATCAGCGGTCCCAGAAATGCGGATCGAAGCATTGGAGATGCTCGGTACATGGGCGAAACCTGACCCGCGTGATCGTGTTCTGAATGCCCATCGGCCTCTGGCGGAACGTGAGGTATTGGTCGCGAAGAAAGCCCTCGAGCCTCATCTCGATTCTCTGATTACAGCACCCGAGTCCGTTCGTGAAAAGGCGATCGAGGTTGCTTCGAAATTGGGGATTTCGGGAATTTCGCCGGTCTTGGTGAATCGGATTACAAATGCAAGTCTTTCACCTGCAACACGCGCGGTATCCTTGATTGCTCTGAATCGCTTGAGTCCGAAGAGTGCTGTTGTCTTGGCGAAGCAGGTGAAGTTAAAGCCTGTTACCGAGTTATTGCCTGAGGCATTGAAAGTGCTGGCACAACACGATTCAGAAGCTTCACTGCCACGTTTCATTGCGGCTACCGAGAGCAGGGATCTGAAAGTAAGGCAATTGGCTTGGGATATTTTGGCCGAATGTGGTGCTCCCGATGCTGTGGCGACGATTGAAGCGGGTGTCAGATCTTACTTGGCTGGCACGCTCTCACCGGATGTGCAACTGAACGTGGTGGAAGCTGCAAATGGAACGGTGAGTACTAACTTGCAAATTGCCTTGGCGGAATATGTCAAAGAATCGTCCGAACAGGATCCATTGGCACCATGGCTGGTGGCATTGGAGGGAGGAGATGCGAAAAAAGGTCGAACAAGCTTTTTTGAGAACACAAAACTGTCATGTTTACGATGTCACAAAATTGATCGGGCCGGAGGTGCAGTGGGACCAGAACTCACCCGAATTGGCGGTCAAAAAGATCGAAGGTACTTGTTGGAGTCGATCTGTTTGCCGGATGCCCAAATAGCAAAAAATTTCGAAACAGCAGTGATTGCAAATGATCTTGGTCAGGTTTTCACTGGTATTGTAAAGTCCGAAAATGAGGAGTTTGTTGAGCTGATTCAAAATGATGGCGGGCAAGTTCGTATTTTGCTTGATGAGATCGTAGCGAGACGCAAGGGAATTTCATCCATGCCAGCAGACCTCACAAAGCTGATGTCCAAACGCGAACTGAGGGACCTCGTGGCATATCTTGTGAGTCTGAAAAAGAGTAAACGCGGTACAAACGAGGTTGAGTGATTCGGGTTTGGATGTGGTGGCGATTTGAATTCGCATTCGTCGCCGTGAATCATTTTGAGCGTGCACTGTGCTGAGGTAAGCGTGGCTTTTCCTTGACGTCTGACCCGGTTTTCTATGGCCGATCGGCATTTGATAGGACTGTTGTACGATGGCTTTGTTATTCAAAATGAGGCCACAGCGATATGAAGTGATTCATTGTGTTGTTGTTTTCATGGTCAGCATTGCATCAAACGGCCGAGCTGTGCGCGATTTACATGGCACAAAGGGTATGGCAGATATGGCTGGTATGATTTCTATGGGCTTGGATCGAAGCTGTATTCGATCCGTAAACATAGCTACAGCCAGTCCACAGCCTTTACCATAAGATCTGCCACCGACTTGCTGGTGTATTGCCAGTTTGCGATCGCGATTTTTTCCCGCCGAGCTCGATCGCCTGACGTTGATGATTCTTGCTCCAAGCAACGATGAGCGTCTGTTGATGGATGATCATGCATCGGAAACTGAATGGCGCAACGCCATATTTCTGATCAGAGCTGCTTCGGACCAATACGCTGCTGTTGCTATTGAACTTGAAGGCTTGTGCTCAGGTAGCCGAGTCGAGTTCCGTGAAGAGCAGTTGTGGAATCTGTTGCGCGATGTGAACGTTCAGAACCGGTGTGATCAACACTCTTTTAATTGCTGAACAGCCTGCCGGGCTCGAGCAAGGAAATCGTTTTTTGGTTCACCCGTCTCTAAGAAAATTGGCGACCCAATGGTGATGCAACTGAGTAAGGGAACTGGCAGGACTTCTCCGCGGGGTAGGATTCGATTGACGTTGTCAATGTACACAGGGACCAATTCCAAGTCGGGCCGTTTCTTTGCCATGTAGAATAAGCCACTTTTGAATTTTCCCATCTCATCATCACCAGAAGATCTACCACCCTCAGGGAACATGATTAGTGAATACACATCACCCATTTGCTGCAGCATAATATCGATAGGGCTCTTGTGGACTTTGATTTCTTTGCGATCCACAAGCAGGGCATTAAAGCTTTCTGCCATGTGGGGTTTAAGCCAACCTTTCGACCAGTAGTCCTTGGCGGCAACAGGGCGGGTGATTCTGCGTAGTTCACGCGGCAATGCCGACCACAGCACGACAGCGTCGAGGTGGCTTGTGTGATTGGCGAAGTAGATGCGTTGGCAGGTGTCTGGTTGGCAATCAATCCAACGCACCGTGAACCCACTAAAAAGCTTCGCCAGCAGAACAATAACATGACTCGTGAATGTCATTTTATAAATCTAACGTCAATGTCGTTCCGCAACGTGCTTTTAGCGTGACAATCTTGCGTAAGGGTGCTCAAGGTTTTGTTCATCCGATAATATTGTCTCCAGCGTTTTCCTGTTGCCGGATGGTCACCGGCCAGCCAGTAAATTGATTATCAAGTTTTCCATCTGAGGCATCGATCAAAAAACGGAAACAGTCGATCTGGTATGTTTTTTCCTCTGTGTCGACCGTCACAAGCCCAAAGCCACTACCTTTTTGGTGCGCCTTCTCGTAGCGATTTTTCTTGGTGCCGACCTCTGGATTACCAACGGCGTAAACGTAAATCATGTTGCCGAAACCGTCGAGGTATTCACCGGTATTTTCTAATCCATGAGAGGGGCGTTTTTGGTGCGGCATGCCAACTTCATCCGGACGCCACCAACGGGGGTAGCCTGCGGCGATTGCTGGTGTGCAAAACGACCACATGCTGTCACGTTGTTTATCGACTCCATATTGCGATAACGAGGTCAGATGTTGGTCTCCATTGATATGAAGAGCTTTGGAGTCGCGAAGGATGTCAATGGCACGATCTCGCGGTGTTTGCGGCCAGCCTCCTGAGTCGAGATCAGCTTTCAGATAGCCATCGTATCTACCGTGGTGGGTTGCTACTCCCGCGAATACGGTTTGGCTGAGGAGAATTTTCATCTTGTGACCGCGCCAGTCTTTGCTCCACTCTTCCAAAAATGACTCTTGCCGCGAGCCAAGTAGATGAAGGCCCTGTTTATCTAACACAGAGGTTTGGAAGTTTGGGTCTTTGACGTGATCGGCACGGCCACTGCCGGTATCGACATGCTGGGGGCCACTTTTGAATTGCCGATCGCCCAGGATGGCAAAGCCCACATCGCCGTACACCATGTCACCGTAGTAGACGCTGATGCCTTGCTGAACAGGTGTAGGGTCATGGAAATCCGGATGATGCGCCGTGTTTGTCTTGTGTACAACGTTGACCATACGGGCTGGTTCCCGGTATCCACCATTGGAGGAAGCGCCGCCAGTTTGGACATCCATTGGGGCTCCACCTTCTCCCCAGATGTTACCTTGGAAAACATCATGATCATCTGCAATGCAGATCGTTGGTCGGTCACGCATCGCCTCTCTGAACGACCATCCAAACATATAGTATTTTCGCAGATAGTTCAGGATTGCAGCTTCAGCTGGGTCACGGATCAGTCCATAGCCGCCATGGCTTTCATAGAGTTGGTCACCGGAAAAGTAAATCAGATCCGGGTCAAGCCTGACAATGTTTTCGGCTACAGGTTCATACGGGAATCCATAGTGATTCTGACATGTAAGCGCTCCTATTCTCAGTGGTCTCCCAGACGGGTTGGCTTTGATCATGCCATTCCAGCTTGATTCTTCCTGTGTGCCGTCTGTCTTCAGTTCCCGGTACAGCAATCGGTATGGGGTGGCAGTCTTTTCATTCCAATTGGGAACTCGGAATGTCGCAGTCCAAGCATCGGTGTCTAAGGCTGCATGGCCAAGTGACTTCCAATCACCTTCGACCTTGACCTGCAATTCGACCTTTTGATGATCCTGTTTTCCCAGCGGCCCGGTGAGTGCACTGATCTTGAGCACGAAACCTTCATGGCTACGAGAGTCACTTAGGGAATACATTGACCAGAGGATTGGACCGAATTGCCGTGCCTCATCAATGGTAAAAGCGTTTCCCGTGGCAGACCAATCCTTGAAGCGGTATCGTCCGCCTTGCCCTTTTTTGAGTTTGGCGTCGAAATTGTTGACCAGTGACACGTTACCAAGCACAGCTTTGGACTGAACTCTTGCGGTCAGTTGATCCAGTTTCTTTCCGGACGGAGTTTCAGCAGTGAGGGTGAGTTCAACTTGAGTGCCCATTCCACGGGCTGTCAGTGTTAGCCTGGTTTCATCATCCAGATCGATAGACTTGCTGCCCGCATTGCGAGCCAGAACGAGTTTTCCCTCGAGCACTCCGGCGTTGATCCCACCGCTTGCAAAGCAGTTGCTGCGATATTCATTCAGTTCGCTCTTGGTACCAATTCGAAAACCTGCACCTGCATCTTTTTCCTGGCCACCGATTTTTTGTAGCGTGACACGCATCTCAGCTGCACCAGTTGGATCTGTCCACTGATGCGTGATGAGATGCAGATTCCGATTGCCTCCGGTGGTTTGGCACTCTGCTGCCCCTGCCCGTACTCGCCAATCTTCCATTGGGTTTGCCCAAATCCGGGGATTTAACCAGACCCGATTGTGGGTTTTGGACCATGACACAGTAGCATTAAGATCCGAGGATTTCGTCAACTGATCTCTGCCGCTGGTCAACGTCTGCTCGTCACCACGTACGGTTCGTGGCAGCCCCAGACACGCTGCTCCGAGAGCGAGTAATTTAAGGGTGATGCGTCGGGTGAGGGACTTCATTAAAAGATCCTTCTGATGGGTAATCGACTTCTACTGTGCTTGGTACTGGCGTCCATACGTCACTCTAAAGCTCGATGCCTGATTGTCCATCCCAGCGGACAAAGCCTTCGATTGCAGCATATTCAGCAAGGCCGAGTTCATCGTATTTTCTCGCTGTATCAGCGTTGCGTTGTTCAGCTCGTTGCCAGAATTCCCGCACGTCGGATCCGGGGAATAGCGCACGGTCTTTTTGAGATTCGTGTTTGAAGATAGCGGCTCGCTTTCTTGCAACTTCGTTGGGACTCAACGGCACAGCCATTTCGATCTGGTGAGGAGGCCATTCCTGCCAAGCTCCACGGTACAGCCATATGGCACAGCTTTCATACCAGGCATCCTGTTCGCACTGTTTGCAGGATTGCAGGATTGCTGATAGGCATGTGCGGTGTGTTCCATGCGGATCAGACAGGTCGCCCGCAGCGTAGATCTGGTGAGGCTGGATTTCTCGCAGCAGGTCCAATGTGATATTGATATCGGCGGACGATATGGGGCTCTTTTTAACACGGCCAGTTTGGTAAAATGGCAGGTTCAGGAAGTGTAGGTGTTCGTCTTTGACCCCACAGCAGCGTGCACCTTCGCGGGCTTCACCACGTCGAATTAGGCCTTTGATTCGCTGCACTTGATCGCTGTCGACTTGGCCCGGTTGTTTCTTGCGAAGAAACTCATCGATGTGAGATTCCAACTCTGCCAAACCCGTTGCGTGGATTTTAAACTCACTGCAAAATTCTTCGACGAACTCGGCAAACCGAATCGCATCTTCATCAAAAACGGCGATGTTCCCAGAGGTCTGATAGGCGATGTGGACCTCATGTCCCTGCTCAACCAGGCGGATCAAAGTTCCACCCATCGAAATGACATCGTCGTCTGGATGAGGTGAGAAAACGATGATGCGTTTTGGAAAAATATCGTCACGATGGCCAGGACGATCACCCACTTGTTTTGCATGCTCTGGTTTGCCACCAGGCCAACCGGTGATGGTCGACTGCAAGTGACGAAAGACGCGCAGGTTTATGTCGTAGGCACTTCCATTAGCTGCCAGTAGGTCCTGCAACCCCTGCTCGTTGTAGTCCGCATCTGTGAGTTTCAGAACGGCTTTGCCCAGTGCCTGGGATAGATCAATTACAGCCCGTCTGGTCGTTTCAGAGTCCCAGTTGACCTCGCCTAGAAGCCATGGAGCTTGTGAACGAGTCATGCTTGAAGCAGCAGACTCATCGAGCAGAAAGCGTGTGTCCGGGTGGTCTTGTAGGAATGTGGCTGGGATCGTCGTGTTAGCGTGGCCTTCGACGGTCTTGGCGACGATGTCGGCTTTACCTTCACCAAATGCGAGTAGCATGATGCGTTTGGCTTCCAGAATTGTTCCCACGCCCATCGTTATTGCGTGACGAGGAACATTCTCGGCGCCAAAAAAGTCGCTGGCCGCATCTGTTCGAGTAACTCTGTCCAGCGTAATCATTCGCGTTCTGGTTGCTCGATCCGAGCCAGGTTCATTCAATCCGATATGGCCGGTTCGGTTGATTCCAAGCAGTTGGATGTCGATACCACCACAGTCACGGATCAATTGTTCGTACTGCTGGCAGTAGTCGGCCACATCTGCTTTTGGGATAGCTCCATCAGGGATGTGTACGTTACTGGGTTGGATGTCAACGAGATCGAAAAGATGCTCGTGCATGAATCGGGAAATACTCTGCAACTCGAAAGGTTGCATCGGAAAATATTCACCAAGATTGAAAGTGATGACATTGGCAAAAGAAATTCTGCCACTGCGATGCATGCGTACAAGTTCATCGTAAACATTGACAGGCGAAGAGCCAGCGACCAGTCCCAGCACACACATTTGTCCTTGTGCTGCTTTTTTGCTTACCAGTTCTGCGATCTCTTTCGCTGCTGCGACACTGGCTTCAGAGGCACGATTGAAGACGTGACAAGGGATTCGTTCATTGGGAAATTCAATCACGATGGAATTACCTGTTGTGCGACCATGGCTGCTCCAATGACACCGGCATCATTACCGAGTGAAGCAAATTCGACTTGCAAATTACTACCGACTTCTTCAAGAGTTGTGGCAATAATCGTACTCTTTACGATCGCCAAAAATCTTTGTCCTACTTTGGATTCGCTGCCCCCGAAGGTCATGGCTCCACCCAGCAAAACAACTGCTGGATCGATCACCTGTGCCATCTGGCCAATCGCTTGTCCTAAGTACTCAGCGGTTTGGTCAATCACTTTGTTGCACAGTCCACAGCCGCGTTTTGCGCGTGCGGTAATGTCAAGCGGGGTAATGCTATTTGTTGCTGTTAATGATTCAACCTCAGCGTTGTTTGATATTTTTGCCAACGAATGCAACTGGTGGATAACGCCTTTTGATCCAGCGTAAGCTTCGAGACACCCCTTCTTACCACAAGTGCATGGAAGAGCATCTTTACCAAATCTGATTTTAATGTGCCCGAGTTCGCCTGCGCAACCATGGTCCCCTCCGTAAGGAAAACCCTTCATGACTAATCCGCAACCAATCCCAGTTCCAAGCGTTAACAGCGCGAGCGATTTGTTGCCCAGAGATCTCAAAGCGTGTTCGGCGTAGGCTGCTGAATTTGCGTCATTGACAACAACGCTCGGCAGATCTCTTGTCTGATCAAGTATGTCCTGCAGGCGTTTTCCCCGCCATTCAGGTAGGTTCACAACTTCGCGGAGAACTGCTTCCTGTGAATCAAGTACACCTGGAACGGCCAAGCCAATACCAGCTAAATGGAATTTGCTGCACTCTGAAGATGATAACACTCGATCAGCAAAGGCGATTGCTGCGCTGCATACTCGTTCCGGGGTCACCAGATCAAGAGTTGCCAATACAGCCTTGGCATGTACGATCCCTGAGGCATCAACGAGCCCTAATTTGACATTCGTTCCGCCCACATCGATCCCGAGAAATAAGTCGTCTCGGGTACTTGGAAGCGTTGAGCAGTTGATCGTCTCGCTGGTCATAAACGCGTTTGTCGGCTGGAATAGGAGTCTCAACGGCCGCGTGCATCATGATCCGTAACGCAGCGAGTTGATATTGGGTCACGCGAGAATCTCGGGCCCGTCTTCAAATTTACTGAACAGTATCCAGCAGAGCAGCATCCAGTGCTCAGCGACCCATATTAATCAAAAACGGCCAGCAGCGGCATTGTGATCGCAAGAAAGTAGCCCAGCATGGCAGGAAAAAGAGTTTGGGAGGCCAAGATAAACTGGCTTGCGTGAAGCACGAAGGATTTAGCTTCGTCATTGTCCTTGTAAACGTTGCTACTGGCACCATCAATAAAGCGTGGTCCTGCAAACGGTACGGCGCAAGTTGTTATCAATTCAGAGAAGGCTTTGCATGCTGGTGTGTTACGGCGTCTTCCCCACAGGTTATCAGTAGTTGGGCTTATAAGTTTGTGGTCCCGTTTGAAGAAGTGGATCCAACTCTAGCCGCACTATTACGACAAGCCATCGGGGAGCTTCCCTGAGGCGACTTCCTCATCCCACTCGTCCATAAGTGGCCAGCTTTCGGCAAGCGTACCGAAGTCCGCCATCTTCAAGTATCCGCGAACTCTTTCGATGGTCGCGTTAAGCAAATCTGGATCGTTCGCAAAGATTGGACCGTGACTGGGAGCCAACCACTTCACATCGCTGTCTCGGATTCGCTCGAGTGATGAGACAAAGGCTTTGATGTCGCTTCCATGGTGTGCATCGATGGCCCCGATGCAACCGTCGCGGTAGATGTTGTCGCCGCTGAGTAGTACATCTCCGATCCGAAATGCCAATTGACTGTTGGTGTGACCGGGAGTGTGCCAGACCTCAACCTTCAGCGAACCGACTTCGATGACATCTCCATCATTGACCTCGTGTTCGATTTCAACTGCAGGCATCGCCATCTTCAAATCCTGAGCCGCGATTTCAGCCAGCGTGATTAGCGTATCGCCAGATTGCAGTGGTTCTACTGCGTTGGGGTGAGCGGTGACTGAGGTCTTCAGTAACTGCTTGGCTTTGGCGAGTCCCTGGATGTGGTCCACATCCGCGTGTGTGGCAACTAGAGTTTTACATCGAGAAAAAGGAAAATCGATTTGGCGGATGATTTCTACAAAGTCCTCGACCGTTTCTTCGTAGCCAATGTCGATCAAAATCCACTCATCACCATCGTAAACGAGGTAGACATTACACCCGAGGACTTCTCCAGCTTGGAAGTTAAGTTCGATAATTCCCGGAAAAATCGGTTTACGGCTGAGCATATGATTGGTCAAAAAAATAGGAGTGGATAGCTTGGCATTGTACGCTGGATGGTTTCAAGCCTGTAGCCCACAGGTATCAGGACCAGCCTCTCCACGTTTTGCCTTGCTAGCGGGTTGTCGGTGTCATCGTTGCTTGTTGGGCGACAGGATGTCAGCCAATCCGTTTCGGTAAGTTGGAAACTGAAGTTTGGGCAGCAGATCGCGTTTCATTCTGCGATTCCAGATCCGTTTGTTGCTCTCCGACCTCATCATTACCGGTGAACCGGTGTCTGGCGTCACAAACTTGGGTCGTTTTGAGCCAGTTTGGAGGGCAATTTCCTCGTAAAATCGCGAGCGGACGACGGGTTGATCATCACTGACGACGTACAAACGCTGTGTGCGACTTCGCAAAGCCGAGCAGACTGCCTCAGCTGCATCATCGACGTGAATTAAATTCAGAAAACCGTGTTGCGGTGAGGCGATTGGTCTTCCAGCAATCACGTCCGCAGCACGCGGTATTCTGCCGGGCCCGTAGATGCCAGAAAGTCGCAAAATTGTCCAAGGTGACTTGGGTCGCATTTGGTTTAACAGTGATTCTGCCATCAGATGCGCGCGTCCACCATCACGACTTGGCCGCGTTGGACTCGCTTCGTCAACCCACCAACCGCCTTGTTGGTGATAGACGCCGGTTGTACTGATGTAGCAGACCTTTGTCTCAGGACTGATCACATGCAGAAGGTTACGTAGTCCGCCGACCTGAGATTCATAGCGATTGTGAGCACTCCGTCGGTCATAACTCACACAAATCACAAGGTGTTTGACGGCTGGCAGTTGCTTTAGCGTCCGTCGATCTGTCCAGTCGGCCACGATCGGTTGAATTCCTTCGCTGGCAAGTTCTTGCTGCTTGTCCCTCTGACGCGTGGTTGCCCACACCCTATTTCCGTCAAGGATTGCCAATCGTGCTATGCGGCGACCGAGGTAGCCGCACCCAAAAATCATGGTTTGGTCCGAAACATCACTCATTTCAGTTGGTTTTCCTGTTAGCAGAGATCACTTTTCCAAGGATCTTGAATAGAGTCTATAATGGAGAGCGTATCTGAATACAGGTACGTGATCGCCAACTTCGAGCCGCGATTCGAGGCAGCCGTGCATTACTACATAACGAAACCATCCGTCGTCGGCAAACCGCATTCGATTATTGCGGCATTCGCCTTTCTAGCATTGGGCTTTGGGATGCTAGGGCTTACTGCCGAGGCACAGCCCCCAGTAGCCGCTCCGACGCAAGGAGATGAGTCGTCTGAGACGAAGATTCCTGTTCCTCGCGATCTTCAGAAGATTCTTTCAGCAGGGACAGTACCCAAATCTCTCGAACAGCTTCGACTGCTCGAACAGCAATTCGGAAAAATCTCAGAGGCAGCCAAGCTCTGCACCGTCAGCATTAAAATTGGCCAAGCACAAGGCTGTGGCGTGATCATCGATGGTGGCGGCAAGGTATTAACCGCTGCTCATGTAGCGATGAGACCGAACAAGCCAGCGACTGTGATTTTGGCAAATGGACGGCAACTAAAAGCGATGACACTTGGTTTGAATAAGAATGTTGACGCCGGCATGTTGCAGATCAGCGCAGGCCAAAACGAGGGAGTGGAGTGGCCCCATGCAACGTTAGGCGACAGTAGCAAGTTGGCCCGCGGTATGTGGTGCATTGCGACCGGCCATCCCAGTGGGTTCGACCAAGCACGAGGCGTTGTCACACGCGTTGGGCGGATCGCTCGTGTTAATCGATCTGCATTGCGGACTGACTGTGCATTGATTGGCGGCGACAGCGGTGGCCCATTGTTTGATTTGTCAGGCAATTTGATCGCGATTCATAGTCGGATCGGGAATGACGTGGAAGAAAATTTGCACATTCCGATTGATAATTATAGGAACTCATGGGACCGGTTGGCGGCAGGTGACTCATGGGGGGCTCTGCCTGGGTTTCGTCCTGTACTCGGCGTGCAAGGCAACTCCCGGGTTGAGGAGGCAGTGATTGATGTTGTTCGTCCCAGCTCGGCCGCGAAGAAAGCTGGAATACGGGAAGGGGACATCATCAAGGAGTTTGGTGATCGAAAAATTACAGATTTTCAATCGCTGAAAGCAGCCGTCGCAGAGACGATGCCCGGTGAGAACGTTCGCGTGCGTGGTCAGCGTGACGGACGCCCCGTTTTCTTTCGGGTTGTAATTGGGCGAGGCGAGTAACAGTACTAAGAAGAGACTTCACAGTCCAGATTCGGTTTGGTGCAAGATGGTTGACAGCAGCATGCGATCTTATGCAATAACACTTTCCTCTGTTTTTATCGCCACGATATTGGCTACCGAGGGGCAAGCGTTGTTTGCTCAATTCGAGCCACTTCCACGGCGTGATAATGCGTCCATGATGAATCTGGTTCGACCAGTGACGGAGAAAATCTCTGGATCTGTTGTGCAGGTGTATAGTGGGGATCAACCGGTCGCATTGGGAACGATTGTCGCGGAGGATGGGTTCATACTGACCAAGCGAAGTGAATTGAGTGGCGATCCGATCCGGGTGCGACTTAGCGATGGACAACTACTGCCCGCCCGCGTTGCAGCCGTGCGACGGAGCAACGATCTAGCGCTGTTAAGGGTCGAAGGGGATCTAACCTTGAGGCCTGCTGAGTTCGCCGGCGAAATCCCCCCGGTCGCGAGCTTTGTGATCAGCGTTGGTCGGAAATCAAACCCCATCGGGTTGGGCGTGATCGGTGCGAAGCCGCGCCGGATTTCGCACCAAGGTCGACTCGGTGTACTGCTTCAGGATGACCGGACAGGAAGAGCTATGGTACGCGGCGTCTTCCCCGACAGTGGGGCGGAAGCCGCCGGCTTGAAAAAGGGTGATCTGATCATCGCAATCAACGGGCGGCAAGAACGAAGCCGATTGGGTGTCATCGAAACGTTACGTGGAATGTTTCCAGGAGAAAGTGTTCGCCTGACAATCACACGGGATGAGGAAGAAAACGATTCCACTACGATGGATGTAGATGCGTCAATTCGTGATCTGAATGTCATGCGAGAATCCGAAAGTGATGCACGGGTCAACGGGCCACGAAATGTTCGCCTGTCAGGTTTTGACCAAGTCATGCAGCACGATACCGTGTTAGACCCTGACGAGTGCGGTGGTCCTCTGATGGATACCAAAGGCAATGTCATTGGGATCAACATCGCTCGCGCTGGTCGCGTCGTTAGTTACGCACTGCCAGCATCACTCATATTGCCCGAGATGGTCAGCATGCTTTCTGAAGCACGATCTGCCAGTCGATGAACGAGAAAAACGAGCCTGATAGTTGCCTTTTCTTCGGCAGTTTCATCTCACGGCAAACGTCGGAGATCACTCAAAGATTCGTTGCATAATTGTGACATCACACCAGCGGCCTTCCATGCGTCCGATTTCCTTTTGGACACCGACAATCTCGTAACCGTGTCGTTGGTGGAATGATATGCTTCGGTGGTTGTCACTAATGATTTTGGCAACTGCATGGTGTAATCCAACCTGGCGACAATATTCTTCTATTTTGGTCTGCAGTTGATCTCCAATGCCACGTCCCGTGAAATTCGGATGCAAATAAATTGCGGTCTCGCAGGTGTAGCGGTAGCCATGACGTTGGCTGTGCGGGCGGGTAGCTGACCAGCCCAAGATCTTGTGGTCTGAATTTGCGACGAACCATGCGTTAGGGGGCGGCTTTTCAATGAGTTGGCCTACATCGGTTGCTGCCCATGTTTTTGTATCGAACGTCGACCCACCAATTTCGATGTGATGGTTGTAGATGTCAGCGATTGCATTTGCGTCATCTGCGACAGCTTTTCGGATTTTTGCTTCAATCATGTTTGTTGACTGTTATCACTCGACCGCCAAAGGCTTGTTGGTTGGGGATGTATGTTTCCACAACCAGCGTATGCTGTCGCAAATAGCGGGTTCGTGGTGTTCATTTGAAAGACCATCATGATCGATTCCTTTCATGAGAACTTTTCGTAATGATCCACCGTAACCTTCAAGCATTTCATTCTGAAACTCAACAGGTACAAGTGTATCGAGTTCAGATTGCAAAATCACTGCATTCAGATTTACTCTTGGAGCGGTTTTCATTGTGTCCATGGCATCGCATAAATCAGCGATTACCGGATTGATAAGGCCGAAGTGTGGATAGGGTTCGGCTGCTCTTTTGATAACCAGCTTTAGCGGGGGAGGGTTTCGAAGAACCAATCCTGTATGTGCTGGATTTGGAGTGTGTTTGGCCGCAACATGAAGAACGGTGGCGCAACCGAGGCTGTTTCCGCACAACCAAATGGACGTATTCGGGCCGGCATGTTTTTCAGTAACCGACTGCCAGAAAGTTGATCCTGCGCGAGCCATCGTTGAAAGGCTGGCCTTTCCATGGCTACCTCCGTAGCCTGGCGGATTCCAAGTCCAAATAGCGGTTCGTTTTACATCCACCATCGAGGTTGGAAAGGAGGTGGAGCGCTCGGCTCGTCCAGCCGTTCCCGGGAATTTGAGGATGAGCAAGTCCGGTGGTTCAGAATCGCTGTGGCTCTGCTGAACAAAACACTCAAGGGTTTCCGTTTCACGTCGCAGTAGTACTCTTTTCAGAGTCGGAGCGTGAATCGGGTGCTGCGATGGCCGCAAGACCATACGATCAAGCAGGTGGCGCCGGAAAGAGCGAAGGGGTCGCCGCAGCATGGGAAGAGATTACCTCGGATTCAGAGCTTGACTCAGTGGACACGTTGTCCAGGCTGCGCGCCATCATCGACACTCAGGATAAATACGTCAGCCCCACCCGGTCCAGCAGCAGTTACCATTCCTTCGCTGAGCCCAAATCGCATTTTCCTTGGTTTCAGGTTTGCAACCATGACAACCAGTCGCCCCACGAGATTCTCAGGTTCGTACGCGGCCTTGATTCCTGCGAAGACCTGCCGACGTTCCTCGCCGCCAAGGCTAAGTGTCAATTTCAACAATTTGTTTGCTTCCGGAACATGCTCGGCGCTAACCACGCGGGCAACCCTAAGGTCTACCTTTGCGAAGTCATCAATGGAGATCTCATCGGCGAGTGGTTCATCTTTGAGCGGTTGGTCACTGTCATTAAAGGTGGGTTGATCACCTGCCGCAGTATCTTCGGCTGCCAGTTCTTTGCTTTCTTCCATCATTTTTTTCAAGTCCTCGGGTTGTACTCGATCCATCATGCGTTTGAATTTTGATACCGGGGTTCCGACCAACGGCTCTTTGCTTTGATCCCAGGAACTAATCTCGTCACCCATCAGTTCTCCGCATTTCGCTGCCAACTCTGGCAGGACAGGGGAAAGGTAAACAGCAAGCTGGCGAAATAGATTCAATGCCACCGTGCATGTGTCTCGGAGTTCATCAGTTCTCTGCTCGTCCTTGTTCATTTCCCATGGCTTGGCATGTTCGACAAAGGGGTTTGCCGCGTCAGCGAGTTCCATGATTTTCCGCATTGCTTTTGCGTATTCGCCGGCTTCGTAGGCTGCAGCAATTTCGTCACCAGCCGCGGCCGCTGCGGTGAATAGCCCACCATCATCGGGATACGTTTTGGCGAGTCCTGTCTTGTTGGCAAACTTACCAACACGACTCGCCAAATTAACGACTTTGCCAACCAAATCGCTGTTCACTTTCTCAGTGAATTCTTCGACTCCTAAGTCCAGATCCTCCACGCGTGAAGTCAGTTTGGTCGCGTAAAAATATCTCAGGTATGACGGGTTTGCATATTTTAGATAGGTCTCTGCAGCGACCAGTGTTCCGTCACGCTTTGACATCTTCTTGCCGTCGACGTTTAGGAAACCGTGAATGTGTACCTTAGTCGGCAGGTTGTACTTGGCTGTTTTCAGCATGCCGGGCCAGAACAGCGTGTGGAAGTAGGTAATGTCCTTGCCGATGAAGTGGTGAATCTCGCACTCTGGATCTCGCCACCAGTCTGCCAACTGTTCGCCATTGGTTTCACACCATTCACGGGTACTGGCGATGTAGCCAATTGGTGCATCGAACCAGACATACCAGTAATTGCCCGGGGAATCGGGTATCTCGAATCCAAAATAGGGGGCTGGTCTGCTGATGTCCCAGTCCCGCAATTCCTCCGCCAGGAAATGCCCTTTCAAGTAGTTGGCGACTTCAGTCTGAAGGGCGCCACTTGTTTCAACCCAATGATTTAAAAGCGCATGCAGTTTTTCCAATTCGACAAACAGATGTTGGGATTCGCGGAGGATCGGTGTAGCACCACTGAGCGTACTCTTCGGGTCAATCAGATCGGTTGGACTATAGGTCGCGCCACATGTGCAATTGTCCCCCGCCTGATCAGTAAGACCGCAGGTTGGACATGTACCGCGAACAAAACGATCCGCGAGAAATGTTTCCGCCTCGGGATCAAAGAGCTGTTCGATCGCTCGCTCGGTGACGAGGTCTGCCTCTCGGAGTGATTTCCAGAACTCAGCACAGATTTCGCGATTTGCATCGCTGTTGGTGCTACCGTAATGATCAAACTGGATTCCAAATCCAGAAAAGTCACGCTGATGAGCTGCGCTCATGTCCCCAATCAGGGCCTCCTCACTACGTCCCTCCTTACGGGCGCGAATCATGATCGCGGTTCCGTGGGTATCATCAGCACAAATGTAGGTACAACGGTTACCTCGCATTTTCTGAAATCGGACCCAAATGTCAGTCTGGATATATTCCACCAAGTGTCCGATATGAATCGGGCCATTCGCATAGGGAAGCGCACTGGTGACGAGTATTTTACGTGTCATGAATGAATGCAATTGGGTAGCAGGATTGTCAGCGGAATTGTAATCACCTGAGACATTTCATACGACGGCACGGTGACGATTGAAATCTCGAAAGGATCACTTCTTCCGAGTCCTCATGGATAGCTGAACTAAAAAAAATACGGAAAACCTTGGCCTAGTGCAAAAAAAGCCTCAAGTTTTCAAGTCACATCGATGTTTGATCTTGCCTCGGAATGGGCTTCTCACCGACTATCCACCACAGGTCCGAGTGCGAAGATCGCTCGGCTCAGCGGTGCTTTTCAGATGGCAGGATGCCTTGGCGAAAAGCAGGGTTCATGCACATGTTGTCCACGGAGGGGCGATTGCGATGAGATCATTTTTCGCACTATCGGTTGCCGGTTTACTTTGGATTCTCGCTGCCTCGCAGGCCGCCTTCGGTGGTGATGCAATTTTGCTGGATTTCTCGTCTGCGCACTGCGCTCCCTGCCAGGCCATGAAGCCGACCCTTGCTCAGCTTGCTAGCAAAGGGGTTGCCATTCGGCATGTGGATGTCGTGACAGAACCACACTTGGCGGCCCGCTATGGCATCCGCAAGACACCGACGTATGTTGTCTTGTCAGGTGGCCAAGAGGTCGCCAGGTTGATCGGGCAGCAATCTATGCCGGCTTTGCAGGCGGCGTTAGCGAGCAGTCCATCGGGACCTCGGATTCCCACCCGGGCAATGGATCCGTCTTTTCAAAATATTGCCGCACCGGCGACTCGCCTTGCACCACTTGCCGGTGGAACATCAGCAACAGTCGCTCCAGTTTCTGCCACTAGTGAAGCGATGCCCACGGTGTCGCTTGCACAAGCGATCGAAATTGCCCGCGCGGCAACAGTTCGTCTTCGCGTCCATGATGGACATGGGTACGGTGCTGGCACTGGTACGGTTATTGATACTAACGGTGATCAGGCGTTGGTTTTAACATGTGGGCATCTGTTTCGGGAAAACAAGGGGCAAGGAAAGATTGAAGTCGACGTTTATGTTGGAGGGCAGACTCACACCGTCGTTGGCGAATTACTAGACTACGATGCTGACACGCATGATGTTGCACTTGTTGCGATTCGTCCTGGATTTCAGATGCAGCCAGTCCCAATGATTCATCCGCAGGAACGAGTGCGTGCCGGTCAAACCGCTTTCAGTTTTGGTTGTGATAGGGGCGCTGATCCTTCACGCCGGGACACAAGGATAACCGGTGTCGATAAGTATGATCAGCATTTGGGAGTTTCCAATCTTGAGATAGCTGGTGCACCCATTGATGGTCGAAGTGGTGGTGGCCTGTTTGATGAAGCAGGGAGATTGATTGGTGTGTGTAATGCCGCTGATTACGAAGGTGATGTTGGGATTTATGCTGGTCCGGGGTCTGTGCAGTGGCAACTTGACAAAACTGGTCTGTCGACGATTTACAAACGTGCTCAGCCTCCTCAGACACGACTCGCGTCATTGCAGCAAGAAGTTCCAAGTGTTGGCGCGACTTCCAAGGTCGGATCAACCGGGGTCAATGCCGCGATTGGAGCTGCTCGTAGCACACCAAGTGAAATGCTTTTTGCTGACGTCGATTCAACCAATGGTCATGAAGTGATCGTGATTGTGCGAGACCGAAAGAATCCTTCTGGTCCAGCTCAAGTGATGACACTGAACCAGCCTTCTGCCGATTTGATGCAGATGATTCAGCAGCATGCGAAATGAAGTGTGAATCATCTGCGTTCTGCTAGTGTTCTTAATCTTCGGATTTGATCTCAGTTTGCTCAGCCGGAAACTGAAATTCACTTACGATGTCCCCATTTACTTTGCGATGCTGCAATGTGAGTTGGGATCGCTTTGTTGTGTACTTTATTTCTCCAGAAAGAAATCCACCAGCGACACGAAGAAATTGATGAACAGGTCGCTTGTCCTTGGGGTTCCAGCCGAGTTGATGCTTTTCGCTCCCTGGACCACATCCGAATTCCCAGAGACCCGAATCTTCATCACGAGATGCGTACTGCCAATGACGATCGCCGCAAAGCACAATTAGATCCTTGTATTGCGATAGTCTATCTCGAAGCTCTTTGCCCTCATGAGCAAAGATTGTGTTGGCGTGATTGTCCTTTTTGTTTTTTCGATCAGGACCAACGATAGGTGTGGGGCTGAATACCAGTTTGAATTTTGCTTGTGAGGCATCAAGGGTTTTGAATAGCCATTCTTTCTGTTCCTTACCTAAAATTGTTTTTTCTGGCCCATCAAGCATTTGATTAGGGCTTCGGAAATCACGACCTTCCAGAAACCAGATTTGAAGATCTTTTCCCCAACGTACGGTCTGGTAGCGTGGGTTATGGGCTGGGAATTGTTCTTGATTGAATAAATTCACTCCCTGTTCAAAACTAACCGAGCCATAATTTTGCCCGGGAGAACAGTCGTTTTTTAGTGTGTCATGATCATCTTTCAGGAAGTAGCTGGTCGTGTTTTGGTAAAACTGACGATTGCTGGGTAGAGCAAAGAGCCGGCCCCATTTGAAACGCATCAGTTCTAGTGTCATCGCCCAGGGATCTGGCTTGTCGTAGTATTCAATGTCCCCGGCGTGGACGATAAAATCAGGGTCGATCCTTGTCATGGCTGGATAAATTTTGTGTCCCCGCAGGCCGTCATCGCGTCGAATGAAATCATGACAAGTAGTCATGCAGAACTTGATGTTTTTCTTTGCATCAGTTGCCGGCGCAGTTTCAAAGCCTCCACGAATTACGGTGGTCGGTGGTTCTCCCTTAGAAGCGCGAGCCTCAACAATGGCGGCGTAATGCGTCCCTGGTTTGAGGTTGTTCAGTTGCCATTGGGTGGTGAAGTCGTTGCTGGCAACGGTTCGTTTCCACGGCGTGCTCTTAAGTGCTCGGCGTTGAAGTTTCGGAAAATAGATCAAGCGTACTTCGCCTTCTTGACCTGGGCATGCACCAAACATGTCATCCAAAATAGCACCTTGCGGTAGTTGAGCAGCAAGAATCTGCTCCGCATCTGTGTTCTTGGATAGCTTTGAAGCATCTTTTGATGACAACGTGCGGAAAAGTTTTCCATCCTTGTTCATCTGCTTGTGACGCGTTGTCCGTGTCCAAAGCACGATTGAGTCTTGGTTGGCCCAACTGTTTCTCATTCCATTGGCTAGAAATGGTCCCGTCGTCGAATCTGCTATGGGTGTGCTGGGGATTTTGATTTCGGAGAAGTGAAAATTGCGGTATGCAGCTTTACCACCGTGGTCGGTAAGCATGATTCGATCGCCGGCGATTGGGCTGCCAAAATTTTCAAGGCCCCAAAATTTACTTACCGCAAGGTTGGAATCCCAAGTAGGACCAAGGGTGGTAATTTCGGATACCAAATCACCATTGAGGTAGTGACGCAAAATGGGGCCATTGGCAACGATCTTTGCTGTATTCCATTTGCCGGTTGGATTCAGATTCTTTGGGACGCTTGGGCTTACCAAGTCATAGATCGCCGCCGTCGATCCTTTGGTAGAAGCGGTTGGGCTATCGTCAATGATCTGATATTCAACACCGTAATACTTCGACCCGTATTTTCGGACACGATACTTCAATCCGGTGTTGGTGTTGGCTTGAATTTTCCAATCGAAGGAGAGTTCAAAATTGGGTGGCAACGGACGACTGACAAGACTACCCTTGCCGCCTTGTGGCCGGACTAGCCGAACCTCGCCATCCGTGAATTCCCAACTGTCTGCGGCGGCATTTTTGTCTGCAGTCTGCCAGAAGTCTGGGCTTGTCCAGTCAGCCAGCAGTTGCTCGTCGGGTTCGATTTCAGCGGGCTGTGCGGCGTCGATTTTGTCTTGACTAACTCCGATTCCGGGAGAAAAAAATGGCAGGCAGATCAGTGCAAGCAGGTACGCCAACAAGCGAAGGTGATTCATCAATGAAGTCTCGGTGGGAAGTTTCCTTTAGTTGCTGGAATTCTATCCCGAATCACATGACAAGTGGACCTTTCGAAAGCGAGAAAGGTAAATACGACGTGTGATGCCTGGCTGCATGCCAGCGATACATGGGGCCTGATGGTGAGGTGCAAAGAATTTTAGGGCAGGACCCGACGCGGGAGATAACGCCAAAATCAAAGCCGTTGGGATTTTGTCTGCTCGCGTGAACGGGCAGTTGAGAAGCTCGAAAGTTCTAACTCAATGGTTTCCAACTGGTGGGTCAGCCAATCACCAAACTCCTCGCGAGATTTGCGACTTAGCCTCGCTGTTAAATCGTACCAATGCTCACCCATCGCTTTGACTGGCCTGTCCTGTGCGTTAGTTGATGAGTGCTTAGTGCTTGAATTCGTCATCGGAGTGATCTCCCTTCTAAAGTGAGAGCGATGGGCGTTCAACATGTGCTTGCTGAACTGCATTCGAGGCTTTGCTGTTAAAGAGTTGCTCCGGCAGCGAAGGTTCACTGGAAGCTGGGTACCGGTCAGCCTTCGTCTTGCAGTGTTTCTTCTTAAGTCTCTGCCAGTAAGTAATTTAGGAGTGGTTCTGTGTCGCGACTGGCCATTCGAGGTTTGTGATTCGGCATCGCGTCAATCAATCCCGCGTAACACGAATGTCTGAGATAATAATCGGCTTTCAGGCTATTTAAGTGTAAATAAACGCCTCTGTAGTGTCAATAAAGAGATAAATGAATCCTTAGAGGGGTTTTTTCAAGAGTGTACCGTGTCGGTTTGCATGCAGATTGACTGATTTGGCGTGTCGAAAGCAGGGTTTGAGGATTTTTTGGATCAGTTGCCGCCAATATTGTGAGATGGTCAGCGAATGGAGGGGAGTTGGAACGGTGATTGATGCAAGTGGTATGGGTCACCGATTTCTATCAGCCACCAATACCGAGGAATTCTGACGATGATTAAAAAAATGATGATGGCGGGGGGCGCACTCGCACTGCTTTCGAGCCTTACTTTCGGCGTGCCACTTTTTAGCTACGCGAGATGTGGGGTCAGTTGGTTGCAGGAATCAGCCAATGATGCGATGCCGTTGGAGTGGGAACTGAAACGAGCTCGTCAGATGATTGCCGATCTGAAGCCGGAGATTGAAGTGAATGCGAAACGCATTGCTCGTGAGAAGGTTGATTTTGCCAAGTTGGAAAAACAACTGGATCAGACAAACGAGCGACTCGCAAAGACTCAGGGTGACATTGAGCGATTGAGTGAGGACTTGCGGAGCGAAAACGAGTTCTACAGTTATGGAGGCCGCACCTACACATCTGCGCAAGTTCAAACTGACCTTGGGAATCGTTTCAAGCGTTTCAAAACACGCCGTGCAACAGCAGAGAAACTCGGGCAGATGTTATCGGCTCGTGAAGCTTCGTTGCAGGCTGCTCAGGAGCGAATGGAAGCCATGCTCGGTGCAAAGAGTCAGTTGGAAGTAGAAGTTGAGAACCTGCAGGCCCGCGTTGGAGCTTTGCGTGTGGCACAAACAAGCAGCCAACTCAACTTGGATGACAGTCAATTGGCCCGCACTCGTGACCTACTAGATGAGATTGCTACCAGGATTGATGTTGAAGAGGAGACAATGAGCATCGATGCTGAGTACTTCAGTGAAATTGACCTCGATCAGCCGAATGATGAAAATCTGCTTCATGAGATTTCTTCGTATTTCGAGGGATCTGAAGATACTCAGGCTGAAGCTTTTGTTGCCATTCAAATCGACTGATGCGATGTTGTTGCACTCTTCTTGACTCATTTTCTTCCTGACACAGCAGGCTGATCCGTGTCGGCAATCAAAACCAAACCGAAAACTCCTCAATCTCCAGTGTCACGCTGGAGATTGTGGGTCGATGGTTGTGGTGGTTATTTGCTGGTGACGGGAGTTCAATGGAGTGTTGGGGGATTGAGTCGTGCAAGCACTGTAGACATCTGTGTTCAGGCTGACTGGCCTCGTTTGGCAGGCCAAATCTCCCGGCGAGGGGCTGATTATTTTTGGCAGGGACAGAGATCAGCAGATCAAAAGATTTTGCTGACTGATGGTACTCAGGTTCCGGTCGACGGATCTGCTTTGATGACCTTGGGAAAACCAAGTCAACTTTCAGATACGGCCGTTCTGGCTTTAAATGGTCATCATCGTTTTGATCAACACGTGGACGGTGTTGTGTTGGTGCGTGAGACGATTCTTGTTGGACCAGGTTCCGATTGTCATTTGAGGTGTCGTGATGCCAGTGATCGGGCGATTCTGCAATTGAAAGACAACCAATGGTATGCCAAGGCTGGGCTTGCGGGTGAGTTTCAGAAACTCGAGTTGGGCTGCAGAGTTGTGATTCAATCACTCGCGATGACGTTGGAATTGGCGTGAATAAGACAGCAAAACAACCAAATTCATCGGAACTGCAGAATTTGGGTGAAAGTTCTGCGCCCATCGCAGATTCGACTGTTGCCGTGGATAGGGTGGAAAATGACGTCCCAGAGAAGACCACTCTGGATCAATCTCCTTGGAAACCTCGATTAATGAATACACTACTCGCTAAACTGAAGGAGATCCCTGAGCCGCCGCCCGCATCGGAAAGTCAGGCGGTCGACAAAACTTTAAAAGGTGAAATGGACTTTGGTGATGGAAGTCTTGATTTCCATGAAGCAAAACTCTCGCACCAAACTGATCATGATGAAGTTTGGCTCGGGGAAACGCAGGCTAGTGATTCAACGACTCGATCGATGACATTTACGTACTCCCCCGGATCGACACCGCTGCCGCCTTATACGATTCGTCGTGGAGTAGGCATGGGTGGGTTTGGTGAGGTTTACTTTGCCCTTAGTGATGCTGGCAAGGAGGTTGCGCTGAAGCGAATTCAACGCAACCTGGAAATCGAACTCCGTGGTGTTTCACAATGTTTGAATTTGAAACATCCTAACCTTGTTGCCTTGTTTGACATTTGTCGTGACTCAAAGGATGAGTCGTGGGTCGTCATGGAATACGTGGCTGGGCTCAACCTAAGGCAAATACTTGACGAGTCTCCTGAGGGATTGTCGATCTCAGAGGCTAATCGCTGGATACGAGGGATCGGAGCGGGAGTTCACCATTTACATTGTGCGGGTCTCGTGCACCGAGATCTTAAACCTGGCAATATCTTTGATGATTTGGGGCAAGTGAAAGTTGGGGACTACGGTCTCAGCAAGTTTATTTCTACTTCTCACCGTGGTGGTCACACCGAGAGTGTCGGGACCTTTCATTACATGGCACCGGAAATTGGCCGGGGTCAGTATGGCCGCGAAATAGATATTTATGCGCTTGGGGTTCTGCTCTTTGAATTATTGACTGGCCGAGTTCCGTTTGACGGCGAGAGTTGTCACGAGATCATTGTCAAGCATTTGACGGCATTACCGGATCTGACCGGTATCGCAGATCCTTATCGTGCAACGATTGCTCGATGTTTGGAAAAAGATCCCGGCAAACGATTTTCATCTGTGGCAGAAATGCTGTCTTCACTAGAAAACATCACAGGTGAATCTTTTGAGCAGCAAGGTTCTAAGCCGACGAATGGTTATCACTCTCATTCAGTGTTGGGTGCTGCTTCATCGGAATCGGAGCCGATTGACGCGATACTGATTGCAGCCACAGTCAAAGCAGGGAGCACCCGGAAAGCAGGACAACAGAAGGCTCAGGATGATCTGTTTGATGAGCCGGTTGCAAGAGCTGTGCAGACAAGTTGGCACGATTTTCATCGCTGGTGGACCGGGAATAGCCGGAAGTCAGATCCCTATGGCAACCTGATACTGGTATTGATATGGGTTCTCATCGCTATTACCCAGTTTGCATGGTTGGTGCCGCTGCTCAGTGTGATTGCGTGCGGCTACGTGCCGTATTACGTGATTTGGAAGATGGTTTTGCAATCGAAGCGGCAGCCAAAATACGCAGAGGCCCAACGCTTGGCGGTTCAATACGCTCCGCAACGCAAAGTCGTTTCACCAGCCGCTTGGGCCAGCAGCGTACGCAATGAGCTACGTGCCAAGCCGCGGTTGAACCGACTGGCTGAGTTGAACACCTCGTGGATTGCTGCAACGTTGTCGGCCTTCGGCTTGGCAGGGGCAGCAGGAGCAATTCGATTTTACAATGAGCCCATGCCCGCCCAATCAATCGCAACCTATGCATGGCTGGCGATCATTGTGCTCGGTGCCACCTTTGCTATTTTGAGTTTGGGGAAATTGTGGGAGTGTGACGACGGCGAGCCACTGACCCGCCGATTGGTTTTGGCTGGTGTGGGCGTCGCGGTCGGTTATCTTGCTTTTGTGATGGGTGAGTTTTTGATGATCCCGCTGGACCGAGCGTTGGTCAGGGATTTGGATTCAACCAGCCTTTCTCCAAGCCTCTATCCAGAAGGGAAACCAACTGTATCAGCATTTGTGATGCATTTTGCCTTGTTGTTTGCAGTGTTGCGTTGGTGGAAGCCTGTGGATCCTTTGCGTCGAAAACGCCTCAGTCTGTGGTCAGTGGCGGTCGCTGTCTTTGTCGGTTGGGCAGTTCATCAGTTCATTCCGATCCCCGGAGCAATCGGGATCATGGTAGCGGGAGGAACCGCAATCGCGGTTCAACTGTCAGCACCGTGGGTTAATCGTAAAGCGATCCAACATGATAGCCGTCACAATCAGTCCGCAGAGGGAAACTTTGTTGGCGTCACGCCAGGAGGAAGCAGGCATGTATGAGTATCGGTGTGAAACACGGCTGGTGCTGGCAGCCCTGGTTTTGCTGGGGTGTACGTCTGGCATGTCAGCCGCAGATGGGCAGACAGCTAAGGCAAAGGATCAAAGTATCAATGATCAGCTAGTGGAGGTTGGACGGGACCCGAAAGAATTGTCTGTACCGCCGCTTGATCATGTTGTTTATCCGGAGAGTCGTGCAGAGTGGATTGGTAATCCCATGCAAGAACGAGAGAACGTGGCAACATTTGTAGTGGTGTCCGGGCCTAGCGAAACGCGAGACGAAAGTTTGCGAGAATTGAAACTGATGCAACGTGCAGCTTTGTCAACTTTTATCGAAAACCTGGTGGGTACATTTGGTAGCTCTGGCTTTTATCAGATCAGTGACAAACGATTCGATGAAGAGCTTACCCTGAGACGATATTCTGGTGAGGTGACGGTTGGCGGAACGACACTGTATGAGGATGCTGTAGAAATTCGGATTACTGAATCGGAGCGCGACGCGATGTTGGACGCTTGGAAGAACACCGAAGTTACGCAGCGAATGGCAACGTTGGGAGTAGTGGCGGCTGGGGGGTTTCTGACGTTGGTGACCAGTTCCACGATGTTTGGTATCGTGATTCGTAGACGCGAACGAAAGTTCCAGCCAGTTCCCGAATCTGCTAAAAAAGTAGTCTGATCTAGGTCCACTCGCGGAGCCACTTTTCCAGAATCAAAAGGTTCCACAATCTGTATCCATGATTCTGCTCGTTCGTCTCATGCGACCGTACGAGTTCTGTAATGGACTCCTGTCGGAAGTAGGGGCTGATTCTTGCGTCTTGTGCCAGGAGAGTGTCATGGACCATGGGCTTGAGTTCATTTCGAAACCAGTTGGCAATCGGTATCCCGAAGCCCATTTTCTTTCGCGTGAAAATTGATTTGGGAATCATTGAGCCGAACGCATCCTGCAGGATCAGTTTGCCTCTCTTACCGCGAAATTTTAGATCGACTGGCAGTGACGCGGCAAACTCGACAATGCGGTGGTCGAGTAGTGGTTGTCGCACTTCTAAGCCGTGAGCCATCGATGCAACGTCGACTTTCGTGCAAAGGTCACACGGCAGGTAGGAAAGGATGTCTGTGGTGGAGGCCCGCGTAACCAAATCTCGGCCGGTACTGCGTGTCCATGCTGAGTCCAGGAAATCAAAGGGATCATCACCCGGCAATAATTCAAGGAAACTATCGGTGTAGATCGAGGCTCTCAACGATTCAGGGAAAATCTGGAGCCAGTTCAAATATCGTCTTGCTGGTGGTTGGTCCAGCGCTTCCAGAAAACGTTTGCCACGCCGCACGAAAGACTTTCTGCGGTTCGAGTCAGGGAGCTTTTGAATCAGATGCAGCCCGGGAATCTTGTGAACCGGAAAGAGACTTCGAAGCTTGTTGCTGAGCCATAGGGCACGGTAACGCTCGTATCCAGCAAACAATTCATCACCACCGTCACCCGAGAGAGCCACAGTAACTTCAGATTTTGTGAGTTCCGAAAGATACCACGTTGGAACAGCTGATGAATCACCAAATGGTTCGTCGTAGTGCCAAACCAATTTGTCGATTACATCCACTCCACTGGGCATCACCTCAAATCGTTGGTGTTGGGTTCCGAGGTGTTTGGCAACCTCAGCGGCGTAAGCAGTCTCGTCAAAATCTGCGACAGGGAAGCCAATGCTGAATGTGCGGACCGATGAATCACATTGCTCATTGGCAATCGCAGTAATCAACGATGAATCGATTCCACCCGACAGAAAGGCACCTAGTGGTACATCGCTTTGCATCCGTAGTTTTACAGAATCGGTCAGCAGTTCCCGAAGGTGTTCGCAGGCACTTTCACCGTCAATCGGTTTTTCTATGGAAGGATCAAAATTCCAGTAGCGATGGACCGCTAATTGACCATTTTCATAAATGGCCATGTGTCCTGGCGCGAGTTTTCGAACACCTTTCCAGATCGTACCTGGGTGAGGAACGTATTGATAAGTCAAGAATTCATCAATCGCCGCTGGGTCTATTTCCTCGCATATTCCTTCGACAGCCGCCAGTGATTTCAATTCGCTACCGAAAACAAGTCGGTTGTTTTTGACTGCGTAATAAAGAGGTTTTTGTCCAATGCGATCGCGTGCCAGCACAAATCGCGTTCGCTTCGCATCCCAAATGCCAATCGCAAACATGCCGTTGAGATGGTTGAAGCAGTCTGCACCATAGTCTTCATAAAGGTGCAGAATGGATTCGCCATCTCCATCGGTTGCGAACTGGTGGCCACGCCCTTCCAGTCTTCTGCGCAGTGTCTGGTAGTTATAAATCTCGCCATTGAAGACCATTTGAATGGAGTCGTCTTCGTTGGACATGGGTTGCCGAGCACCCTTAAGATCAATGATGCTGAGGCGTCGAAAACCCAAGGCGACACCAATGTGATTTCCGTAAGCGTCCTGTTGGTTTGTGTCGATCCAGGTTTGGGAATCGTCTGGACCACGATGCGAGATGGCATTGGTCATCCTTGTTAACACTTCGGGAGTAATGGACTGTCTCTGGTCGCTCCAGACCGCTCCCGTTATTCCGCACATGTACCACTCCTGAGCATTCCCCACTTGATTCTGTTTAAGAGTATGACTGGCGAGTCAAGCTTACGAAAGAGAGCGTTGGACAGCAGTCTGGTAGTTACCAATAATCGCGCAGTGATAAATGGAAATCGCAGTTTTCTCTTTGAAAAAGCTGAAAGTGAGAGGGGCATCAGAGAAAAAGGGCTTGTTTTGGAGATAAGTTTGACGAAGAGGGATCTGTTTCCGGAAATCGATGAAATGTTGGAAGCGACTGAGTAGCTTCGGTCCAGGCTTCCAATGCTTTGGGCTTATGATCGTGGTATAAAATCAGGTCAACACAGAGACGTTGCTGACGTTAATTTCGTGCGGGTGCCTTAATGCATTGCATGGTGGAGGCGGCAAGATGGTGTTCGATTTGCTGCTGCCTGTAATAAAAAAATCTTCTTATTTGAATGAGCCAATTCTATGGTGCGTATCTTGGGCTTGGCGATTTTTTTGATGCCTGCATTCTCCAACGGGGATGAAGTGTGTGTGAAGGAGTCGCAAGAGGTGATGAATCGCGAGCGAATCCAGTTCAAGAGCTCAATGGATGCCAGTATTCAGGAAGCGATTCTGATTGTGCCTCCCTCAGACAAAGAGCGACTCAAACCTGTTCCGATGGTTGTCAGCCTTCATTCGTGGAGCGCAGATTTGTCGCAGCGCAATGAACTCGAAAAATTTGTGCATCGCAGAGGGTGGATTTATCTGTTTCCAAATTTTCGTGGTATTAATCACCGACCACAAGCATGCGGATCAAGGTTAGCCCAGCAGGATATTCTTGATTCGATTTTGTGGGTTACTGAGCACTATCAAGTCGATTCAGAACGAATTTATTTGACAGGGACATCGGGTGGCGGTCATATGACCATGCTCATGGCTGCAAGACATCCCAAGTTGTGGCGTGCTGCAAGCGCGTGGGTGGGTATCAGTGATCTTGCCGCATGGCATGCACTGCACCGTAGTACTCGGTACGGCAAAATGATCGAACAGTGCTGTGGTGGGGCTCCCGGTGAATCGTTGGAGGTTGATGCGCAGTATAAAGCTCGCAGTCCCATCACATATGCGGCAGATGCACGTGATGTAGCGATTGACATTAACGCTGGGATCAAAGATGGGCATGAAGGAAGTGTGCCCATTAGCCACTCCATCAACGTCTTTAATCGGATCGCGGAAGCCAAGGGTGACCGCGTAGTGACTGAGATCGAAATATCGCAACTGTCACGGCCGGGAGCATTGGAGATGGCGAGAGAAGGTGACGAAGGCTTCGATCCAACTTTCAATCGAAAGTATTTTTTGCGACGCCACAGTGGTAAAGCCCGCCTGACTATTTTTGACGGTGGACATGAAGGCATTGCTTCCGCAACCATCGCATGGTTCGAGAAGCATCCTTGAATGAAGGTTCGTGCTCGTGGAGGACTCAGCATTAACGACGGCTTGCCGATGTTCACCCCAGCGCGATTTGCGATCAAAGCTTACCTATGATTTTCGTCCTCGGTTCGTAGTTGCACGAAGCGCAATCTCCCTTGGATGAATGGTGAACGGATTGAGTCTATTTGCTTGCAATCCACTTCTCCAGAAAACGCAAATACTGAACTTGTGTTTAGTACCCGGCGGCGTTAGGTTGTCTCGCGTTGGCTAGGTCTGTGAATAGGGAGGAGTGCGAATGTTGGTGTTATCAAGGAAACAAGGCGAGTCGATAGAATTTCGCGATCTGAATGTTTGTGTTAGGGTCATCCAATTGAAGAAGTCAAAGGTGCAGCTTGGGATCGAGGCACCACGTACGATTCAAGTGGATCGGGCAGAGACGCTTGCTCGTCACGATGATGAAAATAAACCCTCTGTTGGTCGGTTGAACCTGCTCCCGGTAGGCCGGAAACTTGATCAGAAGAGAGTTCAAGCGAGCCAGAGTGCGTCTGAGCAACGTTTGTTCGATGAGTTAGCAAAGCTGGAAGTCGAGTTGATGACCCTTGCTGAGTTGGTCACTTCAAAGGATCAAGATCTGGCGAGGCAAACCGCCTTGGTTTCATTGGAGCGTTTGAATGGAGTACGTAAGATGCTTCAATTTTGCTCCGCTCCGCGTTCAAGACCACGATCAATTTCTGACTTCATGCAAGCCACGAATGATCAAGACCACGTTGTAGAATCTGGTGACACATCAGCGGATGTGCTTGCCCCTCAAGATTGTCAGAAATTAGCTCCAACGCCTCGGGCACAGCTTGACTGCCTCCGTCAGTCCGGAGTCGGTTACTTCCTCGAGTCGGAAGTGGCAGATTTTTCTGAACAGAAGGCTTGGTGAATATGCGCCATTTGACGTTGCAGAGATCACGGGAGCGACCAATTTTTCGACTCGCTTTCGTTGCTCGTACCTTGCAGTGACTTTGCATCTAACGCATTTGGTAACCGTAATCAACGAAGTCTTTTTCATAGATGCTGTTGATAGTCTCAATCGATGCGCGACTGAATTCTTTTGGGTTAGTGATCCCTGCAGTGCTGTTGGCGCGTTTGCTATTGTCGAATCCGGTTGACGATGCAAAGGCATCGAGTTCCTCGGCCTCATCCATTTTATAAACGGTGAGTCGCCTCTGATTCACGAGAAGTTTTTTGAATAACAGATATCGTGGGTGATCAAGAATCCAGTGCTGAGGTTGAGTGTGCTCGTCACGCCAATAGCACTCTTTCAGGAGTTCAATGAATTCGTCAAATGGTGTATTGATTAGTGCGTCTTGGATTTTTTGATCGCTGTCTCGTTTGGTTGACAGTCCCATGGTGGGGAAGAAAATGCGCTGTGGCTTCTCCCATTTAACTGGTTTCGTCAGATCCACATGCCGTGGTGTGGATTGAAATTTGTCTTTGTACAGCGAAATCGCTTTTTGATAGGGATCGCGAACAGTGAAATGCACCTGCATGTCATCTTGCTTCAACAGAAAGTAAGCCTTGTAGCGTTTGATTTTGGTGAACGTGCTCGTTTTGGAAAATGACGTGAACATGACTTTGAAATTGGTGAGGACCAATTTGTTGCTGTCATGAACACGGAAGTACGGCATCAGGGTGCTTTAAAGATTTGAATGTTGTGGTGGTTCGTATGGTTTTCGTGTTTTTACTTTTTGTCAACCGTATGCAGTACTTGGATCTCGGATTAGACGTCCCATTGTGATTAGGGAATGGTGGCGAGACGCAATTTTGCGAGAAGACAAATTACAGTCACTATGAGATGGGTCTAGTCGTTAGACGATGTCGTGATGAATAGCAAAAAACATGCATCATCCCCATGGATGTTGTGGCAACTGGCGTGGAGCGGGCAATGCGGCATAGTATCCGAAAAGACGAGCGGCAACACCACAGTCTGTACAGTATGATGTACAAAGTAGCACAACTGCATGATCGTATTGCGGGGTAAGGCGGTAAGAGCAAGTTAAAGCAATTCCATGGCAACAATTCTGCTGGCCGAAGATAGTTCAACTCATACAGCATTAATCCGTTCTATATTAGAGCAGGATGGGCATCGTGTTGAATGTGTGGTAGATGGACAGTTGGCATGGGAAGCAATTCAGGCGTCGCGACCCGATTTGCTGATAACCGATTTGCGGATGCCTGAGTTGAATGGCTGCGAATTGATAGCGAAAGTCGTAGAAGAAGATCCAGATCTACCTTGCATTGTTGTGACAGCGAGAGGTTCGGAAGGTTTGGCCGTTGATGCTCTGGCGGTTGGTGCAGTTAATTTTGTGCCGAAAAATTCCTTGCAGAAACTACTGAATCATGTGGTGCGTCAAACCTTGGTGATGGCTGAGGTCAACGCAATTTTCCAAGGTTTTTCGGGGCATTTGCAGAGTCCGGAATTCAGCGTTGAATTGCCTAATGACGTGGCGGCGATCGAGCCTACTGTGCTTTATGTAATGCAGACCTTGGCGGCTGCCACGGGCCTTTCCACAATTGAGAGGATTCGTGTTGGGGCAGCACTCTCTAGCGGTCTCTTCAATGCAATGTGTTATGGCAATCTGGAGATTAAGAATGAGGATATAGGTTTTGTTCGCATCTTCGCCGAAGACGAATGCAACAGTGATGAGTTGCGACAGCGAGCTGCGCAAAAACCATACAGTGACCGAAAGGTGCTGTTAAGAGTCTCTGTCAGCACTGTCGACACGCGTTTTTTCATCTCGCATGATGGTCCAGGTCGATTGACACGATTGACGCCAGCACCCGGGACTTCGGAGTCGTTTGAAATCGAGCAGTGCCGTGGTTTCGTACTGATGACAAGCTTTATGGATGACATCATTTTTCAATCGGGCAACAGCAGTGTCGTCCTTGTGAAGTCTGAATCTGAAATCGCGTAGCCGTACCAGAACCGATTGCATTTTGTGTCCAAATGGACGTGAAACGGGACTAATTCCGCCGCGGCTGCACAACAACCTTCATCTGATTTGGGTCGCCTGCATGAAGTCTCTCGAACCATTTAGGGCCATCACTAAGTGGGATCGTCGCAGTGATCAGCGGTTTGACATTGATGATGCCTCGATTCATCAAATCGATACATTGGGGGTATTCGCCATTGCAACCACAGGTGCCATGAAGCGAGATTTCCCGTGTCACAACTGACTGCAGCGGCAAGTCGATGGTTGGCGAGACATTACCCACCAGTGTTACGTTACCGCCCTTGCGAACACATTCGATTGCTGTTTGCACAGTTGGTGTTGCACCAACGACTTCAAACGCCACATCAGCACCGCGGCCATTAGTCAGCTTCATCACCTCGTCAGCAGCATTGCACTTGTCACCACGTATTATTTCGTCCGCGCCCAGTTCCTTTGCGACCGCGAGGCGTTTTTCGTTCAAGTCAATTGCGATGATACGCGACACGCCCGCAGCACGAGCTGCTTGCAGAGTGAGCAGACCGATCATGCCGGCACCTACAACCACAGCGGTGTCACCAAGGGAAATCGGAGTGACATTGGCGGCATGGACTGCTACGGAAACAGCTTCAACAAGGGCAGCTTCTTCAAATGGCAAGCTATCTGGTAGTTGGTAGACAATTCTTCGTGGCACGCTGATACGCTCAGCAAACGCACCATGTCGGCGGTACTCTTCGCATGATACCCCGAGTACCATACGGTTGTCGCAGAGGTTGCCACTTCCCTGTCGACAAAAGTCACATTGTCCGCATGAAACCATGGAATCAAAGGTGACTCGGGTACCATCGGGTAGGTCTGATACATTCGAACCAGTGCCTACGACAATTCCTGATGCCTCGTGCCCCATAACGAGAGGTGGGATCCGGCGACCAGTGCTGCCGTCAAAGCCGTGAATATCACTGCCGCAAATGCCACAAGCTTCCACCTGAACGAGTACATCATCTGGCCCAACCTCAGGCTCGGTAACCTCTGTGACTTCCATTTTTTCGTACGCGGTCAGCAACATCGCTTTCATCTTGGTCACTCTTCCTTACACTGCGACTTTTTCGTTGAGTCTTACTTTAAAAATTTTGTTGTGTAAACACAGTTTAGCACAGGTGACGCCAAAGTGATGGATGATGAAACACTTACTGCCTATCATGAGTCTGGGCACGCAGTGATTGCCTATGCGTTGGGTGGAATCATTCAGGGAATGCAGCTTGGCGGTGAAGCAGATGACTGGCTACCAGCTCGTTTTGGCGAGTGTCGGATTCAGTGGGGACGAGTGGATCCTGATCTTGATTGGCAGCGAAAACGGGAGATCTTAGCAATACTCGCTGGCCCAGTAGCCGAGATGGTCTATCGAGACGAACCCTTTCACCCTGCCTTTTATGGACCATGGAAGCACGATTGGGAGCAGGCTTGGCGAACAGCAACGCCGATCTGGGCTGATGAGAAGCAACGAATGGCGGCATTGGAAAAGATTATGGCGGAACTGAGGCGACAGGTTCAGATGGAGCGAGTTTGGGCCGCCATTGCAGCATTGGCCGATGAATTGATTGCGCATGAAATGCTGGAAGAAGAGTGTGTTGAGGACATCCTCGCATTTTGGTTGCCTTAGCTGGCCAGCCCAGCCGGTGTTAACGCTTGTGAGTGATTCCAGCGGGTTCACAAACATCGTAAATCACATTCATCATAATGAGCCGATGTTGAGTTGGCTTACACCACGTTTCCGAATGACGGCAGCTCGGATCAGCAGGGAGAGATTGCGCTTATTCTCCAATCGAACTCTTCGAAACTGTCGTTTTTTCAGCATTCGCTTGTTTCCGTGCACGTTGAATCAGTCGATTCAATTGCAGACGCATGACAGGTGAGTCAGGGCTGCGTTTGATGGCGAGTTGCAATCCTTCAATAGCCTGTTCCAGATAATTTCGTGCGGCGTTGCCATTGCCCTGTTTTCGTTCTAATTCCGCAAGCGATTCAAGTGTATCGCTATGACGACGTTCATAGAGAAGAACGTTGGGTGCAGTTTGTATCAGAGACTCATAGATTTGAAGAACTTCTTTCCAAGTATCTTCGGCAGCCTGGTATTTTGCATTTCGCATTTGACGTTCGGCAAGCGTGGCTCGGATGGAAGCATACAATGCCTTTACATGAGGTAGGTCGGGTGATGTTTCCAACAGTTTTTGGCACAGTTCATGTGCCTCCACTGATCGGCGGACTTGGTCCATGTTGAAGGTTTCAGTGCTGCAAAGCGTCAACGCAAGCTCATATCGAATCGCATCCAAGGTTGGATTTGCAACGAGCAGTTCACGGAATAAATCTATTGCTCGCTGAATTGAATTTTCCGCTAAAGTGCGATGTCTGGCGAGCGAGGCGGTTACCGCTTTATCTCGATAGGCTCTGGCAAGTTCCACCCGATAAAGCTGGTTCTCTGGGTATTGGTCCGTCAAGTTTGTTAAAACGTTAATGGCCTCTCGGAGGGCGATTTGAGCCTTGTCAATTCCCGGCTTGGGTTCGGTCAAACGCACTCTTCGTGCTAGCCAATTTCGACCCACGCCCTGATTTGGACTTGGTTCATCGATACCAATCCGTGTTGCATGCGATGCTACCAGACGGTTTGCAATCGCATAATGGAAACGACCTTCTGCGGTGGCCATGACATCAGGACAGGATTGCAACAAACGCTTCGTTCTGAAAAAGATGTTGTCTGCGTGTTTAAGTCTTCCACGCAGTCCGGTGATCAGGGCCAATTCATTTAGGATCGCAGCTTGAGCAACGAGGTTCGCCGGTTCATGCGGCTCACATGCTGCCAATTCGCGAGTTCGGTTGAGCGATTCATTAAAGGCTAGTTCTGCCTTGTGTAAATCACCAAGCCTCATGCTGATATCACCTGCATATTTTGCTGCAATCGCGGACTCAGCAAGTAGATCTTTGCTATTATTGCGACCTAATTCATCAAAGAAGCCAAGTAGAGAATTAAGCAGCTCAGCATCTTCAGCGGAGACATTTGGTGAGGTTGTATCGGTTACTTCCGCTAAAAACTCCGCACCCGTCTCAATTCCACGGCGGGAAATATTCTCCATCACTTCATTGAGTGCTTTCACGGCAACCTGCAGGTTTTTCTCGGCAAGTACTTTTTGTCCATCTGCTTCATTTTTGGCAATCTTTTCCAGTGCCAATGACGTAATCGAAGTTTGTTCAGAGGCCTTTGCTCGGCCAAGAGCCAGCTTGGTTTGCCAGAAACCAAACGCAGATACTCCAGTCAGAGCACCCAGCAATAAAAAGGTCGTAATCGTGAGGGCGGCAACTTTGGGCTCACGACGGGACCAGCGAATCACCCGTCCTACGGGGTTGGTTTTTCGAGCCGCAATGGGATGATCGGCAAGAAAACACCTCAGGTCGTCTCTGAGTTCTCCCGCATTTGTGTAGCGATCTGCCGGTTCATGCGATAAAGCTTTCAGTAAAATTGTTTCCAAGTCCTCCGCAATTTTGGGATTCAATCTGCGGGGGCGTACGCTTACACCACGGGTGGCTTTACGGATAATGTCGGCCGTGCCATTACCTTCGATGGCGGGCTTTAGCGTCAGAAGCTCATAGAGTGTTAGCCCCAACGCGTATACCTCACTCCGTATGTCATAGTCACCCTCGAATGACTCGGGCGGCATGTATTGAGGAGTGCCGACAATGTCTCCAGTTGCAGTGACCGCGTTTTGCTCGGCAAGTTTGGCTAAGCCAAAGTCAGCAATCCAGAGTGTGTTATTCCTATCGAGCAGCAGGTTTGCTGGCTTGATGTCACGATGTAGCACACCCTGTGAGTGCGCATAGTGCAAAGCATCAGCTGCAGATATGCCCAGACTGGCTACCCAACGCTGGTACCTTGGTGTGTCTTGAATCGTTGATGGTTCTACACCTGGTTGTTGTAACGCATCTTCTTCAATTGGTTTGTTGGTATTTTCATCAGTGAACGTGTTGGCAGAGTAGATGTCGACAGTCGGAGCAGTGGGAGAGCGATCTTGCTCGAGAGACATCAGCCATTGGTGCAAGCTCATCCCGTCGATGTAGTCCATGACGTAGTAGTGATGTTCGCCGCTGGTGCCCACGCCGAAGACCGGAACAATATTAGAATGTCGCAGTTTTGCTGCAGCGCGTGCCTCCCGACGAAACCTTACCAAATGCTTGGATTCACCAAGAAGATTATTCGCCAATACTTTGATCGCTACCTTGCGGCTCAGTGGTTCATGGATAGCCTCAAATACAATGCCCATTCCTCCGCGTCCAATTTCACGGATGATTTTGTAATCGTCGAGTTCTGTAAAAATGGTGTGCCTTGCGGATGGATCTGATACCGCATATTTCGATTGTTTGAATGTCTCGATGAGTGAGATCGATTCCAGAAGTTCGCGAATTTCATCGGCATTTTCCGGGTACATTTGTAGGTACACATCGATGTTCGGATAGGCACCTCCCCGTATTGTGTCGGCGAATAGTTCTCCAATTTTATCGAGGTCGAAGTGGTCTGCTTTTGTTGGAGCAGGCGATTGCTTTGGTTCTACATTGTCTTCATGGTGAGTCTGTTCGTCGGGGTTCATGCTTCACCTCCATGTTGTGAGTCCTCATGTTTCGACATCAATTGGGAAAGACGACGCATCGCTCTGAGGTAGCGTTTGCTTGCTGCTGAGGGTTGCAAGTTCAATACACAGGCAGTTTCAATGTTTGTTAGTTCTTCAAAGTGTCGCAGTGCAATCACTTCACGATCGATCTCGTCCATTTCATTCAACGACGATTCCAAAAAAGCGATAGTTTCGGCTCTTGCGACAACTTCACTGGCTGCGGTGATTGATTCGGCCAACTGAACAGCCAGAGCCATGGACGTCTGTGTGGATGCTTGGTGTGGCTGAAGCCCCATCTCTTTGCGGGCATCTCGTTTCTCTGCCTTTAAATGCTGTCGATGGATATCCACTAACTGTTGTTTCACCAACAGGCGTAGCCAGAGAAAAGCAGACATTTCTGTTTGCTGTGAAAAGTGCGGGAGCCGTTTTGCTGCGGCAATGTAGGTATCTTGCAAAATATCTGAATCCGAAACTCTCGCTGTGATTCGGTAGTCAATGCGAAACTGGATAATGCGGCGAAGACGCTCGCGGTAGTTGGCAAAAATGGTCGCTAGAGCATCCTTGCTTCCCTGTCTCATTTGTGTTGTGAGCTCACTTTTGACGCCAATTGAGGTATCAGACATAGGGTGCCACCGAGGATTAGAAGAACAGACAGGCAGATCCACTTTTGATTAATACCGCGAGATTGGTTCAGGTTTCGCCCTTTAATTTCACTACAAGGTCGTGAATACCTGCGGAACTGATATTTATGAGAAAGTTGACGATTCTCAGTCCTCAACGGGCCATGCCGCCCGTTTTCATCGTGTGGGGCTGGCCATTGAATACAATTTTTAGGAACCAAGAGTCATCTAATGAAGATTTGCATCGCCGCACTCTCATGCTTAGTAATCGGTCTTTTGGCACCGCTAGCTCACGCCATGGAAAAGCCACAACGAGCGGAAAGTCGCGTAACAGACCGTAAAAAAGGGGGGCCAGTCGCGAGACAACCTGCAGATAGAGCATCAAAAATGTTGTCAGATTTTGACACTGATGGGGACAGCATACTGAATATGTGGGAGCTGACTGCGATGTTTGAGGGCATGCGGGATCGGTTGCATCGAGCCAAAAATGAGCGAGGTAGAGCAGGGCAGGGCAGAATGGCGCAGAGCAGAACGGTGGCTGATCGGAGGGGGAAGCGACGGGATTTGGGAGCCGGAAGTGGAAGAAATCAACCCTCGAAGGGGCGTCCCAACGAGCCGAAGTACGCCGGGGCATTTTCGGATAAGTTGAAAAACGTTAGGGAGCGACCCGCCGTTAACTCACCCAAATGGCATTCTCGAGTTCAAAGTGGTGACCCAGCACATGAGCAACGCCCTGGTGGGGGCCGACCAGAACCGAATACAGCACAATGAGGTCGTCCTTGTCCGCTATTCTGAGGTACCTTTCAATGGCTACCCCTTTTGTCTAAGGCCGATTATTTTGGATGCCAGACATGATTACCTTACGCCCAGTGCTATTGATTCTTCTCGCGTTTGCTGTTGTGCCGACGTACGGACAGCAACTGACGTCCGATGAATTGAAATTCTTTGAGGCTAAAATTCGGCCAGTGCTAATCAGAGAGTGTTATGGCTGTCATTCGAACCAATCCGGAAATGTCCGCGGTGGTCTGCGGCTTGACACCAGAGAATTGATGTTGATTGGCGGCAGCAGCGGACCGGCAATTGTGCCGGGTGATGTTGAGGAAAGTCTGCTGTTCAATGCGATTGTGCATGAAGATTTTGTCATGCCACCAAAACGCAAACTTTCAGAGAGCGTCATTAACGATTTTCGTAAATGGATTGCGATGGGGGCTCCAGACCCTCGGGTCAACAAAATTTCCGAGGTTCAGTCATCGATCACCGATGAAGACATTGCGAACGCTCGAGAAAATTTTTGGGCCTACCAATCTCCCCAAAAAGAGCAACCGCCACGTGTTCGCAATACACAATGGCCTTCAACGTCAATAGATAATTTCATTCTCGCTCGCTTGGAGCAGGCAGGGATTGAGCCTGCCAAGGATGCAGAAGCGTATAAGGTCTTACGTCGACTTTGTTTTGATTTAATTGGGCTTCCGCCGACTCTTCAGCAGATTAACTACTTCGAGGCGAAATGGAAATCGAGCCCTGAGCAGGCAATTACGCATGTTGTTGATAGCTTATTGAAGTACGATCAATTTGGAGAGCGTTGGGGCCGGCATTGGCTTGACGTGGCCCGGTTCGCAGAATCGACTGGCCGCGAGGTAAACCACACCTATCCTCACGCATGGCGGTACCGTGATTATGTCATTGATTCTTTTAATCAAGACAAACCCTTCAATCAGTTTGTGAGGGAGCAGATTGCGGGAGATTTATTGCCAGCCAAGAGCGATGAGCAATGGGCTTCAAATCTTGTGGCGACCACCTTTTTGGCGATGGGCCCAAAGAACGTAAACGAGAGAAATCGGGTTCAGTTCGCGGCGGATCTGATTGATGAGCAGATTGACGCTACCACAAGAGTCTTTTTGGGTACATCAGTAGCGTGTGCACGCTGTCATGACCACAAGTTCGATGCGATTCCGCAAACAGACTATTACGCGTTGGCCGGTGTCTTCGCGAATGCGAATACCTATTGGGGTTCGCCGCCATCTGAGTTTGGAATCTTTAGCACTGCCCAAACTAGGCGACAAAGCAGCTTACTGTTGTTGCCGATTGAGGACCCAAATCCCTACGATCCACGATACAGCAAAAAAGAGTTAGCGGATCTCCGTGCAGACATTACATCTACGATTGCAGAAGCATCCCAGTCGCGTCGTGATCGAGCTGCCGGGAAAATTGAAACGCAAGACGCTGTTCGCAATCGCTTGCGAACAGCGAACCGATTGGCAACGTTGTCAACCAAACTGGCAGTAGTGGATGAAAATGGAGAGCCCCATAGTTACTGCATGGGGGTGCAGGAGAAGCGTGACCCGATTGATGTGAAGCTCTTAGTTCGGGGTGAAATAGACCAGCCCGCACAAACGATTGCCAGAGGTTTCCCCAAGGTCTTGTGTGCTACACCGGTCCGCATTGCAAATGATTCCAGTGGTAGACTTGAATTTGCAAATTGGCTTGGTAGTAAAGATCATCCGCTGACAGCCCGGGTGATGGTCAATCGCATTTGGCAACACATGATAGGTCAAGGGATTGTGACTTCGACGGAGAACTTTGGTGTGACTGGTCAAACGCCAAGCCACCCAGATTTGCTTGACCATTTGGCGGTTGAGTTCATGGAATCTGGTTGGTCCGTGAAAAGTTTGATCCGCCAGATAGCAAATTCCAGGGTCTATCGCATGAGCACTGCTTATGACGAGCAGTACCACGAATATGACCCTGGCAATGCATTGCTGTGGCGTGCCAATCCCAAGCGACTCGATGCAGAGGCGATTCGCGACGCAATGCTGAGCATTAGCGGTGAAATCGATTTTGATCGTCCTCGTGGATCAGAGGTTGCCAAGGCCGGCTATCTGCGGGTCCGCGACGGTTCTCTGGGAGACCCGCGAGCAAATGCTCGGGAAGTTGTTGAGCGGGCAAAGAAAAACGTGATGAATGCCTTGCAAAATGAAAGCGGATCGCGCGGTCCTGGGAGTTCACGTATGAACAGTTTTCGCAAAGGAATGGGAAGGCTAAACGCGGGGCAATCCCAGCCACAAATCAAACCCAATTCGCCAAATATTACCCCACGAGGTCGGGCGAACCTTCTCATGATGCAGCGCTATGGGCGATTCGGCATGGAAGGGGCGACTAGTAGTCAGAGAGAGTTGATTGAGGCCGCAGTTCGCGAAGCTACCGCGTTAGTTGGTAATGGTCTGGATATGGAACATGCCAAGTATCGTAGTGTCTATTTGCCAATTGTACGTGATCAGGCTCCACGCTCGTTGGATGTCTTTGACTTCGCTGACGCCAGTGCGGTGACTGGAGTGCGGGAGTCATCGAATACGGCAAACCAGGCACTCTACATGATGAACAATCCATTTGTGATCAGGCAAAGCAAAGGCTTTGCAAGTCGAGTGAAACAGATTGACGGAAACGTAAGTGATCAAATCGAATTCCTGTTCTTGCTAGCCTACGCACGTCCTCCTACTTCAGGCGAAAGTCGCGCAAGCGAGGCACTCTTGAGATCGTATGGGGGGCAGGCACGTTCATTGAGTGATTCAACTCTATCTGTTCTTTGCCAGAGTTTATTTGCATCAGCTGAATTTCGGTATGTCGACTGATGATCTTTTTGGGCGCGTTGAAAAGTCCTGCTAGGGAAATACTGTTGGAATCATTACCATGCATTCTCGTCGAAATCTACTGAAAACTGTTTCTGCTGGATTTGGTTATCTCGCATTTGCTAGCTTGGCGAATCGCGTGAAGGCCGAAGAACAGGCCAATCTGAATCCACTTGCACCGAAGTCTTCGCATTTTGCACCTCGTGCCAAGCGGGTGATTTTCCTCTGCATGCAAGGCGGCCCCTCGCACGTTGATACCTTCGACTACAAGCCCCAGTTAGCCAAGGATCATGGAAAACGTGGCAAGTATGGTGGGACACTCTTGAAGTCACCTTGGCAATTCAGGCAGCGAGGCGAAAGCGGATTGTGGATTTCGGACGTTTTTCCGGAAGTGGCGAAGCAGGCAGATGATCTTTGCCTGATTCGATCGATGCAGTGTGACCAGCCTGTGCATCCTGGTGCAATGACTCAAATGCATACAGGGACTGCACAGTTCATTCGTCCCTCTTTGGGGGCGTGGACGCTCTATGGACTGGGGACCGAGAATGACAGCTTACCGGGATTTGTATCGCTCAGCCCTCCGTCGGGGACATCTCGAAATTATGGCAGTTCCTTTCTGCCTGCGATTTATGGAGGGACAAAAGTGGGACGCAGTGGCCGTAGCTTGCCGAGGTTAAGCCGAGGGGGGGGCGGCGAGTCAGTTCCTGACATTAGGAACCCGAATCTCTCGGATAAACAACAGCGTAGGCAGTTGGACTACATCCAGTCACTGAATCGGGGCAAGTTGCAAAGAGAAAAGTACCACCCGGGGGTTGAAGGGGTAATCGAATCTTATGAACTTGCGTTTCGCATGCAGGACGCGATGCCAGAATTGATGGACACCTCGGGGGAAAGTGAAAAGACGCGTGCTATGTATGGGGTCAATGACCCGAGGACGGCGAATTTTGGCAAGCAATGCCTGTTAGCACGACGTTTTATCGAGGCAGGTGTGCGATTCGTTGAGGTCACACATGGAAATTGGGATCAGCATGTCAATTTGACAACAGATCACAAAGCTCGTGCTGATGCCTGTGATCTGCCCATCGCGGGACTCTTGCGCGATTTGAAACAGCGCGGGTTATTGAAGGACACTCTGGTGATTTGGGGTGGGGAGTTCGGACGGACACCGGCGGCACAGGGTGGTGATGGTCGTAATCACAATAACAAAGGCTATACGACCTGGATGGCGGGTGGGGGCGTGAAAGGTGGCTTCAGCTATGGCGCAACGGATGAGCATGGTTATGAAGCGGTCGACAACAAATGCCATATACACGATTGGCACGCAACCATTCTGCATTTGCTAGGCCTCGATCATGAGCAATTGACGTATCGGTACGCGGGGCGTGACTTTCGTCTGACAGATGTTCATGGCAATGTTGCCACTGATATTCTTGCTTGACGCCGCATTGCTGAAGACGAATGATCAGCTAGCCTAGGATTGAAGTGATTTCTTTGATCATTAGCGGGTCCGGTTTTTGATTGCTTTGACCAACGCTTTATATTCGGCACGCGTAGATTCATTCACTTTCGGAATGATCAAGAAAATAGGCTCGCGTGGAATAAGTAGCTGACCTTTCTGTGTTTTATAGGTCCTTAGTTTGCCGGTTGGCCAATGATAAGTTCCTGTCGGCGTATTGATGATCACAGAATCTATATTCAGCGTGGCAGAGCATACTGCTCCATCTTCCATACCATGTCGTTTCAGGTTTTGGCGAATTTCAATTTTGGCACGGTGCACCAAAGCCAGGTAGGCAGTGCTCGCTGCAACCATGGTCCCGATCAAAGCAGTAAAGAACGAAAGTGCTCCGGCCAACAGGGCAACGATGAAAATCAGAGTACTTATTGTGATGATCAACATCGAACCGAGCATTAAACGGTTCGAGTTGGATTGGATTAGATACTTCGATTCACTGTGTCGAAGAAGACGTTGCGTTAGGCGAAATTGTATTGCGGATACCGTATCCGCATTTTTCTCAGATACTGCAACGGTTGGCTGATAGGGATTGATGGAATCCGGTGTCATAACGATTGGGTTACAGCGAGTGAATAACTCGCGAGCAAACTGTGTACTTCAAGGTGATTTTGAAAATGTTGTTTGCTAATTCTGCGAGCCACGTTACGTAGCGATTGTCAATGTTATTCTATCGGACAAGACACTGTCCTCAGGTGGTTTTGTTTGCTTCAGCATTCGCTTGTGGGCAGTCATCTTTGGCTCACCATGCATGAAATGGCCAAGGTCCTTCACCAGTTTCATGGGGAGGAACCTCGATAAATCCATCACTATTGCCCAGGGAGACGAGATCTCCTGAACCTTGTGTGAGGACTGGTTCGGCCACCCCATTGTCGACTAATTTTACCAAACGCAGCCAAGTCAACGGTATGGATTTTTGACCCCCGTCTTTCAGTTGTACTACAGGCACTTTAGGTAGCCAGCTGTTTTTTCCGGCTATGGAAGCAAGTAGAGGTATGCCGAGTCGTTGGCATCCCATCGTAGCGCTGACTGGATTGCCGGGTAAGCCCAACAATAGTTTTCCATTCTTCGTTACAGCGCCCAAGACGGGCTTACCCGGGCGGATCGGTAAGCCGTGGAAAACAATATCTCCACCCAAATCTTTGATCACGTCGGGAACGTAGTCGTAGTCACCCATCGATACCCCGCCGGTCATCAGGATGGCATCTGAGGTTTTCAGACGCTCAGTGAGCGTATCATGAAGTTGTTTTTGGTCATCGATGCAGTGTTCGACTGAGACGATCGAGATCCAGTTGTGTGCGGTTAGCAGCGTTGCGATTGCTTCGCGATTACTGTTCCGTAGTTGCCATGGCATGGGAGCTTCTTCTTGAAAATTTCCGACCTCATCTCCTGTGGTCAGAATGGTGACTCGAACAGGCCGGAAAACATCAACGGTTGAGGATCCAAAGTTAGCCATGGTGGCTTTGTGGGCGCCATTGATCGCGATACCGGGTTGGAGAACAGTTGAGTCCTTCGGAGCATTTTCGCCAGCGCGACGAATGTGTTGCCCCTTGGATATTTCAGTTGGATCCAACTTGAGTCGGATCTCCGATCCTAATTCTTCCGTGTCTTCGCGTTTTATCACCGCGTCACAGCCTTGCGGCACAATCGCACCCGTGAAAATTCTTAAAACGCCATCTGAAGGCATTTCTGGAGCGGGTGAACCTGCAGCAGATTCACCGAGGATCGGTAACGTTGTTGTCTGGCTTGCCTGTGTCATGCGAATTGCATAGCCATCCATGGCTGATACATCAGCAGCAGGGCTGTCACGATCAGCGGTCACGCTGCTCGCTAATATTCGACCTTGGTGTGCACGATCAAGAGACTCGGTTGCCACTGCGTGCAGCTTCTCTGAAAGTGCGAGTAAAGCATCGTTGGGGAATTCAAATTTCATGGTTCAAGCATTCGATCTGGTCGGAATTGCGACAGGATTGCACAGGGGCGATGCGAAACTTAAGGAATACTGTCAGCCGGTACAAGAGTTATGGCACTCATAGATGTGATTTGCTTCCTGACCAGAATATCGAGTATGGAGGGAAGTCACCCCCCAGTGGCTAGGTTGATGTTAGATTCATATTACCTAGCCAACTTTTTTATGTGTTCCTGCTATCCACGTTCTTTTCCACGATAAAGGCACACCATGCGCATACGCGGGATGCAAAGTCATGGGTCCGTTGTTTTGAAGGATCATCAGACCGCCGTACGGTTGAAGTGAAGAAGTGACTTCAAGTCACCCTTCGGAGCGAACTTATTTGCAGCCGCGATTGAATTATCACGCAGCTGACCACTATTCCACTGGTGCGGTTCAAGTCGTTCGTCACCGATGACAAATGGTGGATGAAGCTCGCTGGAAAACCAAAAAATGTGGCTCGCAAGAATGATGTCATGCGCTGGACCAGCGTCATGGCCGTCATTGACAATCGTGTCTTGTTTGCCGTCCGTGATGGGCATGGTTGTGAATGGGACGACGTTGGTGTTTCTGACTCTTGGGCGCGGATGGTGCCGCATTTGCTGTTCGCGTACGCAATGGAATCAATTTCAGTCAGTTGGATTTCGGTAGATTTCAATTTTGCAGTCACTGAAACGTGCATGCTTGGTGAGCACAAGCAGTGAAGGAACAGCTTCGTTAGATTCCGGTCAGGTCTTCTGGGCGATTCATGTTTTGGCAATGTGCCTCATCCAATGCGATTTGAGTTGCGTCCTTTTTTTTGATCCAACGCATTAGGCTGGAGTCTGTTTTTGCGTGTAGAGAAATAGCTTCGTGCAGCCGAGTGGGATAGATTCCTACCAACGGTTGTCGTTTTCTTTCCGGTCCACTGACTGCATAAGTGAGGTCGTTATTTGTTTTCCAGCCGAGTATGAGTTTGCGAAGATCATCTGTGGTGAGATTTGGCATGTCCACCGGTGTGATCAGGCATGCCTGATGTTTTTGGTTTCTACCTGTTTGTCTGGCTGCATAATGAAGAGCCTGCAAGACACCAAAGATGGGACCTTGATTTGGGATCAGGTCAGGCAATGCGACTAGATCGGCCCATGAGTGCGATTTGCCGGCAAGGCAGACCTCATCGCAGATCGGCTTTAGCCTGTCGGCAGCATGCTCAATGAAGGTCAGGCCGTTCTTATGGTGGATCATCGATTTATCGCGTCCCATGCGATTCGAATTTCCGCCGCACAAAACGACGCCAAGAATCGATTGCATAGTGATGCTAACTATCGGACTTTTGGGAAGTGACCGACTCAACCCATGACTTTGATCGCATCATGGAGGGAAACCCGAGAGTGGGGGCTGTGAGAATTGAAACATGTGTTAAATCTTCGGGTTGGCAGCCTGCTTCCAATGCCTTGCGGCAGTGGGAATGAGACGCACCTTCCAAACCCGCACCCAGCGAGATGGCTAATTTTACCAATGCAATTTCTCTTACGGATAACGGACCTGCATCCTTGGCTGCTTTTCCAAAGGATTCGTATGCCTCCATCAATTCGGGATGTGATTGATGCATCTTTTGATAACGTTTTGGAATCATTGTTCTGCTTTCACTAATGCTTCGATTAATGCCTCGATCGTGTAAGGACTCGCCTCTGCCTGAATCGTGTAGCCAAGTTCGTTGAGTTTTTTGGAAGTGATGGGACTGAGGCTGGCAATTTTCATGTCATTCATTGACTCGGAAAACATGCGGTGCAAACTTTCTGCGGTGGCACTGCTTGTGACGGTGATCCAGTCAACTTCGCCATTTGAAACGGCTTCTTTGATGCCTGTATCGCACACAGTCACATCGGTGTGTTGATACGCAATCACTTGCGTTACATTACCACCCAGTACCGCCAACTGTGTTGCAAGTTGGTCATTTCCGCGACTAGCGCGGATCACCATGATGCGTTTCCCATTCACTCGTGAACCAATCAGACTCGCCATTGCTTCAGCATGGAATGTGTCTGGCATTAAATCACACTGCAGGTGAAATTGTTGAAGTGCAGCAGCTGTTTTTTTCCCGACACAGCCAATTTCCAACCCTGCCAGCGCTCGCATATCGCCACCGCGTGTTTTGAGTCGGTTGAGGAAAAAGTGCACTCCGTTGTGACTGCAGAAGATTAGCAGGTCATATTCGCTCAGCTTGGCGATAGCCGAATCGACTCGTTGCCAATCTTGTGGTGGTTCGATCTCAATGGCGGGTTGCTTAAGCACTCGAGCACCTAAGTCTCGCAGTGGTTTCGCTAGAGCTTCAGCCTGTTCCTCAGGACGGGTGATGAGTACTGTCCGGCCCACAAGCGGGCGATCCTGAATCCAGTTCATGGTCTCTGCCAATTGTGTGACTGCACCGAGAATCACGATTACGGGTGGTCTGAAGCGACTGGCGGGGCTCAGTTGGGCCGCTACTTCATCCAATCGACAATGAATCAATTGTTGATCGGGAAGACTGCAGCGTCTGACTAACGCCGCCGGAGTATCTGCTGGTTTTCCAGCCTGAAGGAGTGCTTGTGTCCAAGTTTCAGCCGTTGTGACACCCATGTAAATCACTAAAGTGCCCGGAAATCTTGCCAAAGCCTCCCAATCGAGAGCAGATTCTGACTTAGAGGGTTCTTCGTGGCCTGTGACCAGAGCGACGGCTGAGGCAAGGCCCCGATGGGTGACGGGAATTCCTGCAAAAGAGCCGGCAGCCAAGGCGGCGGTGATCCCGGGGACAATCTCCAGCGGCAGGCCAGCAGCTTTGACTGCTTCGACTTCTTCGGCTGTGCGAGCGAATATCGCGGGGTCACCGCCTTTGAGCCGAACCACGATTTTCCCGGCTTTCGCATGGCCAAGAATCTCTTGGATGATCTCATTTTGTGCCCAAATACGTGATTTTCCATGTTTTCCTACACAGATTTGCTCCGCTTGGGGGGCATGTTGCAGCAGTTCCGGGTTGCTGAGTCCGTCATATAGGACCACGTCAGCCAAAGCTAACAACTCAGCTCCTCGGACAGTTAGCAGGCCAGGGTCTCCCGGGCCTGCTCCGATTAGGTAAACGGCGCCATTCATAAATAGCATTGTGCGCTTTGCAGATCGACTCTGGACAGATGACTGATAGATTGCCATACTACGCGGCCTGAAAAAAACTGATATACCCCCAACCCTGTCTCCGACGCGCGATCCGCGTCCGCCCGAACTATGCCAAATACAGCCAGCGCCAAGAAACGACTTCGCCAGAACGACAAGCGTCGGATGCACAACCGAGCCGGAAAAAGCAATATGCGTACGCAAATTCGTCGTGTACGTGAAGCTGTGGCGGCAGGAAATGGCGAATTGGCACAGTCCGAGTACATTGTTGCTCAAAAGAAAATCGACCGTGCCGCCAGTAAGAACCTGATTCACCGAAATGCGGCTGCCCGAACCAAGAGTCGTCTGGTCGCAATGGTGAAGAGTGTGAGCTAATACTGCCCCCAATGTTCGTGGGCTTCAGCTAGTATGCTGTGCCAAATTTCATCATAAAAAGGAAAGCCGCCCGTATTTTTGCGAGCGGCTTTTTCGTTGGAATTTTGCTGTCAGCGTGGCGTTTGTGGTGGGTCTACCAGTCAAAGACAGATACCGTGCGTCGCAGCGGTGTTGTTAGTTACCGCGAGACACAAGTGCCGCTAAGTATTGGACGCATTAAAAAACGCTACCAAGCCAAACCTGCGTCCCCAAGGCGACGTTTTGTTTCTTCCATCAGGGCATCTTCATCGGCTTCGGTGGGAGCGACATAGGTGACACTAAAACGCAGGTAAGCTCCCGCATTGTCCCATGGAACGGTCACGATCCCGAATTCTTCTATCAGGTAGCGAGTTGCGTCTTCTGCAGCAGCGAACGATTTTCCTGCTTGAGTTCCTGTAGGTGATTTCGCATACAAGAAATAGGTTCCGCCGGGTACTTCGCATTCGAAACCACATTCATTGAGTGTGTTTACAAGTTTTTCGAGTCTGCGGCGATACTTTTTGTTGACCTGATCAGGAATGGAATCGTTATCCAAAGCTGCTGCGGCTGCTTTTTGGGTCGCGATGAATTGCCCGCTGTCACTGTTGTCTTTGACATCCGCAAATGCAGAAACGATTTTGGGATGACCACAAACAAAGCCCATTCTCCAACCGATCATGTCATAGCCCTTGCTCATTGAGTGGACCTCGACACCGACATCCATGGCACCTGGTGTTTGCAGGAAGCTAAGTGGTTCACCGTCGAATGTCAGCATGATGTGGGCTGCATCCTGCACAACGATAAACTGTTTTTCTTTGGCGAGTGCGACAACCTTTGCATAAAATTCCGCCGTTGCAGTTTTGCCCGTGGGTGAGTTTGGATAATTGAGGACCAGTATCTTTGTCCTTCGATAAATATCATCTGGCACAGCATCCAGGTCCGGCATGAAGTTGTTTTCAGCTAGTAGCGGTAGATTAAAGACTTCGCCACCGTAATAACGGGTGTGAGTCGCTGCGACGGGATAGCCGGGCACTGTGATCAGCGTAATATCGCCTGGGTTGATGAAGCATGCAGGAAGCATGGCGTAGGCTGGTTTGCTTCCGATGCAGTGGTTGATTTGGGTGTCAGGATCAACCTGCACGTCGAAGCGGCGCTTCATGAAACGCGCTGCTGCCTGTTTGAATTCGGCGACACCGTTGTCCGCATATCCGCGATTTTCAGGCTGGTTGACTTCCTGTGCCATCAAATCCCGAACCGATTTGTCTGCCATCGCATCGTTTTCTCCAATGCCAAAGTCCAGCAGAGCGCGGTCCGGATGATCAGTCAATGCTTTCCGTTTTGCACGTTTGATCTTTTCGAACTTATAGATTTCGGTGTCTTTGCCGTAATTTGCACCGCCGATTCTGTCGGCAAAAAGAGACTGAAAATATGGATCGGCAGTCGTAGGATTATCTTTGCTTGCGGTGGACATGTTGGTTTGGCAGGGGGGATGAAGGAATTAAGCAGAATGTTCCAGATTACGGTTGAATGATATCCCTCGGCAAGGTGGCGTCATTCTGCAAATACCCGGAGACAGCCAAAAAACCTCTACAAACGGAGTGAACCCAATTTAGCGATCGACCGAAGACCGGCCGAGAATTCTTCATCGACTGTTCTGCTTGAATGCCGCAAGCGGGACTGATGCATATAGAAATGTTGAATGCCGCCATGAAGGGCATTTTGCAACCAAGTTGGCGTTATTGCCCGGGTGCCTTTCCAGAATTACCGGGGTACCCATGATCAATCCGCAGTTGATGTGCCGGCCCGTGGATCAGTGGGTGAAGTGTTCGGCATGGTTGCTCAGGAAAGGGCGGATCTTCCCGGAAGCAGGTGGTGAACATCATTTCCCTTGGCACTGTGGTCGCTACAATTCAGGTTCCTCCTTCAGTATTCATTGTTATCGAGTCCAAATGTCCAGTGTCGAAAACGAGACCAAAGTTGATCCCATGCGGGCTCGATATGAGGAATTGGCGGAATTAGCCGGATCACTTGCGCATGAAATCAAGAATCCACTTTCCGTGATTCACATGAATATCGACCTGCTGAGTGAGGATCTGGAGGAATTGGATTCGCCTGGCAGTCGAAGGTCTCTTGAGCGGGTAGATATCGTCCGTGGCCAGTGTGAGCGTATGGAGGGGCTTTTACGTGATTTTCTCAAATACACTCGTCTACGCGATATCGATCTACTGCCAGGTAGCCTGAACGACCAAATACTAATGGTTTTGCGGGCCTATCAGGCTCAAGCTGATGCCGATGGAATCGATGTTGAGAAGTATCTTGATCCAGACTTGCCGGCGATTTTGTTGCACAGTGACTCGTTACAAGCAGCCCTGATGAATCTGGTTAAGAATGCGTTGGAGTCCATGGGGTCGGGGGGGCAACTGATGGTGCGAACGTACACCACCAGAAAAAGTGTTGCGTTAGATCTAATCGACACCGGGAGCGGCGTCGATGACAACACGGTACTGCATATGTTTGAACCGTTTTACAGTACGAAAGATGGAGGCTCTGGATTGGGATTGCCCACGGCCCGGAAAATCATTGAAGCACACGGTGGGCGGATCAGTGTCCAAAGCGAAGTCGGTAGGGGCACAAAGTTTGTGCTTGAGTTCCCAGTGCCCAAACGTCTGTCGTGAACCAAGTTGACACTTTGAGCTGCTTGGCAAAGTGCAAGTACGAATTTCAGATCTGTTCGTTGTCTACAAACGGATGACTTTTTCTTCCGAAAGCGTTTCCGTTTGCTCCTCGCAGACGGTCGCCATTTCGATCTCGACCGACCAACGACCGTCAGCGTCTCCGCTGACAAGCCAATGAGGTTGGACACACACACTTTGATGCACCAATTCGAATCCAGCTTCACTTTGGCTGACTGTTTCAACGGGGAATGTCCAGATCCCACTTGGGCGGTCAATTTCCAGGGTGACGTCCATTCCTAACCAGCGATCTGAAAGGCTAAGCCCGTGAACTTCTGATAAATCAAGTTGGGTTCCGAGTTGGCCGAGTCTGTTACCTTCGATGTCACTGAAATATCGGTCGTCGGCACCAGCTGGCATTCCCGCGAAATTCATTTCGATCGCAAAGTGCAGTGGTTTTCCAGCAGGCAAGTTCTCAAGCAAGTATGTGAAAAGTAGACGATCACTCCCTGCGACCATCGTGACAGCTTTGGTAATGGTGATAGGAATTCCCCAAGCATTGCCGTCGCGGCGCATCTGAACTTGAACACGATCGGCTCCACGCCGAAGTTTTGTTTCATAGGGAAGATCAACGAAATCTCCTCGTTCCATAGCCTGACCAGTGGCAACCGAGTCGCATGTTGCCTGATCATCGTAAAAATGATCCATCAAGCTTTTCCGGGGATATGCGTCATAGTGCAGTCGCTGATCCAGATCTTTCTGCTTGAACACCACTCGATCGTGAATGCTGGCAATGTCTTCACCGTCGTTGCTCGGCCCATTGAGAACTTTTTGGTGGTAGTTTTCTTGCCGACGTTGCAGTGTGGCCAACAGGTTGTGTCCGATCGTGCGGATGTCAAGTTCATACATGCGCCCACCGTGCGCGGGAGCTAACCATGCACATAATCTGTTGTTGCTGAGGCGAACTTCTTGCAGACCGTCAAAGTTGTAATCTTCGGCGGTTGCCTGAACGGCAGTCCGTTCCGAGTCCATGACTTGATCGAGCCGCGTGTCAGCTTCAATCAAGTGATTGTAAATTGCGTTGCGTAAGTGGGGCAGGTAGATACCCCCAAACGCGCCATGCCAGTACGGGCAATTGCATTGCCCGCGATACAGATGATCTCGGATCACCGACAATTCGCCAGCATCGGCACCTGCTTGTTCAGCCTCACTGAGCCGCTTACTGACATTCATCATACGAGCATACATCTCGTTGGTTTCGTCATACTTGGTCTTGAAATTGCGCCAATAACCACCTCGTACGAACGATTTCAGATCTTGCCATCGCTGGTGATCTTCTAGGGAATGCACGACATCCTCGAATTGTGCCTGTGCTTTGACTGGAAGTGCCCACTCTGTCATTTCACGGTAGCTGCAGTCCGGCAAGTAGATCTTTCCCGCTGCTGCGGTTTGTCGAACTGCCTGGCCGAGTGTTACTGTTTGCAGCCAATCTGCATTGTCTGTAAGAGCATCGAAGAATGATTGCAGCCATCCGTCATCATAAACATGTGACTTGGTATCGGGCCAAGTGCCAAATTTTTCACCGTCGTCGCCAAAGGTGAGAATCGACCCTGGTGATTTCTCCGCGACCTGACGACAGTGTTCAATCGTCTCGCTGGCTGGCTGAAATGGAATGGTGTAGCGGAGGTGCTCGGAGCCTGGGAAAATTTTGAGGATGCGACCGTCATCTTCGGTCAGGTAGTAGCTGGACAGTTCGGATTCCTCGAGGCCCGCTGCCCGGAAATGAAAGTCATCAAGGACGGTATAGCTGATGCCCGCATCAACCAGATCACTTGCGAGGGATGATTCCCAAACGCGTTCAGGCATCCACATGCCTGAAGGCGCGGCACCCAAATTGCGTTCGAGCCAAGCGCTGTAGGCCTGAATTTGCCCAATTCTGTCACGTGACGGCAGCATGGTAAGAATTGGCTCGTACTGAGGGCCACCAATGATTTCGATCCTACCCACATCAACCAGCATCCTAATGCGATCTAGGTACTCTGGATGCCGCTCAGCGAGCCACATCATCAGCGGGCCTGATGTGTGAAGTGAAATCCGCAATTGGTCGTACGGTTCAAATACATTTAGGAACGGCAAGTAGCTGTCCTGATAAGCCTGTTCAAATACCCCGTCAAAATTTCCGATCGGTTGATGGTTGTGCAGTACGAGACAGAGGGATGCGTGCAACGTCATTTTTTCTAATATCAGTTTGAGTCGCTTGGTCGACAAGCGATGATTGTATAAGCGTGGGATTCATCGTCGAATGACGATTTTATGGGTATTGTTTGGACGGCCCGCAAAACTGGTGCCGCAACGAGCCGTGAGTCCGATAACTGGATTCTTTTGCGCAGTTGTAAGCGTTTCCGTATTTGATCTATCGGGTTCATTGGGCAGCAAAGTCCATCGGATTTGTAGGGTCGACCGGTGTAGGGAGCCAATTGCTGCATTCAGATCACAAGGCACGGTGGTTTAGACAATGAGTGCTTTCATTCAGCTTGTTGCATGGCGCTAATTTGACCGAAGTCTTGTCGGTCGCCTCACCCCCATTGGATTCGTTTAGTACTACAGTATGAGTCTTGGATCTTCTGCCAATGCACAGCTGCGAAGCTGGGCTGCCGCATCCTCAGGTAGTACTGGGTTGATCATGCAATGACTGCTGAATTCAAATCCAGCCACTTGTGTGATTCGTGGGAAAATCTCGATTGTCCAATGGTAGGCGTCAGCGGGATCGTTACAGCCCGGTGGGCGTGTATGAAGGCAGAAGTTGTAGGCAGTATCGGGAAACAACTTTTCAATCCATGAAACAACGCGTCTCACCAGACGCGAAACGGATTCGATGTTGGATTCAGGAAGGTCTTCATAGCACGGCTGGTGTGCCAGCGTAGTAATCCGAACCAGAAATGGGAGATGACTCGAGAAGGGGCAAAAAGCGACCAATGAGTCATCCCGCCAAATGATCCTCGATTTTGCCTTCAATTCGGCACGAACCAAATCACAGTGCAAGCAGCTTCCCTGTGTGAGGAGATGATTTGACATTCGCTCTGCCGCGGTCGCCACCATGGGTGGCATTCGATCCGTTGCGATGATTTGGCTGTGTGAGTGTCGCAGAGATGCCCCAGCTTTGCTGCCTACATTCTTGAACGTGCTGATGTAGGCGATGCCGGGTACATCACGCCAATGTCGCAGACGGTCTCGATAAGCTTTGAAAGCAAGTGCAGCCTCAGCGACATCGAGTTCGGTGATGGATTGGACATGATTACGAGATTCAATGATGACTTCGTGACCACCCGCAATCGGCCGTCGCTGAAAAAGTGTGGGCTCTGATTTTGAGTTCGCATGATTTCCTGGCAATCGCTTTGGATCAGTGGAGTGAGTGCTGTCTTGTTCTACAAAGCTGGCGACTGCTGGAAATTTGTTGGGCACAACACGAACAGACCATTCGTTTTTTAATGCCGTTGTCGGTTGCGACAATTCGGTTGCTTCTTGACGTTCTGCAGCGATCGGTTCGGTGTGTTCCGCGTGTCCAATCCAGACAGCTGGTGGAGTTTTTAGTTCATTACCAGGGCAAAACGGACACGCGACCTGCTGACGTATGCATTCGCGGGATTCCACAAATTCGTCGGGACGCTCTGAGCGGTGAGGAGCGAAAATAGTCCAGTTACCCGTGATGGGGTCAAAACGTGATTCCCCGGCCCCTTGGGATGGAGGGCTGATTGAGGTTGGTTGTGCAGTTGCCTTTGCTGCCTTGATCATTGTGGGCACTCCGCAGATTCCGAGCAAACCACCTTTTTGCTCGAACGTAAAACTCTCGATTCATGGGCCAGAATCGTAACCCATTTGTTCAGATCATCGCAGCGAGAATGAGGAATTGCAGAGTTTTTTACTGCAAACGTCATTCAGCTCGCTTTGCGGCGGACTTAAGGGCTAACGTTTTCGCATAGAGGGATTCATACTCGATGGCACTTTTCTTCCACGACCAATCCTGGGCCATTCCCGTTTCAATTAAATTTGCCCATTTGTGCGGATGATGGTATCTGAGGTGTAGCGCACGGCCGATTGCGTCATCAAGCCCTTGAGGTGAAATGGTGTGAAGGTGGAAGCCTGTTGCAGTTTCATCAGCAAGTGAAAGCTCGTTGCAGTCAACCACGGTGTCGGCTAGGCCACCCGTGGGGGTGACGACGGGAATGGTTCCGTAGCGAATACTGTAAAGTTGGTTCAAACCGCACGGTTCGTAGTGACTCGGCATCACGAAAATATCTGATCCGGCTTCGATGCGATGGGCCAGCATGTCACTGAATCCAACATGTAACGCGAAACGATTGGGGTGTTCTTCTTTCAAAGTCCGCAATTCCTGCTCGAACCTCGCATCGCCACTGCCGAGCACGATCCACTGCGTGGGACGATTTTCGCGCAGATGCCAACGTAAGACTGGAAGAATAAGATCCCAGCCTTTTTGTGCGGCCAAGCGACCAACCAAACCGATCATTGGTACTTCGTTATTTTGCTCGAGAGCGAATTGTTGTTGCAAGGCTCGTTTGTTCGCTAGCTTCCCTTGCTGCCAAGATTTCACATCGTAGTTGGCCGCCAGTTTGGTGTCGGTTTTGGGATTCCAGACGCTTTGATCAATGCCATTCGTGATACCGGAAATACGATCAGCCACATTTTCAAGTACTGCTTCCAATCCACAGCCATGTTCTTGTGTCCGAATCTCTTCGGAGTACCTGGGGCTGACAGTCGTAATTGTGTCTGCCGCTGCAATTCCAGCTTTCAGGAAATTGACGCGGTCATAAAACTCAAATTCGTCGTGATTGAAATGGTGCCAATCGAGACCAGTCCACTCAAATTCCGATTTGGGAAAGTTGCCTTGGTACGCCAAATTGTGAATCGTCATGAAGCTTGCGTGATCCCGCAACGCCGGCGAAAGATTTCGGTCCGCAGCTAGCATTGATGGTACTGGTCCGGTTTGCCAGTCATTGCAATGCACGATGTCGAAGTTCCAGCCAATTCTTTGGATTGCCTGAATGGCAGCGCGGCAGAAGAAAGAAAATCTTTCGGCGTTGTCCGGGTAGTCTCCTGTGGCGGTTCCATAAAGCGATTCGCGATCAAAATATTGCGGTTGGTCAATGAACCAGACCGGCACATCCTGTGCACTTGGCAGTCGTCCCCTCAGAAGTCGGCAACCCACGAGTTTTCGAGGACTCATTGGAATCGCGAAACTGATGTCTGTCGGTTCCACACCCGCATGGCTTTGGTGAACGCTGCGAAAGGCTGGCATGATGATAGCGGTGCGATGCCCTAGTCCTGCAACTCGTGAGGGAAGGGTGCCGCAGACATCCGCTAATCCACCAGTTTTTGCGAACGGCACGGCTTCGGTTGTGAGATAAACGATGTTCACTTCTGTTTCTCGTATCTCGTGTGCCGCGAAGGGCTGGTCAGGATTTTCAGGTTGAGGCGGTTGTGCTGGTTACCAACGAATAAGCTTGTGTACGCGCGATCGCTTGATCTACTGCGGAAATGGTGTGGCGCGGACTTGGTTGCTAATTGTCTGAGTTGCCATTCACGTGAGTTATGGGTAGTCGCTGCGTTGAGGTCTGCCGCGTAGTTTAGCCGTCGATGCAGTTTAATACCGATAGCATACTCCTCAAAGATGGGCTTTTACCTTGAGAGAGAGCAGGTTGGGCTGCGAAACCGCCATTATTGGCCAGCCAGTTGAGGTGAACTCTTACCAGCTTTCGGGATGAGGTCGGCGAAAGCTAGATCATGTCGTAGAATAGAGGCTGACAGATTTGTACGTTGAAATATTCGTTTGATTGAAAAAGTTCTATGTCGATCGCGTTGGGCGAATTCTGGAAAGCTCTGGTTAAGTCGGGCATTGTTGATGCCTCGGGTTGCAGGCAGATTGCGGGTGAGTACGCCGATGCACATGCAGGAACTCCACCTGGTGACAGTGGAGAGTTGGCCAAGTTTCTTTTGTTAAAGAGAACTTTGACTGATTTTCAGGCTGAGGCCCTGCTGGCTGATCCACCACGGGAAATCAGGTCCGGGAACTTTATAGTCAGAGCACAAGCGGGCCCCAAGCCCTTGTCGCGATGGATTCCTGTGTCTCGCATCGATGATGGTCGTGTTGGGGTTCTCTTTCGAGTCTCAGCAGAGCAATTCATTGGTGGTCGTGATCAATGGCTACAGGCACATCAGGAAGTTCAGGCCGACGCACTGCAAACGTTTGATGATGAGACTCAGCAGGCTTGGACGCTGATTTTTTCGGAACTCCCTGAGGGGCAAGCACTGTCCACTCATCTGACGGACGGGGTATGCTTCAGTCATCTTCAGGTATGTGAATACGGGATTGCTTTAGCGAACGCTTTGGCTGCCATGCATGAGCGGCCCTTGGTGCATGGAGCGATCAGAGCAGAGCAGGTTTGGTTGGGCCGTGACGGCAAGGTCATGCTACTGCGAGATCCTTCCGGTCCTCCCCCAGGTATGGAGGAAGACCATTCCGGTTGGTTTGATGGTGATGAGGTAACCGCACTTTATGCTGCGCCCGAGTTGAGTCACCCGGATCAGGAATGCAATGCGGCTACTGATATCTACTCGCTCGGGTGTCTGCTGTTCCGACTGGCCACTGGACGATTTCCAGTGGAGGGGGCGTCCACTGCTCAACTGATTCAAGCACAAGCTTCTGTAACACCACCGGAGTTAGCCGAAGCAGTAAAAAAGGGTGAAGCTGGTGATCCGTTGTACCGGGTGCTAGCTTTCGCAATGGCCAAAAATCCAGCTTCCCGTTTCGCAGCGGCGGAGCAGTTGGCGAATGCTCTCACTGCAATTCTCTCTTTGGTCTCTTCCAAGCAGCCAACCAAAGAAGGGGCTCGTAATACAGAAACGCCGGACAGAGCACTTGACCAGCAATCACAAGTCAAGAATTCCTCGAAAGGTGGGGGAAAAGGGACGACTGCAAAATCGGAAAATTCTGCCATCAAAGACGTTCCAATTGGTAACGTCGCTCAGGAGGTGAAAGGTAAAACAGGCGGCCGGAAAGTCGCTGATAACGTAGGAGCAACAGCGCCTCAAGTTGATGCAAAGGCGAAGCAAAGATCCATTGGCCCCAGTGCTCCAACCGTAACGGCCGAGGGCGGCTCAGAGCAACTAACTCGCACGGTCTCGAGAAGTGTCAACGCCTTGGAACAGCCTGTAATCAAAAAGAAATCCGTTGTTGCGGGCCATGCTTCTTCAGGACCTCCAGACCCACCACCTGTTGGGAGCGAGGCAAGTGTTACAAAACAGCGTTCTCGTCGGAAAAAGAAGTCAAAAGCACCATTGGTTCTTGGGGCAATGTGTGTTGCGATTCTGTTGTTGGTGATTGGATTGCTGGTGCCGAGGGGTACAGAAGAAAAGACCGCTGATAAAGACCGAACACGGCCGCCAGTACCAGCTGTGATTCCGCGCGTATCCAATCGTGTAGAGGAAGACGAAAATAAGGGTGCGAAGCCAACAGGAACGCAGAAAGGAACGTCCAAGCAGGAAAATGAAGCCAGCGGATATCAACTGGTAGATGACGAGCGTTTGCTCTATGTGCCACCCTATGCAGCTGGCACGGACAAAGCATCCTTGGAATACCTGCCACCTGGTCCAGCAATGGTGGCATCGTTGCGTATCGCATCCATTGTCGAGAGCAAAATTGGTGATCAAGTCATCGAGGTGTTTTCACCAGATTTGGATGCCCTGATTTCCAGTATTGCGGAACGTGCGGCGGTGCCTGTGGAGTCAATTCAGACCTGTAGCTTCGCATTGCACCCGGGCAAAGAAGGCTGGCCAGAAGTGTCGCTAGCGATTCAGCTGAAAGAGCCCGTACCAGCAAAAGATCTGATCGAAAAGTGGGATGTGGCAGCAGCACGGACTGCGGATGGTGTCACCATCTATGCCGGTGATTCCCCTGAATCAGATGCGTATTATTTTGAAGGAAAAGGGGATGATCCTGTTCTTCGATTCGCCATTGGATCCGTTGCCAAAATAAGTGAAGTCGCTGAAACAGAAGGGTCATCCGTGCTTCTCCCGAGGAACTCACAGATGCTATGGAATGCTACCAGTGACGAGTCTGATATCGTTGTTCTTTTCGCCAGTCCCAACTTTATGTTTGCGGACGGTCGAGAACTGCTTTCTAACTCGTTGCCAGCGTTCATTGCTCCGTTGAAGTCGACGTTGCAACCGGACGTCTCGGCGGTGTTATTGACATTGGATTTTGGCGATGAGCAAATGTTTATTGAGACAAGGTTGACGCCCAGTGGTGGTTCCAGTCCTGCTGCACTCGTCAGAATGCTTCAGGAAAAGATTGGTGGCTGGCCAAACTGGGCGGATGATTTCATCATCAATTCAGTCCCTGACGCTTCATGGCGTCTGCTCGCGAATCGCTTGAGACCGATGGTCAATTTTGTCGCTGAACAGGTCCGATTTGGGGTGTCGGAGGAGGTAGCGATCGCTAATGCGTACCTGCCCGCCCAAGCCGTTCCACAGGTGATGCTGGCTACCGTATTGGCGCTGAACACACCTGAGGGTAGCAGTGTGGCAACTGGAACACCTGCCCCGAAAAAGCCGCTATCCGTCGAAGAACTCTTGAATCGTAAAATGTCGGTCAACTTTGAACAGGAGTCACTCGAATTTGCGATCGACAATATTGTGACCGCATTTGAACGAGATTTGCCCAGTGGTTCCAAATTACCAAACATTCGAATCATTGGAGGAGACTTACAGTTGATGGGGATCACCCAGAATCAGCAAGTTCGAGACTTCAAGCAGGCAAATGTCCCACTGCGGCAAGTGCTTACCCAGTTGTTGAGACTTGCCAATCCCGACAAGACCGCAACGGGGCCCAAGGATGAAAAGCAGTCCCTGATCTGGGTGGTGGAGGATGATGCCACGAAGCCAGGTACAAAAGAGATACTTATCACTACTCGCAATTCGGCGAAAGATAAGTACGAAGTACCTCCCGAATTCAAGATCGACTGAGGGATATTTGCACGCTGCGGCGGGCAAATATGCCCTCCTCGACAAGCGATATGAAGCCGGATCCGTTTTGTCACGTCATGCACCAGCCTGATCCTGCCGAATTCGTTTCTGATCGATTTTTTCTCAGTGTTTGAAGCAGCCGAGTTGTCGAGGTCTGGAATTCACTTGGCTCTTAATTGCATGACCCGAATGGGGTGAGCAGGATCGTCGTCAAGTGCCACTTTGTGTTCGTTATAGGACCATCCGTTCTCTTGGATCCAATCGCGAAATTCGTTGGCAATGATTCGGTATGGGTCGCTTAGCAGCACCTGTCCATCTTCAGCCAAATGATCTCGCAGGCAATGATTGAGTTCGGGCCAAAGTGTGCGGAGATAGGTGATGTCGCTTCCGAGAATAAGCGGGAAGCCGGGGCCTTCAATGCGATCAATCCCAAATCTCAGTTGCTGCACCTGACAGCGATCTCTCAGCTCCCACGTACTCATCCGTACCAGCAGTAAAGGGTCACGCACCCCATCGGTGAGAACCACTTGCGATCCATAACATGCGGCAGCTAACCCTGCGTGTCCCGTTCCGCAACCGAGTTCAAGTACTCGCAGGCCCTTGAGCGAAAGACCCTTGAGCGAAAGGTCGCACAGAAAATGATCAAGCCCTGATGCGGCACGCCAAGTGGTTGCCCAAAAAGGGTCAATCACGCCCTCCTCACCTGCATCCTGCCGCTCACAAGCATCAATCAGCATGCCTTCAGGGTCGGAAGCAACCGCCAACTTTCGGATTTCACCAGCGATTGCTGTTTCTTCCCAGTGCCATTGGAAGCGGTCTGAAGCCTGAGCCGCAAGTGATTCTGGAGATTCGTCGGTTGGCTTTTCGTGTCGGGATTCCGTGCCCAGTTGCTTTGTACTGTTCATGGTGGTGTTACTCACTCAGCCATTGAGCGACGTCGGCGGCGAAGTAGGTGAGGATGCCATCGGCGCCCGCACGCTTGAAAGCGAGCAGGCTTTCAAGAACAGCTTGGCGACGATCAAGCCAGCCATTTTCCGCTGCCGCTGATAGCATCGCGTATTCACCACTGACCTGGTATGCAAAGGTCGGGACAGCGAAAGTTTCCTTCACACGTTGCACAATATCGAGATATGGCATGCCTGGTTTGACCATCACGCTATCGGCACCCTCTTGTAAATCAAGAGCGACCTCATGCAACGCTTCATTTGTCTGAGATGGCGCTTGCTGGTACGTCTTTTTACTTGCGCCTCCTAGGTTGCCCGAGGAACCCACTGCATCTCGAAAGGGACCGTAAAAAGAACTCGCGTACTTGGCGGCGTAGGACATGATCTGGATATTCGAGAAATTCTGCTCATCCAGAGCTGTCCGGATCGCAGCAACTCGACCATCCATCATGTCGCTTGGAGCAATGATGTCACAGCCGGCTTCAGCTTGAACCAGTGACTGTTGGCAGAGCACTGCTAGCGTTTCGTCGTTAGCAACATCACCATTGCGAACAAGGCCATCCTGTCCATGACTGCTGTAGGGATCGAGCGCGACATCACAGATGATCCCAATGCGGTCTCCCACTTCTTTCTTGACGCGTCGAACCGTACGGCAAACGAGATTGTCAGGGTTGGTGGCTTCCGCCGCATCGTCGGTTTTCAGAGAGGGGTCAGTGGCAGGAAAAATTGCAAGTGCTGGCAATCCAAGCTCACACGCCCGAATTGCTTCCCGGCATATTTCATCTTCACCAAGTCGGTCAACACCTGGGAGACTCTCAACCGCCTGCCGGCCTTTACCGTCGAAAACGAACAATGGCCAAATTAGGTCATTCGTGCTCAGGGTCGTTTCAGTGATAAGTCGCCGTGACCAGTCATGACGACGTACTCGCCGCATTCGAGTTGCTGGAAAAGCTCCGCGTGAAAAATCTGACATTCTTTAGCTCCTTGGGGACGCCCTATGTTAAAAGGCGAACGGAACTTTTAGAACCGCTGGATGAACAGAATTGCTGGATCAAAGCATGCAGCAATCTTCCTGAATCATGAGGATTCAACGCCGTCTCAGGTCAGCACAACCAGATGAAAATGCTAGAATTGAGGTTTTGAAGCATCCGTCGTGATGTTTTTGACTTAAGTGGCCTTCCATCCAAACTCGTCCTGCAGCTCACCATGACACAGTTCTCCTCCTTTCGGTTTGTGCTTCTTTTACTTCTGGCTTTGTCTTCTTTGCAGCTGACGCCATTGTGGGCCCAGCAGGCTGACAAAATCTCGGTGTTGTTGATCGATGGGCAGAATAATCACAATTGGAAAGCAACGACTCCTCTGATCTACCAGGTACTGGAGGGATGCGGCAGGTTTGATGTCGATATTGCTACCTCACCCGGGCCAGGGGAAAGTCTGGACTCATTTTCTCCGGATTTCTCAAAATACGATTTGGTCGTTTCAAATTACAACGGTCAGTTGTGGAGTGAGCCAACTCAAAAAGCTTTTGAAGCATTTGTTGCGGGTGGTGGTGGCTTTGTCAGTGTGCATGCAGCGGATAATTCTTTCCCTCAGTGGGATGCCTACAACAGAATGATCGGACTTGGGGGATGGGGGGGCCGCTCTGAAAAAGATGGTCCTTACGTTCGCTGGAAAGAAGAGCACAAACGATTCACACGTGATCTCAGTCCTGGCAGAGGTGGTACTCATGGCAAACGAGTTCCTTTTCTGGTAATTGTTCGAGATTCGGAGCACCCAGTCACAGCAGGGTTACCGAGTACGTTCATGCAAGCGGCAGATGAGCTTTACGGGAAACTGCGTGGCCCAGCTGAAAACATGCATGTGCTGGCGACTGGATTCAGTTCGCCCGCGACCGGCGGCACTGGTGAGCATGAACCACTCCTCATCACAGTACAGTTCGGTGAAGGGCGAGTTTTTCATACTACTCTTGGTCATGATGCTAATGCCATGAAAGGCATGGCGTTTCAGATTACCTTGCAGCGTGGAGCTGAATGGGCGGCTACGGGATCAGTAAATCAGCCAGCTGTAAATGGAACCAAGCTGACCAGCGATGTGCCTGCAATGCGAGATCCAGCTGATGTGGGACCTGATGAATTTGCGACAATCCCTGACGTTACATCGAACGGATGGATCACGTTATTCAATGGAAAAGATCTGAGTGGTTGGTCGCAAAAGAATGGTACGGCAACCTACCGGATTGAGAACGGAACGATTGTTGGAAAAACGGCGCAAGGTAGTCCTAATTCATTCATGTGCACGACTCGTGACTACGAGAATTTCGAATTGACGTTTGAGGTTAATGATGATGCAGGATTGAACAGCGGCGTTCAGATCCGATCACTCAGTAAAGCGGATTTCAACAATGGTCGTGTACATGGACCGCAGGTAGAGATTGAAAGTGCACCGGGAGAAAGTGGTTACATTTACAGTGAAGGCACCGGGCGAGGCTGGATTACAAAACAGCAGCCAGTCAAGGATGCTTACCAAAATGGGAAATGGAACCGGTTCGTGGTCCGAGCTAATGGTGATCGTATTCAAACGTGGGTCAATGGCGTTGCGATTGCTGATATCGTTGATGCTGAGTCAAGCAAGAAAGGATTCATCGGACTCCAGGTTCATGGAATCAAACGCGATACGGGGCCGTTCGAAGTTCGTTGGCGTGATATTCGAGTACGTGAATTGCAGTAATAAGCTTTGTTGCAATGTTTCGTTATTGGATGCCTTCCGTGCAAATCGAACTTCACTGGTGCTTCACGGTGCCGTCGCAAACACGGACGTTAGGTTCATTGTCAGGCTTGTTTCAAGCCAAAGGGCGATGTCTGGCAAGCGGCTGGGTTGATGCTGCTTTGTTTAGATAATCTGAAGCAACCTTGGGGTTAGGACCAGCCCTGCTTGACTTGATTCGACTACGTATGTCGGCATTTATGCACCAGAGCCTGAATCCATGCGTCGTGGAGGAGGAGCGGTCGATACTCTGAACACAGGGGTGGACGGCATGGATGCAGTGGACATAACCCCAAAATAGTGCGATGAGCCTTACAGATGAATGCTCGAACTGCATGTCAAGTTACAGCAGCTTTCCCCCAATGCAGAGGCGACAATTGTTGCTCTCGAACAAGCTTCCGATTCCGACAACATTCGTGTCTCCCAGAGCATTGTGCCGAGAGCGATGCACAACCTAGGACTTAAATCGGATGGTGAGTCATGCTTCCGGTTATCCGATAGATGTTTGCTTTGTGAGAATCGCTGTTGCGGCTCGCATACCGCTGTCCATTGCGCCCTCAATGCTGGGCGTTTCACAATGATCTCCGCAGATATAGGTGTTTGGGCGTTCTTTAACTTCGGGTGATCGAATTACAGGGTCAATATCCATGACTGGCAGTCCATAAGGGATCTGGTAGGTTTGCAGCAGTTCCCAGTTGCGTACTTGATCCCCAAACCAGTTTCTCAGTTGTGCTTTTACATGCAGTTCATTCTCATCGCGGCTCCTGTTGTTGGTTGAACTGAGTGAAACAGAAATCAATGAGCTGTTCAGGGGCGCATATTCTTTGGCCACGTTACTGATAATTGTGGCCGTTTGGATCGGGCCTGTCTCGTCACCTCGGAGAATCAAGCTTTTATGTTTTTGCTCACATTGCGGGCTGGAGTAGTAAAGCGTTGAGGTTTCGTTCCATGAGGTTTGGATTTCGGGACGCTCCAGTAAACGAGCTGCCGCGTTGCTTTCAGTAGCGATCACAATGTGGTTGCCAGTAAATGAATGGCCATTGGCTAAGACGACTCGATTTCCCTCCAATCGCACAACGGAGGATTGTAAGTTGACCGATCCGCGGGGTAACCGTTCTGCCAATTGCCGTGGGATTGCCGCCATCCCGTCTGCAGGAACCGCGATGCCACCCACCGAGAACATTCGAAAGACGAACTCAAGCATTCTGCTTGAAACAGAGAGGCTTTCATCGAGAAAGACGCCACCGATGAAGGGTCGGAAAAATTGATCCAAGATGCGTTCTGAAAAACCAAAATCACGCAAGTATTGTTCTGTCGTTTGGTGCGGTCTTTCATAGAGCTCAGCCAACGAGCCGCGGCAGGTTTTGCTGCGAAGACGCCAGATTCGCAATTTGTCCGCAACTGAAGCCACCGGGTTGGTGGCAGTCGCCCAAGCTTTCCCGGGGTTTCGCCATGGATCCGCTAACTGGGTGAATCGTCCAGACTGTCTGATCAATGCGCCGTTGTCGAAGTATCGCAGTCGCAACGCGGGGTAGTCCAATAATTCTTGGCAGCTGGGATACGCAGTCAAAAGTACTTGGAATCCTACATCCAAGGTAAACCCGTCAATAACGTCAGACCGCACTCGACCTCCCACTCGGTCAGTGGCTTCAAGGACAGCGGAATCTACACCAGACTTGGCTAACTGGACTGCACACGAAAGTCCCGCTAGACCACCACCAATAATGATCACTTCGTGATGACGTTCGTTCGACAAGGACTCTCTCGTGTGTTGTGAGGTAATAAGAAGGGAGGTTTTGAGCGTGTGAAGCAATAACCGGGGTCGACAAGAGTCCATGACATGCTTTGATGTGTGGATCTGTCGGGAAACTGTTTAGCCAAGTCTGATTTTCAAATGATCTGATATCCCAACCTCGTTAGTTCTTCTCTGAGGATCAATTTGGGTTGATAGTTGCCGTGTACCAAGCGAATCTGTTCTGGACGCGTTTCCATGTTTTGAACAAATTCAATCAGGTCCAACTGGTCCGCATGAGCGGAGTAACCATGCATCGCGTGGATTTTTGCAGCGACCGTGTATTTGCGGCCATTCAGGCGGACCCACTCGCTGCCGCGACTTAGGAAATGCCCCGGTGTTCCATTTGCCTGGTAGCCGACCAAAACAATATCAGTTGTGACGTTGCCAAGAAACCGCTTTAGGTAGTTCAGGACACGCCCACCCGTGCACATGCCACTGCCTGCAATCACAATCGCTGGTAGATTTTTCTTTTCCAGGTATGTGAGCGTCTCCTTGTGCTCTTGGTGACTGCCAACGGTTGTTAAGTTTTCGAAGACGAGTGGCTGATCATCAGTTTGCATCAGTTGTTGTGCTTCGCGACCCCAGTACGAATTCATGCTTTTGTAAAGTTCTGTGAACCTTGATGCCAAGGGTGAGTCGACAATCACATCGACTTGCTTGAGAAGCGAACGACCGTTTTCTTTTTGCAGCTTTTCAAAAATTCCATTCATTTCATAGAGAATGGACTGTGTGCGGCCCAAGCTGAATGCAGGAATGATGGTGACGCCGCGATCTTGTAGAGTTCTTCGCAGTACAGCTTCCAAAGCTTGCTGACGATTTTCCGGACTTTCGTGAAGTCTGTCACCGTATGTGCTTTCCAGAACTAATAGATCCGCCGTGGGTGGACTGACAGGTTTGCGTAATAGCGGATCTTTTCCCGTTCCAATATCACCGGTGAAAACAACCGTTTTTCCACTTGGCAATTTGACTTCGAAAATAGTTGATCCGAGTACATGTCCTGCAGGACGCAAACGGATGGATGCTGAACCCGGTATCTGTTGCCAACTGTCATATTCAACTGGCCTCAGAAGATGCTTGACTTGCTTCAGGAATTTGCTGATCAGTCTTCGTGATCGGGTGAATCCAATTCTTAGTGCATCCTCCATTACCAAGGGCAGTAGTTTTGCCGTTGGGTAACTGCAGTAGATTGGTCGTTCAAAACCAGCGGCGAGCAGGTACGGAATGCGACCGGCGTGGTCGATATGCACATGTGTCAGCAACAAGCTTTCGATGTTGGAGAGCGAAAAATTGATTTCAGGGTTTGGCTGTTTTCTAGCTTCATTCCCTTGAAAAATCCCGCAATCGACAAGCAGCCCATGTTTGTCTCCCCAATTCAATTGGTGGCATGAGCCCGTGACACCTTCGTGGGCACCATGGTGAGTCAGCTTCATGATTGAGACGATTTCGAGTTAATGTATTTGAATACTTAGAGTTTCAGGGCTTTGCAATCTTTGCCAAGTCTTGACCCGAGCCAGCTTAACCAGTGCTGGGGATGATCCGAAGGCGGCCTTATTTCTGTAATCGTATTGGAATTGATTTCAGCAGGGTTGCTGTGGTGGGCGTTTTTCTCTTTTTGCCAGTTTTTGTGACGGTATGACCAGACGTGTCAGTTGGGCTGCGATACCGATGTTGTCGGCAAGCTGAGGCAGGTCGACAGACCTTGGTTCACTGGGGTCGACACTTCTGTTTCAAAATATGGTTTTAAAGAGGAATGCTCGAATGTCCAAATATTATGTTCAATCAGGCACGATGCGGACTGTTGTTCAGGCTGAAACTACACGTAAGGCTGCTTTGTGGGCGGTTCATCAGGCGATGCAACAGGTCCTGCCAATGGAAGGCAATGCGACCGATTCAAACGAGTTAAGACTGGATGCGAATGGGCAGGGTGGCGTTGCTGTGCTTTCACAAAGAGTGTGTATCAGTGAGCGTGGTTTTGACCGCGATGACTCAACATCGCTACCAACGATGGAGGTGGTAACCGAGTGGAATCAGATGGTCGTCACACTCGATCGGCTCGAGAAAATGCTTTATCAAGCGAAGTGATGTGTGTCGCGATCAGTCCTTTTTCAAGTATCCGGCACTGGTTTGGAAGTACCGACTTCGCCGCGTTTTCGCCTGTTCCGGCGTCTTGTCTGCGGGGTCCATGTCGGCAAGGTTGGCTTGGCAGTACCGGCATCCAATTTTTTGAAGATGAAATTGAATGTAATCCATTTGTTCTATTTCAAGTGTTCCTAGAACAAACTGCCCAAGCTCGGAGCGATCTGGGCATGAGAGGCGGTTTCTTCTCCAGATCGCACCCAGTGTGTGTAGCCCTGCTGATTCTCGTCCACGAACCTCAATCAGACGTTGCCGCAATTGTGTGTTGCTGCGAAGTTCATACTCAAGCTCCGCGCAACGTGCAGGTGAGAGAGCCTCGTCAAAAAATGCACTGAGTTCTGCGTCGCTGAAGTGGTTCATGGCAAACTCTTGAAATCATCCACCTTCGTTCGAGATCAGTTCGCATACCGACTCAGACAGAGAGTGACATTTTGCCCCCCGAAGCCAAAGCTGTTGTTAAGTGCGTACCGAATTTCGGCCTCTCTTGCTTCATTAGGGACGTAATCAAGGTCGCAGTCTGGATCAGGATTTTCGTAATTGATTGTCGGGGGCAGCACCGAATCACGCATCGCCAGCAGGCACACAATCATTTCAGTGACTCCCGCGGCCGCAATCAAGTGTCCCATCATGCTTTTCGTGCTACTCACCGGAATCTTGGCAGCATGCTCGCCAAAAACATCGCGACATGCTTTAGATTCAACTTTGTCGTTGACGGTTGTGCTTGTGCCGTGGGCGTTCACATACTGGATATCGGAAGGTTGTAAGCCGGCATCAGCAATGGACATTCGCATGGCTGCGATTCCACCATGTCCATCAGGCGGAATGTCGGTGATGCGATAAGCATCTGCTGTCGTGCCATACCCAGCAATTTCACCGTAAATGTTCGCCCCGCGAGCTTTGGCAGCCTCGAGCTCTTCCAGAATCACCATGGCAGATCCTTCGCCCAGAACGAAACCATTCCGCAGACGATCAAAGGGGCGACTGGCCTTGGTCGGCTCATCGTTGCTTTCGCTGAGAGCCGTGAGTAGGTTGAACCCTGTCACACCAAATGGGTGAATCATGCTGTGTGTACCGCCCGCCAACATGGTGTCAGCATCACCGCGGCGAATGATTTCAGTGGCCTCACCGACTGCTTGGCTGCTGGCTGCACAGGCGGTCAAACAGTTGAGGTTCGGACCTTGAGCATTGAACATGGTCGCCAGATGAGCGGCGGGCATATTTGGTTCTTGCTCAAGTTCCTTCGCAGGATTCAGCAATTCAATTCCAGCATTGATGAATTTTGAAGCGTCGTACTCACCACCAGCTAACGCAGCGGCCATCATCCGGCTGAAGGTTCTGAAATCCTGATTCCCCTCGCCACTACCCAAGTACACGCCAAAGCGGGCCGGATCGGAGATGGAATCCAGAACACCGCTGTCGGCAATTGCCTGCTTGGCGGCACCAGCAGCAAACTTGGTGTGTCTGCCACGATCTTTCCACTCCTCAGCCGATTCTCCCGAATCGGCGATGTCCCAATTTTTGACCTCGGCGCTGATCTTGGTAGGGAAGCCACTGGCGTCAAAGAGGGTGGTCTTGGCCACACCACTCTGACCTTCTTTCAAGCCAGACCATACGGTGTCAGCGTCATGTCCCATTGGGTTGACCATTCCGATTCCGGTTACGACTACACGGCGACGCATCGGGCGAGCTTTCTTGGAAGTGGGGTGAAGCAGTTAGCGATGGACTTTCACCCATCGCTGTGAGTTGAGCAACTAGATGTTGGTGTATTCTTGGACAGGGTTTCCATCAGGATCAACTGCCACGTGGAAAAAATTCATCATCCGTAACATGTCTCTGAGCATGCCAGGATTAAACAGTGGTCCATCCGTGAACCGACCATCTTCAAGAAACGCGAACATCAAATCAATTTCTGCTTGAAGTTCGTCGCCCGTATGACTGAGGCACGTTACCGTTGCTCCGGTGTCCTGAACGGCATCCAAGTCAACTGCCAACGAAAGTTGGTCACCATTGCGTGCTGGTTTATGAAATTTTGCCTTGCCCACCTTGGCGAGCACCACATGCTTGTCAAATTGGAAATGCTCTGAAACCAGAATTCCTCCCATCTGAGCCATGCCCTCGATGATTAAGGTCGGTGGCAGCATTGGAAAACCCGGGCAGTACTCGTCTAACGCTTCTTCAGCAAGCGTTACATTTTTGTACCCGCGAGCATGACTGCCGCTCACAAATTCGGTGAATCGATCAATCCAAAACCATCGCATTGGTTCATGAACCACAAAGAGAAAAAGTTGGAAATTGGAAGTTGATCGTTACCTGTGAGCGACAAGCTTGACTAGCTAATTCAGGCGTCACTACCGACTTTGCTGCCGACGTAACTGCACAGGTCGCCGACGGTCAGAAGATTGCCAAAATCCTGTACGCGAGGATTCTGCTCGAATTCACTCATGTTGGCCCATGGCATTCGTCGCTTCAGTTCAGCCATGCCTTCCGCTGTAACAACTCCATCTTTGACGTAATCACCATTGGTGAGGATGTCCTCAGGTGCCAGTTCCGTACGTTCGATGTTGATGTCGAATGATTTTTCAAGCTTGAATACGATGTCCAGAAAGTCGATCGACTCAGCTCCCAGGTCTCCCACCAAAGTTGCTTCACGATTGACTTCATCATCATCAACCCCTAGCGCTTCAACCAGAGCTTCTTGTACCTTTTCGAAAATCTCGTCTTGGGAAAGGCCCATCAGTGAATCCTTTTGCGAACGTGTCGTAATTTGAATGTAGTGTTATGAATCGAGTCAGTCGCTCAGGACGACTTGCTCAGTAAGTTGTTTGGTAAGTTCGATGAACTGTTGCTTTGTAGATTCCAATACCTTGTTGTCAGTGCCGAAATGCTCCGGATCTCCTGTGAAACAGCGTTCAAGTGTTAATCGTGCAGAGACCGTCACGCGCCCCTGCTTTGTGGCGGATGCCTTCACAGTGGTTCGATTTCCATCTTGTTTGACTACGTCCACTGCGATTTGCAAGGTCTCACCCGGAGCCAGAAAGTCGCCGAACTTGACGCTTCGCGTCTCTCGAAGCAATACCAATGGTGTTTTAAAGTCATCGTCGGCCCTGACCAGCCAGACCGCTGCCTGGTGGAGAGCTTCCAGCATCATTACTCCCGGCATCACCGGAAATCGCGGGAAGTGATCCTTCAGGTACTCCTCGTTCGCGCGCAGCGTCCTCTCCGCTGTAAGCCGTTTTCCAGGCTCAATAGCGGTGATCTTGTCGATCTGGCGGTATTTCATCTCTGGGGGAACTGAACTCATAGCTGTATTCACCTCACTACAATAGGCACGGTTAAAATTTGCCTCAACCGTGGATTGTGCGGATCATCGATGTTTCCTTGGTTTCGGGGGCTTGTAGGCCGAAAGATTAGCAATTTCCGGTCGAAAAAGCCGTTCTCGGGGGGGAATTTTCGCTGAGATCAAGTCGTGGGCGGAGAATTTGATTCTCCTGCATCAGGTTTGGATGGCCCCTCGGTCTGAGAATGTTCCACTCGCTTGGCCTGAACGATGACCAGAACACCGGCGATTAATAAACCTGCTCCGAGCAGCCTCAGTGGCGAAGCCTCGGCACGGGGATTACCCAATAATCCAAAATGGTCCAATAGCAGTGCAGCGATGGTTTGGCCGGTCATCACCGCCGCAAACCAAGGAAGTGAACCGACTCGGGGCACTAAAATCAGCGAACTGGTCACTAAAACGACGCCAATCGCACCTCCACACCAAATCCACCAAGGAAAATCACGAGGCGGTGATGTGAAAACTGGCGGAAAGGTTCTCGTGACTACCGACAGCACTAGAAGGATGAGTGTTCCGCTAGCAAAAGAGATGAGCGACGCCTGCAGGGGATGCTCGAGATACTTGCCCAATTGGCCATTCACGCTGGGCTGAGTACCCAACAGGCAACCGGCTACCAATCCGATCAGAATAGCAACGATGACGATTCCGAATCCTTGCACGTGAATCAAAAGCCTTTCGTGGCGTTGCGTCGCTGCGGACCGGGTATTTCAGGCCCACAGCGAACGACTCGATTTGCCTCATTCACGAAAATCAGCTGAGGTCGGTGCGATTGGACCTCCTCTTCTGGCACCATCGTGTAGGCCGCCAAGATCACCTTGTCCCCTGGGCGAACCAAGTGCGCGGCAGCTCCATTGGCGCAAATGTCATCGGAGCCCTTGAGCCCTGCAATTGCGTAAGTTTCCAGTCGCGTTCCACGCGTCGTATTCCAGACGTGTATCGACTCGTAGGGGTGAATACGCGCCGCATCAAGTAGCTCGGGTGGGATGGTTACACTTCCCTCGTAGTCAACGTCCGCGGCAGTGACCGTGGCTCGGTGGATTTTGGCTGCGAGAAGTTTTCGATACTTACCGTTCATCGACTCTTTCTGTGCTTGGGTTCTTTTCCATCCTACCCGCCATCAGGTTCAAGAGAAGGCCAGCAAATGGAACAGTACCCGATAGCGTTCTCCAATCTGGCTGTCCAGCGACGCGTTTTGGGGTGTGAGGCTGACTCATTGAGTCATTCCTTATCTGATTGCAGAAATGGCTCCAACAGGTTTCGTGTTTCAGGGTCTTTGATAGCAAGCTTCCCAAAACCCCTGACGCATCCTGCCGCCATGGCCGCTTCCTGGTGCTCGTCATAGTTGGTAACCAGCATTACCGGGATCGATTCCAAATCGGGATCCGACTTAATTGCGACAGCCACATCAAGGCCGTCACTGTAGTCCCGGTCGAGTTTGCGATTGACGGTAACCAGGTCGACTGATTGGTTGCGAAGCAGTTCCAGAGTGTCTTCCACTCCGTGCGACTGAACAACAGAAGCTCCGAAGTGATTCGAGACCATTTGCCTGATGGCATGGAAATCGGGACCGCAGTTACCGCAGTCCAAGAGAGTTTTTGACATGTTTTATTTATGAGTAAATCGGAACAACCCTTTGGTAGTTCTTTTGTTCCAAAGGGTTGTTGGTCGTGCAGAGATGACTGACTGTGACTTTAGTACTTTACTTACTACTTTCCGATTGAGAAAAGTTTGTCTTTGGTGCTTATGAAAATGGATTCATTAGCACCCACGGGGGTGCTGTAGACGCTGCTGCCCATGTTGATTTCATCGATAGGTTCGACGTTGTCTTTTCCGAATTCGAAAATAGCCACATCTCCGTCTTCATCACCGATGAAGACGTGTCCATCAGCAATCAGCGGGCTTCCCCAGCTTTGGGCAAGCATGTCATAAGTGAAATGGACGATGGGCTTACCATCTTCTGTGCCTTTCGCATCCAGGCAGTGG
>DOPG01000055.1 GCA_003513555.1 Rhodopirellula sp. | reverse complement strand
CCCCCCCTCTTACAACGGTCAGAAACAATGTCAGTGAAACCAACCTGCCGTCGCTCTTTTCTAAAATCAGCTGCACTGGGCGGTGGTGCCATCAGCCTCAATGCCATTCAGTACTCACGTGTTTACGGTGCCAACGGCCGCTTGGGCATTGCCAGCGTTGGCGTTGGCGGCAAGGGTTGGAGCGACTTGACGGGGGTCGCTGCCAGCCCCAACGTTGAAGTCATTGCCTTATGTGACATCGACAGTTCCGAAAAGCATCTCGGACGTGCGGCAAGCCAATACCCCTCTGCACGCCAACACTCAGACTGGCGGCGACTTCTTGACGACGCCAAAGACATTCAAGGCGTCCTCGTTTCCACACCCGACTTCATGCATGCTCCGATTTCATTGGCTGCAATGCACGACAACAAGCATGTGTTCTGCCAAAAGCCGCTAACTCATTCCGTTCATGAAGCACGGCAGATGCAATTAGCCGCCCAAAAGTTCGGTGCGGTGACACAGATGTGCAATCAGATCCAATCACATTCAGCCTATCGGACGGCTGTGCACATGGTTCACACAGGCCTGATCGGTAAGGTCAACGAGGTGCATTCCTGGCAAGGCGGCACTCCACGCTGGCCACGGCACATTCCACGACCGCCGGGACGCGATTCAGTGCCCGCTCATGTTCGTTGGGATCTTTGGCAAGGTGTTGCAGCGGAGCGACCTTACAAAATCGGCATGTACCATCCTTTCAACTGGAGAGGTTGGCAAGCTTACGGAACGGGTCAACTCGGTGACTTTGGCTGCCATATCCTTGACCCGATTTTCAAGTCACTGAAGCTTCAGTCACCCACCAAAATCATGGCAAAGGCCCCCCAACTGCAACCAGAATCCTGGACGGATCGTTCGACAGTCCAATATGAATTTCCCGGAACCCAATACACCGCAGGCCCAAGCCTGCGGGTCACCTGGTACGACGCAGCAGGAGCGACTCCGCCCAGAGAAAGCCTCGGAGATGTTCCTTCGGATTATCAATTGCCAAACGCAGGATCGGTCCTTGTCGGTGAGAAGGGCTCACTTGTCATACCGCACGTCGCCATGCCCAGACTTTTCCCTGAAGAGAAGTTCCCAGCAGACCAGTTGCCGACAATCGAGGGAGTCAACCATTACACACAATGGGCAGATGCATGCGTAGGGAAGGGGCAGACGACATCGAACTTTGCCTATGCCGGGCCACTCACTGAGACAGTCCTGTTGGGGACGATTGGCATTCGTTACCCAGGTAAAGAACTGAAGTGGGACGCAACGGAGTTCAAGATCACCAATCACAAGGAAGCGCAAAATTGGGTTACCAAACGCTACCGCAAGAACTGGGAACCCACTTGGGTCTGACCCCGCTTCGCAACGGTTGAGTGTGCCGGACCCTGCTGACGGCACACACCACTGACCAACCCAATCCCTGGAACGGCAAAGAATACAAACTTCGTTGGAATCGAAGCTGAGTGGGCTATATCAATTGGAAGCTGAACTCAAAAACTCTGCCATTTCGTTTCTCAACTGCAATATTTTTTTGGCGTTGCTGGCCGACAAATCAGTTGATTCGCTGACGTCGTTTTCCAAATGAAACAACAGAGGAATTTCATGCCTGGCTAAGGGTTCACGAGCGCGGGTATCGGGATTCGAAGATCGATCTTTGGAACTAAGATGCATCTTGAACGGTCCAGACCGGAAAGCGATGGCCCCGCCGCTGTTGTAATACCACTGTTTCCGCGGCGTTTTCTCACCACGCAACAACGCGCCCGTCAAATCGAGTGAAATGTAGCCTTTCTGCTTGACGATCTGGTTCTTGGGCAGTTGACCTGTCGCAATTTTAATGAAGGTTGAATGCAAATCGAGATTCGCGGCCATTCCATTGATGGTGCCAGGCTTGATTTTCCCGGGCCAATGAAAGATTGCGGGCACTCGATACCCGCCTTCCCACGAAGTGCCCTTCTCACCACGCAGTGGTTTGGCCGTTCCACCATGCGGGCCAAACATCGTCCAAGGCCCATTATCACTGGTGAACACGATCAGTGTCTCATCGATAATCCCCACATCTTTGACAGCCTTCATCACCTGACCGACAGACCAATCAATCTCTTCAATCACATCTCCATACCGACCACCGCGACTTCGCCCTTGGAATTCTGGTGACGCAAATACCGGTGCGTGCGGCATGTTATGTGCTAAATAAAGAAAAAAAGGCCGATCACGATCTTCCTTAATCCAGTCCACAGCCGCCTTGGTGTAGCGTGCGGTGAAAAGCTCCTGATTCGCAGGAAATTCAATCACCTCCCGTCCCTTGATTAAAGGAACTTGGAAGGTGAACTTGTCACAAACATCAAATACTTCACGAGTCTGCTTCTTTCCCGTTGGTGCTGGGACATCGTTGCTACCCGGCGTTCCAAGATGCCGTTCAAACCCGCAGTCCAGCGGATGCATCGGCGAGATCGTAAAATCCTTCGGGTAACCAGCAAGATGCCATTTACCGAGCATCGCTGTTGCGTACCCATACTTGCTTAGTGTTGCAGGCATCAAGTGTTCGCGACTCTCCACTAAGTTGCTTCGCCCCATCAATGAAGGGTGCCTGCCCGTCATCAATCCACGACGACTCGGAACACACGTCGCACCTGAAGCATAAAAGCTGGTCCACCTTTGGCCCTCAGCGGCCAAACGGTCGATGTTGGGAGTTTCATGTGTCCGATTGCCGTAACAACCCAAGTCGCCATAGCCCAAGTCGTCAACAAAAATCAGCACGATGTTCGGCTGTTTGGCACGAGCATTGGTCACTGTCGCCACCAGAGCACACAGCATCAAAAGAAAACGAAGCGACTTCATAAGTTCAATTCCAAAACGATCAAATAGGAACCATGTTTCGCTGGAAGCAACATAATAGACCCCCCTCAATTTATGCAACGAAGAATTCACCTGCGGTGCTACTTACCCATTAAGTCAATGACGGATCGCACGATCCTAATCGCATTTCCGGAGTCGTGTCATTTCCTGCGTGGATTGTCTTTGGCAAAAGCAAAGCGTCATAGGCATGGTCAAGGCATCTCCCAAGACCAAGCGACCATCCGATACCGCACAGACCTCAAACCTCACACATCGCTCGATTCTGGCCAAAGCAGATCAAACCAATTCACTTAGGGTTCCAGTGCTGTCAGCGAAACGGTCAGTTTCAACACCAAGCTGCTGTAACATTGTGACAAACACGTTGGACAAGGGTAGATCGTCGCGAGCGATCTCCTTCTGCCAAGGCTCTTGGCCACCGCTCCAATGTCCACCCTGCGGACTGCCACCTGCGTGATTGATGTATTGTCCGTGCTTCAAACCCATGTTGCTGCCACCTGCCAAGACAATGGGATAATTCCTGGATAAGTGAAAAGCACTTGAAGCCGAACCGTACAGCAGGATTGTATTGTCAAGCATACTGCCGTCGCCGGCAGGTTCAGGCGTGTCACGTAGTTTTGTGGCGAACCGCCCAAACTCCTGGTTCAAAAACTGACAATAGATTCCAAAATTCTTCCAACCGTTCTCTTTTTTGGTGTCATGCGAAAGCGCATGTGACAAATTAAAGCCAACCGCACGTGCCAAATAGTCACTCTGCCCAACTCCATTTTCGCGACCGATCTGGTAGGTCGCGACACGCGTGGAGTCTGTTTGATAAGCCAAGTAAATCAACTCAAACATGGCCTGCAGGTACAACCGGGGGTCACTCGGAGTGACGTCCAGATTAAGGTGATCAACATCCACGGTCGGCAGCGGTGTATTGATCCAGCGTTTTGCCTTCTCAACCTTGATCTCGGCTTGCCTGACTGCGTCAAGATATTCATCGAGCCGCTGTTTGTCATTGGCAGACAGGCCAGTTCGCAGTGATCGAGCATCGGCCAACAACTGATCGAGAGCACTCTTACTGAACGCCAGACGCTTTGCAGCATCACCATCAGTCTTGACGAACAGCATGTCGAAGATCCGCTTGGGACGATGCTCCGCTGGGATAGCACGTCCATTGCGGTCAAACGACAACGTATGTGCTCCACGAGCAGTCCCGGTCCCACCATCAGTTGACATTACCAAAGACGAAAAACGTGTTTGACTGCCAACATGCGCCGCATATTCCTGATCCAGCGAGATGGTGTTTTTGTAATCCATATCACCGCCACCAGTTGCTGCAGCCGTCAGAAACTGATCCGCATTGTTATGCCCATGCACAATGCGGCCGTGCGGGTGTGAGAACCCGGACAGCACGGTCATTTGTGATCGCAACGATGCCAGGTGCTCAAAGCACTTGGTGAACCGAAACTCCCTGCCATTCCCCTGTGGAAACCAGGACCAATCCTTATACGCCGGATCGTCTGCCAGCGGCATCGGGACTCCATCAGGAAAGTAGAAGCAACCGAGCCGACGAGGGTTCTCTGCGTGATCCTGCGCAATCCCAGTGGAAGCGAGCAGTGGCAATGACAACGCAATGCCGGTACCGCGAAGGAAACGTCGACGATCCAAAGTGTTCAATTGAGTAGCGATGGCAACTTGCCCTTTCGATTGGTATGGCCTTGTCGTAGTTTAGCAGAAACCTGTCTGGAAACATCTGCATTGATTGCCGGGATGCAACCCAGCGGCAAGGCGATTAAAAAGTCACGGTTGGCGAAACAGCTTGCTAGAGACAATCAATTTAACCAATTCAGCAAGTCCATCATCCTGCTTGCGGAGTGCGGAAGCGATCTGATCAATGGTCGAATGATCGGCAAAGGTTAACGGCCTCCCGATGGCATAGGCCGACATTTTGTAAGTCAGGGCACGCACAAACTGATCCTGCCGATTTTCCAATAAAAATCTTTTCAGACCGTCCATTCCCTTCAATTCCTGCTCATTAAAGAGTCGGCTGGCTGCATCAACGGGCTTGCCGTCAATCTGATTTCTCCAGCGGCCGAGCGCATCATAATTCTCGAAAGCAATTCCCCACGGATCAATCTTTGCATGACAAGACATGCAGGCAGCCTGATTTCGGTGATCAGCTAACTGCTCCTTCAGACTCAGCTTGGCAATATCAGGATCTGCCAGATCAATCTCCGGCACGGCCGGTGGTGGAGGAGGTGGCGGATCGTTGAGTATCTTTTCCAACAACCAAATTCCACGTTTGAGCGGATGCGAATCAGTACCAGCCGAGTTCATTGTCAACAAACCAGCTTGCGTCAACACGCCACCCCGTCGCTGATTCAAATCAAGCGCAACCTTCCGGAACTGATTCCCGGACACCTCCTGAATGCCATAATGGCGAGCCAACACTTCATTGACGACCGTGAAGTCAGAGTGGATAAAATCGAGGACACTACCATTTGATTTCAAGATTTCCTGAAAGAAAGCTACCGGCTCAAGTGACATTGCTTCTTTCAGCGCGGGCGTAAACTGGGGCTTGGTCTTTCGATCAATGTCCAGATATTCCAATGTCTGCAAACCCAACCACTGTTGAACAAATTGCTTTGCAAAACGCTCGGCTCGGGGATCAGACAGCATTCGAGACACCTGCTGATCCAGAACCACGTCATCGCCAAGTTTCTTACTCATCGCCAACGTCAACAATTCTTCATCTGGCACACTGCACCACAAAAACATCGACAAACGCGTTGCCAAGTCAACATCTGACAGAAGGGCATCACCAGAGTTTGATTCCTGCTGGGTAAGAATTTCACCTTGGGTCAGATAAAGAAAATGTGGCGATGACAAAACAGAAGCGAGCACTTCGATCACGGCCTCCTCTAACCCATCACAGCTCGGACGAATTGATTTGAAAAAATCCATTTTCAACCCAATCTCTTCCTTTGCAACCTCCCGTCTCCATGCCTTTTGCATAAAGGTAGACACTACTTTGCGAACGTAGGAAATCTCATCATCACTATCGTCTCTTTCGAACAGGATGTTCGTATAGGACGGTGGTGGCCAAGTGTCGTAAACTGGTGTCGAAACCTGGACGTGATCGATCTGTATGTCACCTTGCGATACTGAACTGTTATAGAACCGAATGTATTCGGATGGGCTTGGCATCGCACCCATTTTCGTCACGTTCCGCACGGAGTTGCGTGGGTAAATCTCCCCCAGTGGAACCTCCCACTCGTAGACAAGGGGCTGATCGGGGTCTGCTGCGATCTCCGTATCCTCGGAACTGACCCGCAACAACGCACGGCCTTCATTGCTCGCTCTCCAGCCAAACTGCAGTTGCAGACTTGGGATCTGTTTTCCAGCAGAAGGACCTCTGGATGCACGCGCCCGAACCCGCATTATTCCCTCGCTGGGAATCTGATCTCCCAGTTCAATGATCAACCCCTGACCCCGGGGCACGATTGCGATGTCAGCAACTTCGGAAGGAAACGCTCCAATCTTTTCAACTGGGCGATGCGCATACTTTGCACCATAATAGGCCCAACTCGATCGAGCCGTTTTTCCAGTCACGTTATTCCGGTAATAAGTACCGCCATGAGGTTGCTTGAAACTGTTG
>DOPG01000306.1:7756-8135 GCA_003513555.1 Rhodopirellula sp. | reverse complement strand
GTATTGGTGGCTTTGGCCCTTCACCGGTGATCCCCGAAGCACCCGTCCCGGCGGAATTGGATTGGGACATGTGGCTTGGCCCTGCACCCAAGGTTGCCTATCGTGCTTTACCTGAAATTCGCAAGGGTTACGGCGGTGGTGTGCCTCTCTACAGCAACTGTCATTATGCCTTTCGCAACTGGCATGCGTATTCGGGCGGCAAATTGACGGACTGGGGTGCCCATCATGTCGACATTGCCCGCTGGGCAATTTCCGCGACGCAGACTGGCGGCAAGTCAAAGGCATCGGATCAAGCGCGGGCTCGCAAAGTCACACCATTGAATTACGAATTCGATGTCGAATATGACAAGAATGGGTACCCGCTTGTTGATGATAAATA
>DOPG01000306.1:0-7404 GCA_003513555.1 Rhodopirellula sp. | reverse complement strand
GGAAAAATTGTCGGTAAGCCGGTTGAGGATCTTGCGAGTAATCCACTTCCAGGCGGTGCTGTCGAAGAAGTGTATGGTGGACCTGTCCCAGAGAATCACACACTTAACTTCATCGAGGCAATTAATGCACGTGAACAACCAATATCCGATGTGTGGACGCACAACCAAATGCTTGAAATTTGCCATCTGTCGAACATCGCGATGCGTCTGGGAAGGCCGCTTGATTGGGATGCAGATAAGCGTGAAGTGATTGGAGACAAACAGGCCAATTCCTTCTTGGCTCGTGAAAATCGCAAGGGCTATGAGATCAACATGTAGTGAGCGAGGATAGTGGTTAACCTGATCGATTTAGCTGCGGCGTCGCGTTCACCATGGTAGGGGAACGCGTCGCTTTGTTTTTTTGTCTGTCACTGTGCTTTGCATCGTCCCATCTTTCCGTGGAAGTTACCTTGAGAGCACGTGCAGTGTGGGACTCTGTTTTCAATACTGTTGAAGATTAGTCTTTGCCATCTGTTTGGGGTCTCTCTGTAATGATCGCCGATCCTCGGCCATAGTGGGGCTTAGTTGTTTACATCGCCCGTTACGTATCTCTTTGGTACAGCTCGCGGCGGAAATCCCGCGCGGTGTGATTGCTGTCAATCTCAGGTTTTTGCTGCTTGTGCGGCGCGTGGTGACAGAGTGTTTCACTTGTAGCAATGGTGACTCGTGCTATCATCGAGGAAGGACTCTGCTTGGTCTGGTAAGCTAATGGCAGCAACCCACTCCCGTCGCTGGTTGAAGTCGTAACTAGGGTGCCAGTGACGCCAAAATGAAAACAAGAGTATGAACGCTGAACTTCAGGTATTGCTTGCTGTTTCGTTCGTTTCTTGTTCAGGGCATTAGTTCGAGGTCGTTCTACATTGCATCCCCAATCAACTGAAAGTGTCAAACCAATTAACCAGGTCGCGCTACATCCCAGTGGTAGCCTCGCTGTGGTTTGCAGGATGTCTCTTTGCACGCTTTTATTTGTTGCCTGCTTTATCCTCGGTTGCACCCCGAGTGAACACGCTGATACCAACCTTGGTTCAGAGCAGACAGCCTCCCCCATGGTGTCAGGACTTGAGGCACTGGAAAGGGATCGTGATCAGCTCCTGAAAGATGCGGAAGCATCATGGAAGGGGGGAGATCTTGAGTTAGCTTCGCGATTGGTAAATCAACAACTTGTTCGGACTCCGGATGATCCACGAAGCCTTTTGCTGGCGGGTAAAATTGCTGCTGATAAAGCTGATCTGATTGTCGCTGTCGACTTGGTTGCAAGTATTCCGTTGGAGTCCGGGCTTTTGGTCGAATCAACGCAGCTCTTGGTAAACTGGTATCTAGAGCTGGGCCAATACGAGAATGCTGTGATGCGGTTGCAGACCGGTTTGTCTCGAGCAGGTTTGGCATCAGAGGAGAAACTTGCATTTGGGCGGCAATTGTGGGCCTTGTTGAATCGACTCGGACGACGTCAGCAGGCTTCAGCAGTCGCGGATCAACTGTGTCGCTCAGGTTACTTTGGCCGAGAAGTTCTTGTTTCGTTGTTGAGGCGTGGAGACGCGTTTCCTCTCGCCTTAGGCAGTGATTCGCCAAGTCAGCATTTCTATCCGGGGCTGGGAATGGCTCGCTGGTTCTTCTCGCAGGAAGAGTTTGGGCGCGCGCTGGAAGTTTTAGACAGTCACACCAGCCAAACAGCCATTCGTGATCCCGCTGAGCACGCAGCCGCCGATGCTTTACGGGGACGATTGCTCGCGGAATTGCAGCAGACTGATGATTTCCTCCTGTGGGCCAGCGAGTGTGTGCCTGAAGCTCGGCAATATAGTGACTATTGGATCGCACTTGGGATTTATTTTTTTGATCATCAGCGACTCAAGGCATCCGCGGGCTCGCTAATGGAAGGGGTTTATCTTGATCCAACCGACGATGATGGATGCCACCGCTTGGCACGGGTCTGGATGGCGTTGCGGCATGACAAACCAGCCGCTCTGATGCGTGAACATGCGATTCGCGTTGCGACATTGAAGAATCTTGTGCGGCAGTTGTCATCAAAACAACCACAGTCGGATCTGACTGCTGATTTGCCAGGTCAGTTGATCAGCATTGCCCGCCCCTTTGAGGCCATTGGCTGGGCGTTGAATGACTTGGAACCAGGCAATCAAATCAAACGCTCAGCATTGCTTCAGCAGTTTTCAAACTTGCGGCAAGATCCCATGGTCGTTGGCATGAGCAGTGAATACGCAATGATGGATATGGATCGTGGAAATTATCCAAGCAGTGAGGCATTGAAGCAATTGCCCACACGAAGAAGTGATAATTTGAAAGTGTCACAAACCACGACAATTCCACGGACCAGCGCAGATTCTGCAGCGATTGGTGGTAAAAGTTCGTTCGATCCCACCTTTGTCAATGTGGCCAGTGAACTTGGGCTTGGGTTTCAATGGTATCCGAACCCTGAAGGCAATCTTGTCTCTCTTCCCATGCATGAAATGATGGGCGGTGGGATAGCGGTTTGCGATTTTGATTTAGATGGAAAGCCCGACATTTACCTCGCGCAAGGTTCAGGAGAGCCACCAGATGTTCAGGGAGCTCGATCAAATCAATTGAATCGCAATCTGGGAAAGCGTTTTGTCGACGTCACTCAGGCGAGTGGGACAGTCGATTTTGGCTATACATCCGGGATTGCTGCTGGTGATGTGAATCAGGATGGTTTTCCAGATCTATATCTTGGCTGCCTGGGGCACAATCGACTTTTCATCAATAACGGCGATGGAACTTATCGGGACGCAACAGGAATTTTGGGGCAGGTCTCGCCGCAATTCACAAGTTCGGTTGCGATCGCTGACTTAACAGGTGATGGCAACCCGGACTTGTTTGAGTGTGTTTACGTAGAGATGCAAGATGGCTTTCGTTTGCCCGACCGGAATGCTGTAGGTGATGAGTTGCCTCCCAATCCAAATGATTTTTATGCTGAGGCTGATCGTTGGTATCTCAGTCAGGGAGATGGCAGGATGGAATTGCAGGTGCTTGATCGGCAATCCATTCAACCCGGGACTGCGTTAGGCTTGGTGGTGACTGACATTGACGGCGATGGTGCCAATGATGTGTTTGTCGCGAATGATGCACGACCGAATCATTTGCTGACGAAGTTTGCCAGCGGTCACGTCTCGAATGTTGCGGATCTGGCTGGCCTTGGGTACGGATTTCGTGGGTTCAGCAATTCGTGCATGGGCATCGCTTCTGGCGACTTCAATCGAGATGGTCGGTTTGACCTACACATCACGAACTTTTTAAATGAGTCGAATAATCTGTTCCTTCAAGGTGAAGGCGGGCTTTTCAGTGACTACGCAACTCGCTTTCGTTTGAACCCACTGTGTGAGCCTTACACGGGCTTTGGGATTAAGAAAATAGATCTAGATCGAAATGGCTGGCCGGACTTTGTCGTCACCAATGGTCATGTGTTTGATCAACGCTCTAGCGGCATTGATTTTCAGATGTATCCACAAGTATTGATGAATCAAGGTGCACAGTTTCGAGCTGCAGAAAACCTTGCTGGTTATTTTGGCCAACAACACGTGGGACGCTCAATGGCTGTGATCGACTTTGACGGAGATCTGGACTTGGATCTTATCGTAGGTCATCTCGATTCCCCCGTTGCCTTATTGGAAAATCGCACCGAGCAGATTAATACCGAGCAGATTAATTCTGGCTTACAGATTGAGCTGATTGGTACGCAGACGGAACGGGATGGCACAGGATGTCGCGTGGTCGTGAACTTCAGCGGACAGCTGTTTACCGACTGGGTGGTTGCTGGCGATGGTTACCTTTCGTCTGATGAGTCCGTACTCGATTTCGGCGTCGGCGATGTTGAGGGGGTTGGTACCGTGGAGGTGCATTGGCCGTCGGGGGTGAAGCAAAAATTTGAGGGAGTCGCCCCCGGGAATCGTTATGTCATCACCGAAGGCAACCCGGAAATCTGGTGCCGGATCGATACGCAAGGGTTACCCGTGGCTTCGCCTTGAGCAACTCAGGCCACGCTATCTGCCAGTCCATGCTATGTGCCTTACCTGCATGTGCCTTAGCTGTTTTTCCTACCTTGGTTGAATTCCTTTGCCTTCTTCTGTTATTTTTAAGGCCTGAGAGTGTACACTTTCAGGTGACTTGTTAATTCACCCCCTCATCCGAATTGGAAATGTTTAAAGGCATCTTAACCATGAAAATCTCTGCTTACTTGTTGATCTGCGTATCTTTCTGTGCCCTGTCCTTCGCGGGTTGTGACGGTAGTGGAGAGACCAAAGTTATCGAACCACCAGCGGTTGTTGAGGATGATGACGCAGCAATGGATGGAATCGATGACGATGAATACAACAAGGCCATGGAAGAGTCCATGAACCAGCAAGGCGGTTGATTCCTGCTAACTTGGAGGGTGTTGACGCAATTTCTCGAGAAGACGCCTTCAGTTGTGAAGGCGTCGACTGAGACTGTTGCAGGGCTCAACTTGCCCCAGAAGTTGTTCCGGTTGTCTGCCGCTTGAATGGCCTGCTGCTTGCACAGCTTGGGACGATCGGACGATTTTGATCTGCTCGCGAATTTTGCAGCATGTGCAGAAATACATACATGCTGGGCCGGTGTTTTTTCAATGCAATGGCTAAGGAGCAGCCCCTGCTTTCGGTGTAGCCTCAGCTTTCGGTGCAGCACGACTAGGGGAATAACGAGCTTGGTTAAGCCATTCCTACGTAATTCGCTCTTGTGACAAATGGAGCTAGTCACCAGACGAAACGTGCCGTTGATGCTGCATTTAGCTCATTCTGAATCTGCAAGACGCTGCTGCTGAAAATGCAAGTCAGACGCGGGTCTCCATTTCTGGCTGAAAATGTGATGTAAAAGCGTCAGAAATTGGCGGTTCGGGGACTTGATCCGTAAATTTTGGCTTTATTGCTAGGAATTCGGCTAATTCTCGCGATTGCCGTCCCAGTAAGGGGCTTATTGTGTGCATAATTGACCTGTAATGACGTTAGGGTACGATTTTGCACGCATTGTTGCAGGCTGGTCGGGCCTTTTGAGGAGTTATCATTTTTTCTTTTGACGAGGTGTTGAATGAATCGTTCGAGTAGAAATCAACGGGGTTTTACGCTCGTTGAATTGCTGGTGGTGATTGCCATCATTGGCGTTTTGGTAGGTTTGCTCCTGCCGGCCGTACAGGCTGCACGTGAGGCGGCTCGCCGCATGAGCTGCAGCAATAACTTTAAGCAGATCGGATTAGCAATCCACAACTACCATTCTGCTTATAAACAGTTACCAACGCAGGGTTCTGGAACAGGAATTGGCCTGAATTCCCCCAACTGGTGGCAGCGTGGTAACGACGCCAGCAAAATGTGTTTGAGTGCCTTTGTTGGCTTGACGCCATTCATGGAGCAGCAGTCCCTCTGGGAAAAGATTTCGAATCCCATGGCTGAAACTGTTACTGGTGCGGCGCCTCCGGGCAATACGGGGTTACCTGGTCAGTGGCCAGCCATGGGCCCGAGCCCTCGCAACTTCTCGATTAATCCCGGGTACATTCCTTGGGCTACCGAGATTCCAACGCTTCGTTGTCCAAGCGATCCAGGTACTGGACCACCTGCATTAGGACGCACGAATTACGCCACTTGCATGGGCGATTCACCAAGTCCTTGGGCCAATAACTACAAGCGTGGAAATCTCACTGCGGGTAGCAATTGGGGGCACAGCGCTGCCAACTCAGTAAACCGAGGAATGTTCTATCCTCGTAAAGAGTCAAAATTTCGCGATACGCTTGACGGATTGTCGAACACGATCGCGATGGGTGAGATCAAAACGGACCTCGGTGATCGTGACATTCGATCTTCGATTTCTTGGCGTAGACGTGGTAGCAACGATGTGAATAACAACCCATCGTTCTGTCTCGATGCTGGTGAGATTGACCCGGAGCGTCCGACCTACTGGTGTGCTGCTGGCTCGGCAAACTGCACGCCGCCACAGGCGTTGGTGCAGAACGCCAGCCGTGATTGCCGCGGTGGAAACTGGGCTAACTTTCGCGCCATCGTGTCGCAGATGTACACCGTCTTACCACCCAACAAAGAAGTTTGTGTGGGTCAGTGGATTGACGGTCCTGGTACCTGCCCACCAAGTAGCAATCACCAAGGTGGTGCTCATATCCTGATGGGCGATGGAGCAGTGGTTTTCATGACTGACTCTGTTGAGGCTGGTGATCGCCGTGCTGGCGGTGTTCGGCTTGGCCAAACTGGACCACGTGCACCCGGTTCACCAAGCCCCTACGGGCTTTGGGGAGCTCTCGGCACAAGAGCTGGTAAAGAAACTGTTGAAGAGCAGCTGAACCAGTAGTTTTGAACTTCCATTGTTCAACCCGAAACCTCGCTCGTGCATCACGGGCGAGGTTTTTTTATGCCTTTTGATCCTGTTGTTCAGACTACTTGTACTTCGGGTGGAGAATATCCGCGTCTCGCGTGGGCAGTGGTTTACCCCGCAAGAATACCAGTGAACTGATCACGCGTTTTTCCGTTCCATCAGGATCACAGCTTGAAGACTATTCTTTGTGAATGCGAATCCAATGGTCGTGGAACTCGATGCCCTGTTCCTGCGGTACGGTGGGCATGTGGCACTTGATACAGTTGGACTCAGATGAAACTGGGCAGATGGTGTGTGAGCTGTCGCTCGTGTCATGGCATTGGATGCAGCTCTTCTCATGATCTGCTTGGCTGATTCCGTGAACCGACTGATGTGGGTCGTGGCAGGTGCTACACTTCATTTGTCGATTGGATGCGAGGTAGCACTTGCTGCGGAGCATTCCGACCGGCTGAAATCTTGCCAATGTGTCGGGGTAATCACGTAGTTCCTGTTTGGTAATGCTTCGTGGTAATCGGTGGCAGTCACCGCAGAGTTGGATTTCTGATTCCACGTCCCATTCCGCCCTGCCTACAGAGTAGGGAGGAGGATCTTTGGATTCTCGGGCCAGACGGACATGTTCGCTCCCCGGTCCATGGCATTTTTCGCAGTTGACGTTTGCAACGAGACGATCAATCCGTCCTTCTGTCAGGTTTCCAGTCGTGGTGTGGCAGTAGACGCAACGTTGCGTTAGTTCACCCCGGGTGATGTCACCAAATTTCTCAAGGTCGCTTTCAGGTTTCTTAGCACCGTGTCCAACGGTCATACCAAGCCGTTGGTCGGGATAGCAACTGACGCGGTGTTCAATCCCTTCAGTGACACCGTCAGCAGCATGATTCAGTGTCAAAATCGTGCGAGCATTGTGACCTGAACCCAGAGCGTACTGCAAAGGAATTTCCGAAGGACTTTCAACGTCCGGCAAAGAGACCGTCAGATTCCCTGAGCTGTCCTTCGAATAGTGGTAGATGCCAT
>DOPG01000093.1:5076-9005 GCA_003513555.1 Rhodopirellula sp. | reverse complement strand
ATAAACAACCTAGCAAACCCCTCCCGCCGAAACATCTCTGAGGCCCCTTGCCTCAACAGATATGGGCTTCCGTGTGCAACGTTCTCCCTGCGACAACTCCTCCCTGCGACGATCTCCCTGCGACTACTCGCCAACAAGAATGACCAAAATAACTGCGGTGGTCAGAATGGATGCTCCGGTCACTCTCAGGATCATGGTGGAACGAGAGTGTTCGGCTTCCGCTCCACCCCATTTCCACGCCACAAGCCAAGCCAAAGCCACCCCCCAAAGCCCGCGCAGGGCATAAACCACGTTGACCCGTGCAGCGTCACCAAATAACCCAACGGCCACCACAATACAGATTGCCTGCAATGCAATCAGGATACTTCCAGCGATAAGTAAACCTGCCACCCTTTGTTTCTTGCATGGCTTGAAGTCAACCCATGGCAACACGAACAGTGCGGCAATGCCTACGATCCAGTAGACCACTGGCAAAAACCGACCTGCTCCCCAAACCGGAGCCCAACGCTGCACCAGAACATCGAAAGTTGCATAGCAGGCCGCTGCGGCCAACGCCAAGCAAACAGTAAAGATCACATGGTGCCGGTGGCCCGTTCCGGTCCATTGAATCAAACCAATCCCCAAAGTTGCCATTGCAGCAGCAACCCACACCTGCAACGGCAACCGCTGTTCGCCGGTGAGAGTCAAAAGCAAGGCCACAAAAACAACTTTGACACCAAAAATGGGTGTTGCCAAAGAAACATCGCCTCGTTCAATGGCAAGAAAGGTAAATACCAGACCCAATACAAAAAGCTTGGCGATGATCAGCGGCTGCCACCAAAGGTCCCAGCGAATTTCCTCTCCGCCCAAAAACCATACGAATGAGAATGCGATTGCGGCAGCAATGTTCGTACAAAACAAAGTCGTTGCTGAACTGACGCCCCCAGTTCCTGCTCGCTTGATCACAATCAGACCGCAAACGAACAGCAGGCTGGCCAGCAAGGGAAGAATTAAATGCATGACCAAAGAATACACACGGAACGTTGCATTGCTAACCACACTCCAGATTGCGGTATCTATCCCCGATATTGGGGCTGCCCACACAGATTCAGACTCCGTGTGGCCGCCGATGTGAGATAACCCGTCTTTGCCTGCCCTACTTCTGTCGCTCTACGTAGCCATCTGTCGCACGACGTGGCCTTCTGTCGCACGACGAGAAATGGAACAAAACTTTTTCCAGGTGGCCACGAGGAAGATCATCGAAACGGGATCCAATCAGTTATGCTTGGGGCTGTCCGGCTGAACGGATTGCTCGACCCATTGACCAAGGAACCTAGCGAATGAGTAACGGTACGATCACCGCAAAACAAAAGCGTGTTGAAAATCGATGTACAAGTTTCTTCACGATGTCAGATTCGTTAACGCGCAACTGGTCACAAAATAACACCGCGATCGCGTTCATTTTTACGGCATTGTGTTTTGCATCGCCTTCGATGGCAGGAGATCATTGGCCACAGTTCCGGGGACCTGACGCGACTGGTGTGGTACAAACCGAATCCAACCTGCCCGACCAATGGTCAGCTGAGGACAACATTGCCTGGAAATTAAATGTTCCGGGTCGTGGCTGGTCATCTCCGGTTGTCTGGGGAAACCAGGTTTTCCTGACCACTGTCGTCAACTCTGTCGAAACCGAAGCAGCCAAAAAAGGCCTTTACTTTGGTGGCAATCGCCCCAAGCCACCGGAATCAGATCATGAATGGCAGATTCTCTGCATCAACTTGGATGACGGAAAAATCGCATGGAAAAAAACGTTGCACCGCGGCAAGCCTCTCACCGCAATCCACGTCAAAAACAGCTTTGCCTCGGAAACCCCGACAACCGATGGCAAGCACGTCTATGCTGTCTTCGGTGGCGTCGGTGTGTTCTGCCTCAACATGAAGGGTGACCTCATTTGGACGAAACCGATTGCCCCAACCAAGACACGTTACGGCTGGGGATTTGCCGCCTCCCCCATTCTTCACAATGATCGCTTGTACTTACTGAACGACAACGATGAAGACTCATCTCTGGTTGCACTGGACAAAACCACCGGAGAGGAAATCTGGAAAGTGACACGTGATGAAAAGAGCAATTGGTCAACACCTTACATATGGGACCATGCGAACGGGACAGAAATCGTAGTTCCAGCAACAGGTAGAGTCGTTTCCTACGGGCTTGATGGCAAGGAAAAATGGTCACTCACCGGCATGTCCAGCATTACCATCGCAACACCCTATAAACACGCTGATTTACTGATCATCAGCTCGGGGTATGTGGGTGACCCGTCTCGCCCGCTCTACGCCATTCGCCCCGGTGCCAACGGTGACATTTCATTGGTTGACGACGAGAGTTCAAATGAGCACATCGCTTGGTCCCACCCAACCATTGCTCCCTACAACCCAAGCACCATTGCCTACGACGGCGTGCTCTACGTGTTGCACGACCGGGGTCTGATGGCCGCTTACGATGCAAAAACGGGCGAAGAGATTTATTCCAAGCAGCGAATTCCCAAAGGACGTGCATTCACTTCATCACCTTGGGCGTACGATGGCAAACTATTCTGCCTGAACGAAGATGGGGAAACGTTTGTAATACGGGCTGGCCGTGAATTTGAACTGCTCCACACCAACACACTTGAGGAAGACGACATGGGGATGGCCACCCCTGCTATCGTCGACAACCATCTTCTGATTCGAACAGCAGCTCGACTCTACTGCATCAAGCAAGATCAGTGAGGTTTTGAGATTGCCTGCTAATGTATCGAACAGCGACGCCACCGCTCCGCAACGCGGTCACCCTTTTTCCGTCACCACTGCAGCGTTGCGACACGCCCACCGCTGCCAGCAAAGTAAGCCACCCGAGCAACGACATCAACGTCAACAGTGAAGTAACCACCGCCCTCGACCGACTGCCAGGTTTTCCCGGAGTCCGAGGATAACGCAACGCCAGTGCGACCGCACACCACAACACCCTCCGCACCCAAAGGTCGCAAGCAAGCCTTGTGTTCGAGTTGTACTTCAGGTTGTGCAATCCAAGTCTTGCCACCATCACTCGACCGCGCCAGATTACCTTCATTCAGTTCCGGTTGCGCATAATCACCGCCGACCACCAACCCAAGGCTGGCATCGAGAAATCCGATCGAGAAAATCCCTGAAGATTCGTCACCCGCGTGCACGGGAGTTTTGGCCATTTGCCAGCTCTGCCCCCAATCAGTTGAACGCCATACTCGCGCCACTGCGCCACCCGTCGCTACATAAGTGACCGATTTGCTGATGGTGATCCCCGTTCCACTCGCAGCGAATCCATACTCACCCTGCTGCAGCATTGGTCGACTGTCCAAAGGCGTGGGCGTCCAACTCGCGCCACCATCATGGGTCACATAGAGGTCCAATCGTCCATTGATCGGATCACCATACAAAAGACCATGCATACCTGTTTCATCGAAATCCATCCCATCAAAAAAACCTTCCGGTTTTGAATTCTGCAGAACGACATTCCACGACTTTCCCGAATCCACCGAGCGGAGCAGCTTGGATGCCCTTCCAGGACCGGCCCCCATCAAAAGTATCGTCCCCGGCGTTGGAATCTCAATATCACGGAAGTCGAGTTCATCCGCCTCTGGCACTCGAATCCTTTCCCAGCTTTTCCCCGAATCAATCGTCCGCATGACCGTCCCCGCTGAACCACTCACCCACGCCTCTTTTTTGCCCGCAATTGCAACTCCCCGCAAAGAAGCTTCTGTTCCCGTCGTGAGCTCCCGCAGCTTGAGTGTGGGGGGACTCGCCAAAGCCTGAGTCAACACACCGCAACCCAACACACCGCAAATTAACAGCATCACCAAACCACAACGCACTGAATGCATGAACATTACCAATCAATCCTTCGTGAACCAAAACCTTCGTGAACCAAAA
>DOPG01000093.1:4656-4838 GCA_003513555.1 Rhodopirellula sp. | reverse complement strand
CAAAAACCCAATCGGAAAAATCACAATCATGCTGGAACTCACTCACATCAATAATTAGATACCTCGTGAGCAAACAAAGTCTAGGTGCACGCATGATCGTTTCCAGACATGATCGTTCCCAGATCAGCAGAACACCTAACGCAACCAGTATCAGTAACGAACGGCCGCACCACACCAAGCCA
>DOPG01000093.1:616-4410 GCA_003513555.1 Rhodopirellula sp. | reverse complement strand
AAGCAAACATGCGGCCCAGTCTAGCGGATGTAAGTTCCTATCGCTTTGACCAACACACAGAACATGAATTGCAGTCCACCGGTAATCTGAGATTCGACTGCAAAGCGAATACTGTGATACCGGCTTACCGGAACACATGTTAGAATCAAAAGGTCTGGATACCTGCCCACCTGATTATTCAACGATGGACCATTTCATGCCGTCGAGCCGATTTCCCGCTGTCTGTGCCACCGCACTTTTCCTGCTGCTTTCAATCATGACCACAGAAGCCGCGGATAAACCACCGACTTTGACGAAGTCAGAACTGGGCGGCACGCGTAACGTACACTCGTTTGGCAAAACGATGCTTTGCGGTCAGCCATCGGCGGCAGAATTCGCCGAAGCCAAGCAGCGTGGCATCAAAACTGTCATCACATTACGAGAGAAAGGCGAAATTGATTGGGACGAAGCGGCGGCTCTGGAACAACTGGGTTTAAGTTTTTACCAACTCGGTTTTCGTGCACCGGACTCTCTGAGTCCGGCCATCATTGAGAAGACCGTCACGATCATGGGTGATCCCAAACGCACGCCCGTCATGCTTCATTGTGCGTCAGCCAACCGCGTCGGTGCACTTTGGCTTGCCCATCGCGTCCTCAATGACAAGATTGACATCGACACAGCTCGTAAGGAAGCCAAGACCGTTGGACTGCGAACGCCAGCCTACGAAGAACGCGTACTTTCCTATATTAAACAGCAGCAGGCGGCAAAATGACTTTGACGCATGTTGAGTATGGCTTCAACATGCAATTGAAATTCATGACGTCATGCCGCTTGCAGATTACTTTGCCTTACGCTTGGGACGAACCGCTTCGACACCAGCTGCTTTCGTCTTCCGCCGAAAGATTTCGTCACCGGCAGCTACGTACAGGTACTGATGTCCGGGTCCAGCGAAAGTAACACTGACAAGCGGTTTGTTGGTGGGAGCAGCAATCACTCCTCCCATGCGTCCCGTGGGATCAAACATTTGCAAACCGACGGCGGAGGTGACGTAGTACCGACCAACCGCATCAGTGGTCATGCCATCTCCTTTGCTGGGAAGATCAGGCGAGGGAGTGCGTAGCGTGATGTACGACTGCCTCAAATCCAAACCGCCATCCTTTCCGATTCGCCAGACCCAAGTGTGACGTCCACCATAATCAGAAACCGCCAACGTTCCCTGATCGGGTGTCAGCATGATCCCGTTAGGTCGTTGTGGCCCATCAGTCTTACTCGCCACGTCCGCAGCTTGTACACTTCCGCCGGGCGGGATATGTGAAATCTGCATTTTCGCTGTTTCGGTGAAATAAACGTGGCCATCTGAAGTTACAACAAGATCATTTGGCCTAACTTTTTCGGCGATCACCTCCATTTCCCCCACCTTCAAATCAAAGGCTACGATTCTGCCAAAACTTCCTCCTTGGCAAGCGTAGATCCTGCCATCTGGCCCGAAGTGCATTCCGCTAATCCGAGGAGCGTCACTTGCAACAGCAGTCAGTTTTCCATCGAGTCCTATTCGATTGATTGTCGTGCCACCTGCTACATCGGCGAAGTACAAGTTCCCCTCGGTATCGGTCGTCAAACCATCGGTGAAACGATGACCTTGTGACACCAACTGCCAGTCCTCGCCATCAATCAAAACCTGTGTCAATGGCATGTCCTGCGCTTTCAAGGGCAGCAACACCGCGAGTGAACTTGCGATCAAAAAAACCGGCAGGCAATGTCTTAAACAACTACAACTCATTTCTCAGTTCCTTGATTAACTCCAGGGTAATCACGCCACAGCCAACGCAACATTTCTGGCAGCAATGCACCACCATGCTGACCACTATGACCACCATCACCCATTTCAAACCGATAGTCATACTTCGCAAACTTCAGAGCAGCCGCCATTTGCTGATTCGCCAAAGGCCAATGACCATGCAAATTATCGAGATCGTTTTCACCGTCTTGCAAGAAGACTCGAATCGGCTTGGGCTCGGTCTTGCGAATCAGAGCAGGATAAACATGCCCGCCACGAATATTCGTAAAGCTTCCGATATAGCTGATTACTTTGCTGAAGTAATCCGGGCGTTCCCAAGCCGCCGTAAAAGCACAGATCCCGCTAGAACTTATCCCAACGATGCCGCGAGCCTGCGGATCATCAACTAGCTTCAAATCTTTTGTGACCGCGGGTAGAAATTCATCAATGAGAAAAGTCGCATAGCGACTGCCCAGCGAGTCGTATTCAAAGCTCCGATTACTGCGAGATTTCCCACCCTCACGCACTGCCGGGATGGTGCCTGGGTTGATAAAGACGCCAATCGTGACCGGCATTTGCTGCTTGTGAATCAGGTTGTCGAAAACCGTAGGAACCCGACTGTGACCTTTCTCATTGACATAACCTCGACCATCTTGAAATACCATCAAGCATGCTGGCTTGGATGCCTCATATTGAGCAGGCACATAGATCCAGTAATCGCGTACCGTCCCCGGATACACTTGACTTTGTTCCCAACGATGCTGCGTCACAGTACCTTTTGGCACACCTGACTGGGGCATTGAGTCAACCGTCAGTGGATAGTCTGCGACGGCAACAAGAGGATAAAAAAGGGCGCCTAAAAAAACTGCCAGCAGTGGGATCAAGGGTTTCATGCGTCTCTGCTCCAAAGGAAGATTAGCAGGAAACTATACCCCAAAACCAATCCTTTTTCGAAGCGTTAACTTGTTTTGGCCATGATCAACAACTGTAAGCAAGCAATGCAACAACCTTTCAAAAGCCGCTGCATCATTCTTAATACGAGTCGTGACCGATACCATACACCCGGAGCACATCCCGCCAACATGGTGTGCATGGCGGAAACTAATGCAAAGAACTAAAAGAACTAGCAGAACAGGGACCTTGCTAATCAGCCTTCATTGGGCTGACCTGGACTCGGCTTCAACACTTTCAATTCGCCACCGTCACTTCCATACGACTGCCCCTGAGACAAAGCCGGGAATGACAGGGTCGCAACCACACCTCGCTCGGACACCAACGCCAATGCCTCACCCTCTTTCGAGAGTTTGAAATTGGCGTGCAAACTATCATCGGCTTTATTGCTGCCATCTGCCCAAACCAACAAGAATCCGCCGGGAGCGATAGTCGTATCCTCGGGGAACTTCCATTTTCTTGCGTGTCTCATGTCGTCAGTAAGGTACATCCCCCCCAAACTCACTGCCTGTGTTCCTGCATTCTTGAGCTCAATCCAGTCGGCAACTTGATTTTTTGAATCCTCGTTTGCGTTTGCACCAGAGGCCATCACTTCATTGATCGTGACCATTGATGTCAGAGGCGAGAACTGATCAACAGGAACGATTGCCCGGAAAGGCGAGGAACTTGCAGCCACCAACACAGGTTCTGTTGAGAGATTCTTGATTTCATCGTGGTTAAGAAGATACTTGGCACGTTCATCTGCAAAGGTTCGAAGCATGGGGATGGACCCCTCTTTGCCAGCTTCATCTGCTGTCGCTTCCAAAAATGCTTGAGTCGTCATCAATTTCCGAGTGTCTTGCTTCACCGACTCCTCTATCAATTGCTTCGCCTTCGCAACTTGCGCTCCGAATACCCCCCAGTCCAAAGACTGAGCAATCTCGCGAACGTACTGAAGGTACCGCTGACGAAGCTTGGGGTTGGCAAGTAATTTGCTCCGCAAAGGCTTACTGTCATCCTCAAGTCCTGTTAGGGGATCGAGCGCATAGCCGCCACCACTGGACTCCCCAAAACCGGGGCCTCGCCTCTCTGGGCCACCTTGACCTGG
>DOPG01000093.1:0-299 GCA_003513555.1 Rhodopirellula sp. | reverse complement strand
TGACCTGGACCACCTTGACCTGGGCGACGTTGCAGCGGGTCACGCGTGGCCCCCTGCCTTTGCCCGTCTGGGTTTGAAAAATCACCACGCTGCCCACGATTGAATCTCTCTCTCCCAGGCTGACCATTGGGCTGTTGTCGCTCATCCCTTGGCTGAACTCCTCCCGGACCTCGTTGATCGGGTGCAGGAACACGCTCACGCTGATCCGGTCTGTCGGCATCGGGAGCACCAAAATTCTGAGGACGCCTAAGACGCTGACCATCGGGCCCGAAACCGGGACCGCCCGGGCCAAACTCGGG
>DOPG01000118.1 GCA_003513555.1 Rhodopirellula sp. | reverse complement strand
CGAATCACCAGAGTACTTCAAAGAGTACTCCGTTCGCGTCTCGTATCCGCTGGGGATCAACATCGTCACCTACGCCATGACTCATTGAATCGCAACGGACCGCTTTGCGAACACTCAAAGAGCAATCGATCAGTGTCTCGATTCAGTGAACGAGCACTCCAAACGCAAAAGCATTGGTCACTTATTGACTTGTTTTTGAAAATGTTCTTCCAGGCAATCAAGCACGATCTGCTCATCATCAATCCACTGATGCGTGGCCCCCAGATTGGTGCGATCAATGTTGTGAATGATCGCTGGGTTTTCCGTCTGATTCACAGTCGGCGCCCCGCCAATCCAGAAGGTCGGCAATGCAAAAAAGGTCTGATATTGATTGACGTGATATTGCGAACCGGGTGGCAACCTCGTCTCTGCTTTCCAGGAAGTAGGCCAAAACCCGTCTTGCCTTACAGCGTCAATGTATCCCGTGAACACAATCTCAAACGGTTTTTCAATGCCAGGTGCTGGTTCACGCGGTACCGTGTAGACCTCACCGTCAACACCCGTCAGTTCCACCTCATCGGTGGATGTTAGGTGCCATCCCATGTGATAGGCAACGCCACCACCATGGCTGTACCCCGTCAAGGCGACTTCGGACACACCACGGTTGTTGATCGCAGTTGTGATTTCCTCGTAGGCTGGCTCAAGGCTGTCGAATTCCCAATCATAGTAATCCGCTTCATCAAACGCATAGATGTCATAGCCATCGTGGTACTGATTGATGGCCCACTCCATGATGCCATCTTTGTTGCCGTCATCATATTGATCAGCAGGGTCCATTGGGACAGCGAATTCGCCCATCCAAGTAATTGTGATGCTCTCGAAAGGCTTGTAGCTAACGGTATCCGCAACCACTCTTCCCTTCCCTGTATTGGCTGCGCGCGCGTAAATCGAAATGGTTGATACTCCGCCAGGCAATTGCGGTGACTCGACCCACAACTGTGTGCTTTGGCGACTGATGTTGTCATCGTTAAAAATCAACGCATCATTCGGTGGTGTCCCATTGCTTGGATGCCCAAATTTGGTTTCCAGAATTGGCTCAGTCCGATCTGGGCTGTCCCAAACTGAAACATTGGTATTTGAGCGTTCAATCACCCACTCAACACCTGGTCCACCGGAAATCACAACTGTGTCCAATTGCATCAAATCATCTTCACCGGGCACGGCAGTTCGTTGCATGCCATCAGCTACACCGTCACCATCGTCGTCATCACCGTTGATGCGGATACCGATCGCTTCAACATCTTCAACATCTGGTGGGATGATGTAATCGCGAAATACCGGTGTCTGCTGACGATGAGCCGAGAGATCTCCGTCTACCACCGTGAGCAACACGGCATCGGATGCAACGGCTTCGCCATCGGGCCTGAATAATGTCCAAGTCAGGGTTGCGACACCTGCCTCAACTCCCTCGACCCACACACTGGACGGAACATCGTTACTGCCAATCGTGAAACGGGTCCCTACATAATGCTTCAGCGGTGATCCATAAACTTGGATACTGGACGCGTCCGCTCCACTCAATTCAAGTCCATAACCCTCCAAATTGGTTGTACTGGAACCGAAGGACAGCGACACCTCTTCCAGATCATCATCCGGAAAATTCAAAAAGTCCTGATTGGGATCAAACTGATTTTCGTAGTCAGGTATTCCGTCAGCGTTATCGTCATCGCGATTCAAAAGCAGGATGTTCCCGGGCGCTTCCAACTCAAGCTGGTCTTCCAGAACTGATCGTTCCAGCCGACCGGAGTTATCACTATCCGTATCAATGTCTGCCGAGAATGACTGGATGAATCCCGCATCAATGTCCTTGCGCTCATCGCCCTCATTCAGAAACAACGTGTACTGACCTGCATCGCTATCAATCGTGTCATCATAACCTGCGCCTCTGGGCGAAAACGCAAAATCAATCGGGGTAATAAACGAAACCTGATACCCACCAGGATTCAGATCTTCAAAATGATATTGGCCGTCTGCATCAGTGAATGTGTCAGCGTAAGGAATCCACTGATTACCTTGCCACTCAGCGAGCTGAACATGCACGCCAGACAGACCGTCCTCGTCACCGTCTTGGAGCCCGTCACCGTCCTTATCGTACCAGGCAAAGTCGCCAATGCTTCCCAATTGAGGTGGCTCCCAATCACACCCTTCGGCAAACGCATCCTCAACAGACATGCAATCCAGCGTACTCGGCGGCCCACCTGAAGAACCGCCTGTGTTCAAGGCACCGCCTGTAAGTGACGAGTCCCCTGTAAGTGACGAGCCCCCGGTAAGTGACGAGCCGCCTGTGCTAAGCGACTCGCCTGCGCCAAACTCGAACCCTGAATTGCTGAGCGTTCCTGAATTACTGAGCGTTCCTGTTCGCGAATCGGTTTGCTGACCCAATGAACTAAAAACAGTGTCGAAATCATTGACGGTGATTTCCCCGTCTTGGTCGGCATCCGTCTGTGGGTTCACCTGAAGCCACGAATGGGAGTCAAGAACATTGATCACTTGCAGGACGTCGACTGGCGACACGACACCGTCTCGATTCACATCGGGCTTCATTGCGAGCGCCGCATCAGGATCAAGGAGACCGAAGTCACCGGCAAGCAAACACCTAGCATCAAGTATCTCTACAAGCAATCGACGCTTACGATCCCTAAGATGCGATTTGCGCGCAAACGAACCTTTCTGCATACCCAATGTAAAACCCCGTAAGTGCGTTCAAGATCAGCAATCGAGAGTGGCAACGCATTCCCTCGAGGCAGACAAGACTAAACGGGAGTATCAGTCAACACAAGTGTTATCAGGCTCCCCCCCCCCGCTGGCGTCCGCCAAAGCCCAAGGCCCAAGGCCCCGCACTCGAAACGCTTCCTTCTCATTCACACCTCAAAATGTAATTCCACCACGGAATTCTTCTTTTTGCGTCGTCTCAATCAAACTTTTCTCGACCAGTGAAAAAACCGGATGCAGGCCAGCAAAAACTTCGCGGATTGCATCTGTCGTGTCACCAATCTCTTGGGCGACGCAGACACAACCAGAGCTATCGCTGGCCCAATCGCTGTTGCGTTCTACGGATAGCAATCCCCCAGTTCTGAACCGTTGTCACGACGCATGCGGAAGAACCTGAACCGCTACGATCCACTTTATGAAATCCGACTGTGAGCGTTGCGATTGAAACCGAAGGAGACCGTAACGAATAGCCGCGATTGCAAACCTCCAATCAACCGGTACGAAACTTCGTGAACGGGGTTAACTGTGTTACCATGCACGCGGATGGTAGCCATTCCCACACCCTCTCACGTTGCTGCCACCTAACATCCAAAACGGTTACCCATGTCAAAAGCATCGAATGTCAGTCACTGGATTGACTTGGTGAAGGCCGGTGATTCAGAGGCTGCTAACCAGATCTGGCAACATTACTTTGACCGTCTTGCGCGATCGGTTCGTGCTCGGCTACAGGGCCAAAACCGAGCGGTCCGGGACGAAGAAGACATCGTTGTTAGCGTATTTGACAGCTTCTACGATGCGGCCGAAAAAGGTCGATTCCCAGAACTATCGGATCGAGACGACCTGTGGCAATTACTGCTTCGCATGGCGGCGAGGAAAGTGGTCGACAAACGGAGGCACGATCTCAGACAACGGCGTGGCGGGGAAGTCATGCACCACCCTCTGGGGCAAGTCGATGATGACAAGCAGGTTTTGGAGGCGATCGGTAACGAACCCTCGCCGGAAATGGTGCTGATGATG
>DOPG01000321.1:2581-3707 GCA_003513555.1 Rhodopirellula sp. | reverse complement strand
CGTGGTGTTTCCAATGCAGCCAATGCCTGCGCCATGCCCCCAGACACGGCCAGCTTGGATCTCAGGTCGGACGCATTCATCAAATGTAGGCTTTGAGCCAGACTGGCCGATTGAACCCGCTCACACTCACAGACGCTTAAACTTTCCGGGCGGCCAAACACACGTAGGAATGGAGATGACTTGTTGTAGCTATTGTCAGGTAACGCAATCGCTTTGGTCCCAATAGGCAGATTCGCAAAATTTGTCGTTGCCCCCGTCAGCTCATCGATAGCATCTAAAAGAACCTCTGCCTGAAGCCGGCGCGGATAAAACCGTGAGTAGTTCTGCCGGTCCACCGCATTGCCGCCGGAGGGGACAGCACGCAACTGATACGCTCGCGAGTTGGTGATCGCACGAACCAGCTCCTTCAAATCAAACCCGCTTGAAAGAAAATGATCCTCGAGTGCAGATAAGAGTTCTGGATTTGTGGCTGGATTCGTATCACGAATATCGTCTTCAGGCTCAATCAGCCCCCGTTTGAAAAAGTGCTTCCAATACCGATTCACCAATGCTTTGGAAAAAAATGGGTTGCTGGGATCGCTCAGCCAGTTGGCTAGCCTCAGTCGCGGATCTTCATCGGGAGCAATGACCCCGACCACGTCACCCAAAGCAGCAGGTGAAATCATCTCCCCAGTCTTAATGTTTTTGGCTTCAGCTAATCCACGCTTATGAAAAATGAGGTCTTCGCCTTGGATGCCAGTAGGCTTTCGTCCGACGCGGGTAAAAAAAGCTGAAAGGCCGTAGTAATCATCCTGACTCCAACGCTCGAACGGATGGTGATGACACTGGGCACACTGCATCCTGACTCCAAGAAACAATTGTGCCACGTCCTCCATCTGCTGTTTCGGTTCTTTGACACGCTTGTACCAGGCGACAGCCGGATTCGCGATCACCGTGCCGGTCGCAGCCAGAAGTTCCCTTACCATCTGGTCGTAGGGGACGTTCGTCAAAAGACTGTCCCTGACCCACGCGTGAAATGCAAAGTTTGATGTAATGTCACTCGCATCGTCGCGCCTGTTTTTCAATAAAGCGGTCCACTTGTTTGCGAAGTAGTCCGCGTAACTGGGACTTTTCAATAGCCGATCAA
>DOPG01000321.1:0-2252 GCA_003513555.1 Rhodopirellula sp. | reverse complement strand
AGAAATGTCGAGTCATCGCAAACCTCGGACGCAGGGATACCGATCTGACTTAAATTTGCGAACACATGATCATCAATGAAGTTATTGGACTTCGGCGTTTCAGTATCGGTACCCAAGGGGATTGCCGCGTTGAACACACTCACCCGTCCCTGATAACGCACCATGACACCGACGCGACCAGGTAAATCTGATGCCGTCACCAACCCATCCCCGGTTACCGTCGCCATCCCTCGATCATTGGATTCAAACAACGCCAGTTCAGTCACGATTCGAGTTGAACCATCCTCGTAGTGTGCGATTGCTTTTAACTGTCTGCTTGCGCCAGGTTGAATCTGGTCCTGTGGGGGTTGAACTTCCAAAGATCTCAATTCAACAGACGTGTCCCCAAATGGTGTTCCATCAACGATCCAACGTCTCAATAGGTGATACCCCTTTGACTCTCGTGGCAGAAGAATACCGCCACCATGCGGAGTCCGTCCCGAAACTTTTCTCAATAGTAAACTTTGATCCGGTGCCGCAGGGAACAGGCGTCGGCCCCGTCCTTCAAGCACCATGTGGTCGTAGTCTTCAAGCGGCTCAAAACCTAACAACGACAGTTCAAAACCATTTTGTCCGCCACCAGCCTTAGCATGGCAAACTCCCGAGTTACAACCAGCTTTGGTCAGAACGGGAACGATGTCGTTAACAAAGCTAATTGGCTCGTTCGAGACCTCACTAGCACGACCTACTCCCATCGTCGCGACCGAAATCCAAAGGACGACGATCCCTAAGAGGGCTGACGAGTTTCGTCTACGATCTGTTCGGACCATAAAACGCTTAGGGGTAGGCCATGTCACTCGCGAGAGCTGACATGAGGAAAGGGGCGGGAGCCGGAAAGGCTGATGAAAGTATAATCAAGCACCACCCCTCGGTCCAGCTAGACGTGTTGTTTGCCCACCATCTCCACATTCCCCACGTGGTAGCCCTCGCAACCGGCAAAATAGCGTCCAGAGACCTCCCCTCAGACCCCGAAACGGATTGCTAGCCTAGCAGTGAGGCTATTGCTTTTGTCGAGCCAGCCAAATCGCTCGGCCGTTGTTCGACACACAATCCCTCCGCCCCCAACGCGCACCCGCATTACAAGTTCCATTCCCACCCGTGGTATATTCCGCAGCTTGGTGAAATTCAAATAAGTGGACTACAGATCAGTCTTCTACAATCCAGTGGGCCGTCTCTATGGCTAACACCATCCCTTCCTATCATGCAAATCCACTCAGTCTGAATACGGCCTGCAATGTATCTGTCACCGACAGCCTCTCTACATCAGGTCGACTTCGCGACGGTTCGAGATGTATTCGACATGGAAAGGTTGCCGACCCAATGCGCTATCAAAAGTGATTCCTAACTGGCCGCCCACGATACTACCCACGTCGCAGGTGGTACTTTCCATATTACCCTTCGGTTATTTAATGAGAACGCTATCCCTCATTTTTTTGGCTACCCTGACAACGACTTGCTGGGCACAGAAGCTCAACCCGCAACGCGTTTACCCCACGTTCGCGCTCGGGGCGTCTGGTATCTATGCATCAATCGAAAAGCAGATGCAGGTGACCGTCAAGCAACTGGTCGCAGGAACTCCGGCGTCTGGCAGCGGCTTACTTCCTGGTGATGTACTTATCTCGGTGGGAGGAACAAACCTAGAGGTCGACGATCCACGCGTACCGCTCGGCAATGCCATCGGTGCGGCAGAAGCAACGACGGGAAAGCTATTGCTTGAAGTTCGTCGTGGAACAAAGAAACTAGAGATCGAAGTTCCGGTGCAAGTGCTAGGTTTCTATTCAGACAAGTGGCCTGCCAACTGCAAAAAGTCTGATTTGATTGTCAAGCAAACGGCACAGTACGTAGCGTCTTGCCAGGCAAAAGATGGCACCTACCGCTTCGACACCGGACGCGGCATTCGTGACAATCTTCAAGGCTGCTTGACGAGTCTTTTTTTATTGTCGACTGGCGACGATGCCTACCTTCCCAATGTCCGACTTCATGCGCACCAGCTTGCCGCTCTTGCTGAGAAGCGAAGGAATGCTGGCGGCCATGTGAACTGGCAGTTGGGGTACCAGGGCATCCTGTTGAGTGAATATTTTCTCCGCACCGGTGATAATTCAGTCCTGCAGGGTCTGCAGGAATTGTGCAAATGGTGCATCGACAACCAAGCCGCGGGCGGTTGGGGGCATGGCGAAGGTGTTGGTCCTGGTTATGTCCAAAGTGGACTGATG
>DOPG01000334.1:24374-25108 GCA_003513555.1 Rhodopirellula sp. | reverse complement strand
TCCTGAAGCAACGAGTCGAGCCTCGTGACGAACGCCTCGATCTCGTCCTCAGTGGGCTGCAGTTCATCTTCCGGCGGCATCTCCCCGCTGTTAACTTTATCGAGCGCCTCTGCCCAATGGTGACTGTCCAAACCCGCCTTGAAGTCGCGAGACAGCAGATCGAACCTGATGTCACCTTTCGCCTCACCAGAACCATGACAAGCGATACAGTGGCTCTTTAAAAAATCCTCAAATGGTTCCGCTGCAACCACAGACTCCATTTCAAAATGAACCGTGGCCAGCAAGATGAACGCCATGGAAATAGCAGGCAATTCGCCGAATCGAAAACGTCGATCACTGACTTGGTAGCGAACTGCACGGGCGAGAGATTGCAATGGGATATTGAACATCGATCCTTACATTCTGTCTTCAAAAGAACGCAAACCGGAAGGTGAGACGCTAATAACGAGCCATCAATCAAGCCTCACAACATTGCACTGAAGTAACTCCACATTCCTTCATGACTGCATTTGGGACCTGATCCAACCTTTGTCGAGAGCTATTGTAATCAATCATTGATATAGTTTCACTCACTGGGTGCTTCGATTAGTCCACCCCACCGCTCCTGTGCCCGTGGCCAATTGGATTTCCATCACTTAACACGTTAATCTGTCCTTCTGAGCGGCGATCGCAAGTGAGTTCCACCTCTCATAACCGGGAAACCAGAAGGACGCATCCTGTAACTTCTGATTCTG
>DOPG01000334.1:11379-24147 GCA_003513555.1 Rhodopirellula sp. | reverse complement strand
CTGTAACTTCTGATTCTGGTACGTCGTACTGAGTTGGGACAAAAAGAAATCATCCAGTGGACATGAAACAAGCCCATTTGATTACTGAGATTCATGCGGCCGTAATGCATTTTCCTGCCACACAAAAACTTTCGCGGATAGGGTTAACCCTATTTTTGTCGGTGCTCTTTGCACCCAACTTCACGCGGGGCCAAACTGCTCTTGAGATCACGCCCACTGGAAATGAACCTGAAGGCTTCGTTCACGTGTTCAGCCGAAAAGTAGAAGTTTTCGGAGTAAGTATTTTCGCGACGCATGATACGCCGGACGAAAAACTGCTCCATGCTGCCAACGTACTGGCACAATATCTTGACAATGATGCTGACGGAATTCCCGATAACAAACTCGTCCTGAAAGCATTGAAGGAAAACGACGGTGCGGTGGTGATGTTCGCTACAGAACGAGCTGCGATGCGAGTTAACATCCACGAGCACATCCCTGAGAGGGTTTGGGATCAGATGGTGTTGGTAGGGCTCTTTGGTGAAGAAACGCACCCCGGCGGTGCTGCTGATGGCGTCTTTGACGCGACGTACGAGGAAGTATTGCACCTGATCACGTCGGCTGGTTATGCCCATGCTTATCCGCGTATCTTTGGGGAGAGGCGTGGAACTAAAATTGCCAACGCGATGGATAAAGCCAGAGGAGGGCACTTCAACAAGGTGCCAGCGGCGTATCCCAGAAAGGCATGGTATACGTATTACGATCAAACCTGCGACTATCGATGCCAGATTACTGAATACATTTATTGGGGAATCACATCTCTACTTGGTGCACAGGACTTCCCAAATCGTCTTGAAGAAATCTCTGAAGAGTGGAGATGGAATACTCCGGCGAAAGTGAAGAGTGGCGACCCGGACTTGTATGCGCTGCTATCCGATCCCAAATACTCATTTCCTACCAAGCTGCCAGATGGCAACTACAAGCCTCAAATCCTGAACAAATCAAGTTCACCCAACGATCCATTGCGTTGACCATGATTTCGTTGATAGTGGTTCCATCCGTATTGCTGCCTGTAACCTTTGCACACTGTTCGCCGGACCCAGTTCATACTCTCCTGTAAACATCACCAATTCGGGCGCATATCAATGCTTTGCACAAGAACCTCGCTCTGCTTCCTTTTCGTTCTCACAGTCACCACCACCTCATACGGACAGTTTACAGATGCATCCGGTGAACTTGGTTTCAGTGGCGGCGGCAAGGCCGCTTTTGGTGACTACAACAACGACGGTTTTGTCGATCTGTATACAGGAAAGTTGTGGAGAAATGAAAACGGAAAAAGATTCGTGGAGGTCACAGACTCTGGCGTCGGAGGCGGTGAAGCAATTTGGGGTGACTATGACAACGATGGAAATCTTGACCTGTTCACATTCACGGGCGTAGGGGCACTTTACAAGAACAGGGGAGACGGAAAATTTGACACAATCGAATTCCCTGAATTGCCAACAAAAAATTCACGCGGCGCCGTCTGGATCGACATCAACAACGACAGCCTGCTCGATTTGTATGTCGGAGGATATGAAATATGGCAGCAGACGGTTCACCCTGACGTGGTCTACTTGAACAAGGGGCAAGGAGTCTTCGAAGAGGTCTGGCGATCACCAGAAAACTATTCAACTAGAGGGGTTACCGCTGCAGACTACAACGGAGATGGATTCGTGGACGTGTATGTTTCCAATTACCGTTTGCAACCCAATTTTCTTTGGAAGAACAATCACAAGAACGGATTCGAAGACGTCGCGGCGCAATCAAAGTCACATGGAATTCCAGACTCGGTCATCGAATACACCGGTGGTATCAAATACCCCGTCTGCGGCCATACCATTGGTTCCTGTTTTAGCGACCTGAATAATGACGGCCTGATTGACCTGTTCGTGGGTAACTTCAGCCACCCGCGGCCTGGGCAAGACCACCCACAGTTTTTGCAGAACGGCGGCCCGGAGAAAGACTTTGTCTTCCAAGACAGATCAAAATCAGCCGGCTTAGAGTGGCAGGAATCCTACGCCTCACCCACCATCGGTGATTTCAACAATGATGGCATACAAGATCTCTTCCTTACCACAGTCTATGCCGTTGGAAGCGGTAGCATCCGGAATTATCCAGTCCTGTATCAAGGCAAAGGCAACTGGGCTTTTGAAAATATCACAGTCCTTCAAAAACTAAACGACTTGCCACCAACATACCAAGCCGCTTGGGCTGACATTGACAACGATGGGGATCTTGATCTGTGTACTGCAGGAAAACTGTTTCGCAATGATAATCCACTGACAGGAAAGTGGCTGAAGATACGACTTTCTGGAGATGGAAAAAGAGCGAACAAATCGGGTATTGGATCAACCGTCCGCATCAAGGTTAGTGACAATATCATGACTCGCCACGTCGAAAGTGGCACCGGCGAGGGGAACCAGAATGACCTCACACTGCACTTCGGTTTCGGAGCACTTGAAGCCAATTCTATCTCTGCCGAAGTGACATGGCCCGGAAATTACAAGCAAACCACTCATGGGCTGAACTTGAACACAACGCATACCATTCATTTGGACTGAGTTCCATCCCAGTGGTGTCCATGACGCATCATGCCTACCGCCATTTAACACCGAGTGCGATTATCACATCTGCCCATTCGGAATACGATTGATGGACACAACTTGCTGTGTCCGCTGATGCTCACACCAGCGCAGCTCCGAGTGTTGTAGCGTCCTGCGAATGAAAGCTCGTTTTCCGTGTGGTATGGGCAGGGTAGTGGTGCATCAAACCAATGCACGCTACTTTTGAATCTCTGAGTCCAAATGTCCGTCTGTTTCTGCTGTTCGATTTTGCATCCGTAACTCTCCCACACCGAGCTGTAATACGATGAAACGATTTCTAATGCTGATGCTGGTCATCTTTGCGGGGTGCGGAGAATCAGCGGAAGAAGCAAACAAGCGAATGGAACAGGAAACAAAAAAACAGGTTGAGCAGGAAACACTTAGGCGAATCCAAGAAAAGTTGAAATCCAGCGGCACTTTCACGGATGCAGATGCAGAGTATTTGAGTCAACGCTACAACCAGGAACTGTATCTTATAAGCGACCTGACCTCCATCACGGACAAGCAGGCTGAAATCCTGAGCAAGGTTAAATCGCTTCGCTTAGACGGCCTAACTTCACTTACCGATAAACAGGCAGAAAGTTTGGGCAAAGCGAACGGTCTTTATCTGGAAGGGCTAACCTCAATCAACGATGAGCAGGCAACAAGCCTTAGTAATGTAGAGATACTCCGATTAAGTGGACTACAAACAATTACAGATAAACAAGTTGAAATTCTAAGTAATGTAAAGACACTGAACTTAAGCGGTCTGACATCCCTCACGGATCAACAGGCCCAAGCCCTGAGCAAGGTACATTGGCTCGAACTAAGAGGGATGGAATCAGTCACAGAACCGCAAGCAGAGAGCCTCAGCAAGGTTAAGTGGCTCTATATTCCTACCTCCTGTTTGGAACTCATTAATCAATACAAAACGCCGTAGTTCAGCCTAGCCATCCGACCTGCTGAATTTGATACTTCCACAGAAGAATCCTGGCCTGCCCACATTCGCGGTTGCCTTCAGAACCAATTTACTGCACAACAAACATCCAACATGTAATACTCGGCTGACACTCAAGCTTCACCTATTTCAATGGCGAGTTAAAACAATCAGATGACTTCAATTCAAACGAAGGGCACCGGCTCCGGAACAATTTCACTTGTGGAGGTTGATACATCCGAGATAAGAATCCACTTTGAGGGAAAAGTGGATGGGTTTGGCCGGATATTCAGCACCATTCGATTGCGAGCCACCGACCCCAAACGTGAGCTTGGTTCAGTAGAGGGAAACGCCTGTATTTTTGCGCCAGATCACTCACTGATCACGTCTCCAGTGCGCGGGTCATTTCGGCGCGTCGGCGACACATTCCACACCACTCATACCGATGCGGTGAGTGATGGCAGAATGAACATCGTGCGCCAGGTTCACAATCTGGCCACAAAAGAAGTCGACATACAGTGGTTCTCAACTTTCGATACAGATAGTTGAATCGACTGTAATGAGTTCCACCCTTCTGAGTCCGGTAGCGGTTTCCTTCACAACATGACTATTCCAGCAGCATGTTACCGCCACAGAATGAAGTCAACAGCAACTCCACTCGCTCGTCGACCCATCAGTGTGTGTCTCACGATTTATGCCCAGTATCATCTTGATCTTTCTGGCCTGTGGGACTGAGCGAATCCCTATTAATCCGAAGTACTGCTGACTCTCTCATCTCATTCAAGATGTCAGCGATCGACCTGGGAGCCTTCGCCTGCGGGCTCCGTTCCTCAATTGTTTCCTCGCTGGACTCCTTCACCTTCGGTTCAGGTTGCTCATCAGGGTGCTCAGTTTCTCGCTTCTCGGAAGCGTACAAATTTTGCATGAGGGATGTTTCGAAGGCCGAAGCATTTGTTGAGGGTGCTTTGGGTATCGCGGGCATCTTCGGAATGACCGCATCAAGGCCCGAAAAAGCATTCTTCATCTGCCCAGCCAAGTCCAAATTTTGCTCAGGTTTTTGCCGAGAGGAATCACGAGAGGGCTCTTTCAAATCGGTCAATTGCTGCCTGGCCCATGCACGTACTTCAACACAATATTCGTCAGATGTATCAGCTAGCAGTATTTCTTCGAGAATTGGAATCGCTGCTGCCTTTCGGCCTGTCTGACAAAAACGCTTCGCAAGTTTCACTTGCTCTTTGAGCGCGGCGTGTTCTGTTGAATCGGCGACCTGTGCGTCCTGCCCAAACGCACCTTGCAAATAGGCTTGCAACGCATCGGCAAAGTCAGTCATCGTTCGAAAGCGATGTTCCACCTTCTTGGCCATCGCCGTGGCACAAACACCCGCAAGTCTTGAATCAATATCGGGGCGGTGCGTTTCCACTGGAAGTGGATCAACCGTCAGAATTTGGCCTATTAAGGCAATGGTCGACTCCGCTTTGTATGGCAATCGCCCCGACAACATTTCATACAGCACTACACCAAGTGAATAGATGTCGGTTGCATGAGTAATTTCTTTTTGCACGCCCCGTATTTGCTCTGGTGACATATAGGCAGGTGAACCAATCACCATGCCATCTTTGGTCAAGCGATCATCGTCAGGCTCTTGGGGGCACGCCAGCCCAAAATCCATCACAATCGGTTCGTTGCGGTGATCGAGCATGATATTGGCTGGCTTCAAATCACGGTGCATGATACCGCTGAGATGCGCTTCCTGAAGCCCAAGAGCAACCTTATTAACGATTTCCGCGATCCCGCGTTGGCTGATAAATTTCACACCCGATGTATAATCTGATAAAGGAAATCCTTTGATGTATGCCATGGCAATGAATTGCCAACCGTCAATCTCTCCAATGTCAAAAACCGGACAGAGATTTGGGTGGGCCACATTAGCGGCGGTGCGTGCCTCACGATGGAATCGTTTTAGCGTTTCAGGCTTCGCTGCGTTGTCAAACTTTGGAATTTTCAGTGCGACATCGCGGGCCAGCACTTCATCGTAGGCAAGGAACACAGATCCCATACCACCTTGGCCCAGTAGCGAACGAATCCGATAACGGCCGATCTGCATTCCCTCGATAATTTCCGGTTTCTCAGCAGCACTCGATTTTACAGGGCGGCCCGGATCAGCTTCGTTCGTGGAAGCCAATTCCGCCGTCACATCAAATTTTGCTTCATGCACTGATTCACTCAGGTCAAACGTTGCTCCCATATCCTCACCAGCTGTATCTTTGCCAGACGTATCTTCGCGAGACGTGGATTGGTAAGAAAATCCTTCTCTGCTTTTCAAGTTCTGTTGTGACTGATCTTCGTTTTCCATCACATTTCCTGCACAGCTATACGGCATTCAACGCTATTCAACGCTAGCTCTGATCTCCCCAAGCCCACACTATACCTTCGGGCCAGCAAGATCGAGAAGCAATGCTCATGATAAGTCCTGTTGCCTGAAAATCTGCCCCTAATCCCTCGCTGTGAAGCAGACATCGCCCGCCGAAAAACATTCCTCGCCGGCACATGAGCAACCACCTCCGCAATCACAGTGCCAAGTGGAATGAAAGCCCAGCCTATCTGGATTTCACATCACATGCGGGTATGACCCGGATCACAATCCACGATAGCAGGCAAGCAGCAATTCCCTCACTCGAACCTCGGGTTATGATAGGAACGGAGCGATAAGATAAATCATACCGTTAGAAGAATGCCTAGGCCGCCTACGCATTGCTAATGTACCAATGGAAAAGACGTGGAATCAATGATGGATATCCAATTAGCCCGACAAGGCAGCCGTCAATCAAACGGATTACAAGTTCGCAAACTTCAAAGCGGTTTCACTCGCACCCATAAGCCACACTTCAGCCTGCTGTTAGCAATCGCCACACTTACTTTTTGGCTTCCGCCTGCCACGAGTGCCAGCGCGGCCAATCCGGCGGACAGCACAAATGTACTTTTCATTGCGATTGATGACCTTAATGACTGGGTAGGCTTCCTCGACGGGCACCTGCAGGCAGTCACTCCACACATGGATGCGTTAGCGCAGCGGGGATGTAATTTCACCAACGCGCATTGCGACGTGCCTGTCTGCTCACCATCACGAGTCAGTGTCATGTCAGGAATCAGTGCAACCACCCATGGCAGCTATGAACTTGGTCCAAAGTACGAGCAACTGCCTGCGCTGACCAACATTCCAACAATGCAGCGTTACTTCAAAAATAACGGCTACTACACTCTTGCGGGTGGCAAAGTATTGCATCACGGATTTGGTGGAAGACTGTCCAGCGACATTGACCGATCATTGGGTCGAATGAGAAATCCTGCACCTCCAACCCTGCTAAATCGTCCCAAGCATTGGAGTCGGGCGTGGGATTGGGGCAAGTATCCAGAAACCAACACCAAAATGTGTGATTATCAGCTTGCCAAGACGGCAGCCAAAGCCCTGCAAGAAGATTTTGACCAGCCCTTTTTCATGTCAATTGGCTTCTTCCGGCCGCATGTCCCACTTTACGCGCCACCCAAATGGTTTGACATTTATGACGAAGAATCACTGATGCTTCCCAATAACCCAAGGTCAGACATTGAGGATCTTCCAGAAAATTTTCTTGGTATCAACAACTATGCCGCGGCCCCTACCCATACCGAAGTCATCAAATATGCGAAGCAACGCAGTCTGACACACGCCTATCTGGCATCAATCAGTTTTGTGGACCACTGCGTTGGCATCTTATTGGACGCACTGGAAGCGAGCCCCCATGCTGACAATACGCTGATTGTCCTTTGGAGCGATCATGGGTTTCACCTTGGTGAAAAACAACATTGGGCCAAACGCACACTGTGGGAAGAATCAACAAGAGTTCCCTTGGTATTTGCTGGGGCAGGCATCAAGCCCGGCAACACGTGCATGGAACCCGCCAGCCTGATCGACATCTATCCCACCCTGATAGCACTTTGCAAGCTACCAGTGAACCCAAAACTCGAGGGCATCTCTCTTGCTCCGCAGCTCCGTGACCCAGAAAAGCCCCGAGCACAGCCAGCAATCACCTCTTCGTACGCTGGAAACCACTCGATCCGCAACCGCGACTGGCGGTTGATTGTTTATGATGATGGAGCCGAGGAACTTTACGACCACCGAAATGATCCCAACGAGTTCGACAACGTTGCCCATCATTCCGAGTACAAGAAAATTCGTGATGAGCTGGCCCGCTGGATACCCAAAAAGATAGCTCCTGAGTACAAAACGAAGTCCGAGCGTTCACGAGTCGGTGATCGGCGTAAACGATGACCGGAGCAAACCACCCCGCACCGACCAATCAACAGGCTGCACGGCGAGAATAGGCTCACATCCTGACTCACCTCGAGAAGTGTTTCTATCTGCTCACCAGACTGCGGCTTGCATCACAGTTGGCAATCAGGATCCTCGAATAAAAACGCCGCGACAGGTCGTAAAAACTTATTGCTCGAATAGACTGATCCCACCTTCGCGTCACAGCCCTGCTACCCGCAACAGCAGTCCCACCTCCATGAAATCAACTCTACTTTTCTTTCGGTCTCTACTCGCGCTTTGTTGTGTCGCTCAATGTGGAATTGCTGAGGATACCTCAGCAGTCAAACCGAACATCGTGGTCATTTTCATCGATGACATGGGATTCGCTGACCCGAGTTGCTTCGGAAATCCCTTGGTCAAAACGCCAAACATCGACAGACTCGCTGCCCAAGGAATCAAGTTGACGAATTTCTATGTCAACTCACCAATATGCTCAGCTTCACGAGTGGCGCTCACAACCGGACAATATCAGGGCCGCTGGAAAATCCACTCCTACTTGAACACTCGCGCGGGCAACGCCAACCGCGGAATGGCAAATTATCTTGACGCTTCGGCGCCAACCACCGCAAAGAAACTGAAGGCTGCCGGATACGCGACTGCCCATTTTGGAAAATGGCACATGGGAGGTGGACGCGATGTCGATGATGCCCCTTTGCCGCAAGCGTACGGGTTTGATGAATCACTCGTTTCATTTGAGGGACTTGGCGATCGGCTTATCTCGAACGCCAAGGGCGTTGACAGGGCTCGTGCGTTGGGGCACGGAGAGATCATTCCCTGCGAACGCTGGGAACGCATGCAAATACAGACCGACTGTACCATTGACTTCATCAAGCGTCATCAAACCAAGCCATTCTATGTCCGATTGTTTCCAAACGATGTCCATGATGCCCATGTTCCGCGTCCCGGCAGTGCAGACAAATTCAAAACTGTTTCTGACGATTCTTACGCCCGTGATTTTTTCGCCGTTCTGGAACAGATGGATGAGCAGATAGGACGTCTGATCGCAACCATCGATGAATTGAAACTTGGCCCCAAAACTCTGATCCTGTTCACCAGTGACAACGGTCCGACGGATTGGCCTAGAAAATATGTTACGGGCCCCCCGGCGGGATTCACCGGTCCATACCGCGGACGCAAATGGTCGTTATTCGAAGGCGGCATTCGCATGCCGTTCATCGCCCGGTGGACAGGTACGATTCCAGCAGGCGTTACCGACAGCACCAGTATCATGAGTGCGATTGATGTTTCACCCACTCTCTGTCAGTTCGCCGGCATCCAAGTTGAAGATGATCTTGATGGCTTGGATCGTGGCGAAGTGCTGCTGGGCAAAGCGACACCGCGTGCACGGCCTGTCTTCTGGCAATACGGCCACCCGCACGCCATTCTCAAGGGCGGCAAACCGGAGCATCAGAGCCCCACGTTCGCGATGCGCGACGGTCGCTGGAAATTCCTGATTAACCCTGATGGCAGCGAAGCGCAACTATTTGATCTTGAAGCAGATGAAGGTGAGACGACCAATCTTCTTTCCAGTCAATCAAAACGCGCACTGGCAATGGCCTCAAAAATTTCCCAGTGGGCAAACGATCTCGGGTTTGCCTACAACGACGAGGCGAAATTGACTGCACCGCTACCGACCATCGCGATTCCAGCCAGTAACCAACTCCTTCGTTTTGTGAATCATGGTGTTACCGGTGACACTGGTTCACTTCAGTTGAACGGAAAGGCCTGGCTCAGCCTGCCAGCATTCAGAGTACCCAAAGTGGCTGGCGGCCGATCGCTACAAATCAAGGCAACCATTCACCCAAATTCCTCTTCCGGAGTCATTCTCGCTCACGGCGGCAATCGAGCAGGGTACAGCGTCTATCTCGACCAGGGGAAAATCTGTTTTGTCGCCCGCGTGAACAGCAAGTCCACCATGATCCGATCCGACGTGGTCCATGAGGGTCCCGCCAGTTTCGAAGCCAAATGGAATCCCAACGGCGAGATGTATCTAAAAGTAAACGGCAAGCTCGTTGGGAAGGCGGAAGCGGGTATCATGCAGCAAGAGCCAGATAACTCCATTCAAATCGGTGCCGACCTGTTCCAACCAGTCGGCAACTACAAAACACCGAACCGATTCTCCGGTACCATCGACTCGCTTACGTTCAAATATCCCAATGGGACATGAATGGTATCCCGATTCTCTACATTGAAGCCATCTCCCACATCCCCCTCCGTCGTTACCTGGAAGTTGTCATTACCATGAAAACTATTGCTACCCTCGTTTTTGCCACCTGCCTTGTTTCTGGTCTTGCCGTTTCCGCGGACGCAGATGACCGTTTGGTCCTCGTCGGCGCATCTTATGGAAACAACGTTCTGGCAATCTGTGAATCAGATGGCACCGTGCTTTGGAAACACAACACGGCGGGTCCCCAGAAAGGGCACACGGGACACCATGATGTCCACCTGCTGCCCAGCGGAAATATTCTGTTTCATGACTCGTGGACAAAAACACAAGAGATCACGCTTGGCAAAGAAGTGGTCTGGGAATACGACAGTGCCACGATGAATGGCAATGAGGGCAAGAAAGTAGATGTCCACGCCTTTGATCGGCTGGGTAACGGGGAAACCGTCATCGTGGAAAGCAACGTCGGCCGAATCATTCATGTCGACAAGGATGGAAAACTCGTCAAGCAAGTACCGCTGGGGGAGGGCGGTCGCAAGAGGACTCGATTGATGCGAATTCTTGACAATGGTCACTACCTCGCTTGCGCAGAGAACCCGGGAGTTGTGTCCGAATACGATGCCGATGGGAATGTGGTCTGGGAATACGAGATTGGTACCCGGGTGTTTGGCGCAATTCGGTTGAAGAATGGGAATACCATGATCTGTTCCGGCAGTGGAAACAGCGTTGTTGAAGTAACACCTGAGAAACAGGTCGTCTGGGAAATTTCCAAGACAATTCCTGATTCTGAGATCTCGCTTGGCTGGATGACTGCGTTGCAGGAGTTGCCCAATGGAAATATCGTGGCAGGAAACTGTCACGCGGGCGAAGACAATCCACAGATTTTCGAGATCACAAAAAATAAAAAGGTGGTATGGGAATTCGACGAGTGGGACCTCGTTGGTAACGGCCTCGCCTGCTGGCAAATTTTGGATGCGAAGCAATCTGCGATGGTCAGGAAACAACTGGCAGCTTTGAAGAATTGAAAAACGAACTAGCGTTCGAGACAGACTTCATGAACATCGATTTTCATCCCAGCAACAAAGTCATGGTGACCTCTGGTAGAACGGCCAAAGAATACGGACTGAAAGCCGGAGCCCGCTTCCTGGAACTCGCTGCCAAAACCAAGAATACGTCTGCTGAATCAGGAGAAAACAAGGTTTCATCAGTACAGGGATAAACCACAAAGCTTTGGACACAATGCCTTGGAGATCTACGACCATGAATCAGTCCCGCCGATCGTTTCTGAAACATAGTGCTGCAACCGCCGCCGTGGGTTCCTTCGCTGCACCGGACATCCTTAGCGCAAGGTCGCCCAATGCAAAGCTGAACATCGCATCCATCGCCGTTGGTGGCCGCGGGTGGGCGGACGTCAACGGCGCTGCGAAAGGCCATAATCTGGTTGCTTTCTGTGATGTCATGACTGGCGTGAGCAGTCGCAAAGGTGGATATGCAGCCGCAGCCAAACAATGGCCAAAAGCCCGTCGGTATCAGGACTGGCGAAAACTACTCGACGAGAGTGGGGACATTGACGCCATCACCATCTCGACGCCAGACCACATGCATGCGTTGCCAACGCTTGCTGCAGCAACTCTGGGCAAGCATGTATTCACACAAAAACCACTCACTCACACGATCCATGAATCACGCACCCTGCTGATTGAAACCCGACGACTCGGAGTCGCAACGCAGATGGGAATACAAAATCAATCCACAGTCGGCCATCGAACCGCTGTGGCAATGATTCAAAGTGGTTTGATTGGAAAAATCAAAGAGGCGCATGGCTGGAGCCACAAAGGATGGGCTGGACCGAAGGAAGGCAGGCCCGAGCACGCGGACAAAATTCCTGCAGGACTGGACTGGGATCTCTGGCTTGGGGTCGCACCTACGAGACCGTATGCCGAAAAAATCTATCAGCCCATGAATTGGAGAGGGTGGACCGATTTTGGCTCTGGGACGCTCGGTGACATGGGGATTCATATCTTCGAACCCATGGTGTCAGCTCTACAGGTTGCACCGCCTGTTTCAGTCCAGAGTTCGGGTATCAAACCCAACGCCGAAACATGGCAACCCACCAACAAAATCAAATACGAATTTACGGGAAACCAATACACTGCCACAGAAACGCTGACCTATTTCTGGCAGGACGGAGGTGCCGGGCGGCCATTACTTTCGACTTCGAAATACCTTCCTTCAGGCTTGAAGTTACCCAACCAGGGAACCTTATTTGTGGGTCAATCAGGAGCGATCGTGCTACCCCATGGTGGCAAGCCGATGGTTTTTCCTGATGATCTGCTGACCGGCTACGAGATGCCAGCTATCGAAAAACGTGGGCATTTCGACAACTGGCATGAAGCAATCCAAACAGGCAACCCGGCTTGCGCGTCCTTTGATTTTGCCGCGCCGCTCACAGAAACTGTCCTGCTAGGCAACATTGCCGTGCGATTCCCAAATCAGAAACTCAACTGGGACAGTGCAGCTCTCAGGTTCACCAACAATGACGATGCCAATTCATTTGTCAAAGGTGACTACCGTTCAGGCTGGGAACTGTAGCGGATCTGGTTTCGACATTGCCTGATGACGGCAGCCATTCATTCCCTGACTGGATGGTGACCCTCACCCCGTACCAAAAAGGATTCAGCGTTGAAAATCATCCCAACCACGATCATCCCAA
>DOPG01000334.1:0-11150 GCA_003513555.1 Rhodopirellula sp. | reverse complement strand
CATCCCAACCACGATCATCCCAACCGCGATCATCACCGCGATCCTTCTTGGCTCATCGGTATCTGGGGATGAACCAGTCAAGTTGTTCAATGGCAAGGATCTGACTGGCTGGACGGGTGCCAACTACGAGGTCAACGATGGCAAGCTTATTTGCCGGGGTAAAGTGCTACGCACCGAGAAACAGTATTCAGACTACATTCTTGAGTTTGACTTTCTGTTGCCACCACGTGGCAACAACGGCTTGGGAATTCACTATCCCGGCCAGGGTCGTCCATCGGGCGCCGGCATGGAGTTGCAGATTCTGGACAACAGCCATCCAAAATATTCAAAATTGAAAACATCTCAATACCATGGCTCTCTGTATAAGTTACAAGCAGCAAAACGTGGATTTCTAAAGCCGGTGGGAGAGTGGAATCACCAAAAAGTGACGCTTCATCGTGCCAAGGTTCTGGTCGAACTCAATGGCACGACCATCCTTGATGCCAATCTGGATGAGCTGATGTCAAAGTATCCCAAGCACAAGGGCGTGAAACGCCGGACAGGGTACATCTGCTTTTGCGGGCATGGTGATCCGGTGCAGTTCAGAAACATAACGATCCTGGAGTTATCCGGGCAAAGCAAATGAAACACTCTATCTATTTGCTGATCGGCTTTCTTGTTGTCCCAGCGATCAGACTACTGGCTGAAGAATCAACATCCCAACCCGACAATGTCTTGCTGATCATCTCGGATGATCTGACCGCAACCGCCCTTGGCTGCTACGGGAACGATGTTTGCCGAACACCCCATATCGACGAACTGGCATCGAGGGGCTCACTGTTTTCGCGTGCCTATTGCCAAGCCACCATTTGCGGACCATCCCGTGCATCCATGTTGTTCGGATATTACCCCGTCGCGACCAAAGCCACTGGCTATACGAGCGGTCGCAAAGAGGTTGGCCCTGACAAAGATAGTTGGCCGCAGCACTTCCGAAAGAATGGCTACCACACTGCCCGGATTTCAAAAGTCTTTCATATGGGTGTTCCCACCGATATTGGTTCTGGGAAAGATGGCGCGGATGACCCCGCATCATGGGATGAATCGTTCAACAGCCCTGGTCCGGAATCCAAGGCTCCAGGAACAGGGGAAACGCTCCAAAACAATCCTGAAAGGCTTAAAAAAGGGGCCGCCGGGGGTAATCGGTTCTCGGTGGTAGAAGCTGACGGGGATGACTTGATTCACTCTGATGGCAAAACCGCTGCGAAAGCGGTCAAGCTGATCCACCAATACAAAAATCTCGACAAGCCATTTTTTCTGGCGGTAGGATTCGTGCGTCCGCATGTTCCCTTGGTCGCGCCTCGCAAGCACTTCGAACCCTATCAGATCGAAAAAATATCACTACCGCCGAAAGTGGCTGGAGACTGGGATGACATTCCCATGAATGCTGGTAACCGACGCACCTCGCAAAACCTGCAGATGGATCTGGAGCAACAAAAGCGATTGATTCGTGCGTATTACGCGTCTGTCAGTTTCATTGACGAGATGACTGGCAAGGTGCTCAAGGCATTGGATGAAAGTGGTCAGCGAGAAAATACGATTGTCATTTTCACCAGTGATCATGGATATCACCTCGGAGAACACGACCTGTGGTCCAAGGTAAGTATCCACGAAGAATCTGCACGCGTCCCGTTGATTGTGAGTGTCCCGGGTCACGCTCCAGTTCGCTGTCGATCACTTGTAGAACTGCTCGATCTGTATCCGACCCTTTCCAAACTCTGTGGACTCAGTATCCCCGACAACATTCAAGGTTTGGATATATCCGCCATGCTGCAGGACCCGTCGCATGAGGTGAGGAACTCGATCCTTTGCAGCGGCAAGGGCAGGTTGTATCGCGAACGCAAATGGGCTTTGCTTGACTATGGAAAAACAGCAGAGCTTTACGACATGGAGAATGATCCCAAGCAATACAACAATCTTTACAACGATCCTGAATACTCCGATGTCGCTGCCGATCTGAAGCAAAAACTGAACAACAGATTGGCTGAAATACCACCCGTAACAAACACAACGAATTGACCTGTCTGAGATGAACCAGACCAAATCAATCAAGATAAATAACGATCATGAAAAACACTGACATGAGCCTTGTGGAATTCCTGAATACAAAGTTTCCACTGACCGCTTTGCGAGTGACAGCCGTCCTGTTATTGACTGGAATCAGCGATCATTCCTGCCTCGCAGTCGATCACGTTGCCACGGTGGAATCTGACACCGTCGATGCTACCAACCGGCCGGCGAAACCCAACATCTTGATCATGATGGCAGACGACATGGGAATCGGTGATACCAGTGTCTATTTGAATGTACGGTTGTCTCCAACCAGTCCGCCTGTCAAAAAAACACTACGGACACCGAACCTCAAGCAATTCACAGAATCAGCAATTGTATTCACTGATGGTTATGCTCCCGCCTCGATGTGCAGTGCAACGCGATACTCTCTGCTCACCGGCCGTTTCGCTCATCGGTCGTACCTGAAGTATCAGGGATGGCTACCTCACGGCCCCAACACGCCGATGATTCAGCAGGGGCTGACTACACTGCCTGAGATGCTACAGGCGAACGGTTATCACACAGCTGGTATCGGTAAATACCATGTGGGCATGTCATTTGACAACGGAAAAGGTAAGCCGGCAGAAGATTTTTTCTTCCATGATATCGACTTTACGAAGCCAATTCTGGATGGTCCAACGCATCACGGTTTTGACGAATACTTCGGCGTCACTGGCAACACCGAAGATCCACTCGACACCGAGCCACGCATCCTGATTCGCAACGACCGATTCACCTTCACTGACCGCAGTCGGATGAAGCTGATCGGAATGAAGAATCGCGAAGGACAAATTCTGTCAGCACCTGACTGGGATCTCAGCAAACTCGGGCCGTTGTATCTGAAGGAAGCGAAAGACTTCCTGACCCGGCAGTCAAACAACCCAACACAACCTTTCTTTCTCTATTACGTCCCCAACGCCAATCATTTTCAACGAAATCCCAATGGGGATTACGCCGTTCCGGACCAGATAGCGGGAACCAGAATCAAGGGTGAGAGTCGTTACTCGGATGACTCTGTTGCGAATGATCGAGAGGACATGGTGCTGGAAAATGATGTTGTCTTTGGCAACCTGCTTGAAACACTGAAAACCACGGATGACCCACGATGGCCTGGCCACAAGCTCGTTGAGAACACGTTGATCATCTTCACAAGTGACAACGGTCCCAATGTTGGAGACAATCTGGGCCCAAATCAGGAAAGTGGCAAACTGCGAGGAAAGAAAGCCAAGCTATGGGAAGGAGGCATCCGGGTGCCCCTGATGGTTTCATGGCCGGCTGTGCTTGAAGGTGGAAAACTGAACCGCTCCATTGTGACCTTGACCGATCTTTATGCGACCCTTGCTCACATCATTGGCCACTCATTGAATCCTGAGGAAGCTCAGGACAGTCACAATGTATTCGCCTATTGGCGGGGAACGCCTGAAATACCAGATACAAGACCACGTGTTTTCTTCTGTCATTTGGGGCCGCCGTTTCTCAATGATGCGTTGGCTATTCGCCAAGGCGCCAACAAACTGATCATCGAGGGTGGATTGACAATGCCCTGGGCCTCGGGAGGCTCACGTGGTGCGGCCACACCTACTGTGCTGTACAACCTGCAACACGATCTGTACGAGACCAAACCATACGCTGATGGTTCGTCCACTGACACCGCAAATGGGCTGGCAGCGATGCTGCTGAGAATTCACAACCGCGGCCATGCCAGACAATTGAATGTTATCAATGGCGGTCCACTGATTCAAAATCCCGGCTGGCATAACCTGAGAAACGATGTCACGGGTGAAGTGGGTTTCACTTTTCGACTACGGGCAGGATCTGAGAACACCGTCGTGACCCATCTGGGCATGTTCGACGATCACGACCGGGACAAACCAGCCCGTGCAGCCCGATCCATCCCACTGGACAACGAACGTGACCAACCATCAAAAAGTCCTCTACGCGGCAAGAATCACTCTCTGAAAAGTCCGCACGTGATCCGACTTTTTATGCAAAGCGAGGGTCAACAGGTCGAACTCGCACAATGTCAGCTGAAACCCGGTGCCTCCGGCGAATTGCTGAACTCCTTTCGTTATTCACGTTTACCCAAACCCGTTCATCTTGACGAAGGAGTGACCTACGTACTATTGATGTCCACCCGAGTCGCCGACGGTGATCATTTCCGGGATCCTGTCAGCTTTGATGGTCTTTCACCGCAGGTCAATCCGGATATCGTTGTTCAGCGCAGCCTGTTGCTTCGCGAGGGTTCCCTGTCCGGTCACATCGACTTACCCGCTTTTGAAGACCTGACCGATTTCTACTCACGTTTTCGTCTGCCAGTCGGGCCTACTCTGCGACTTACAGAGGATGGATTGGCAGACAAGTCCCAAGCGTCGCAGCCATGATGCGTGATACATCACGCTGACCAACACTGTCTTTCGACCGATCGCCCTAAATCACCAGCTCAAAGTTGACTGAGTCGAGAACCTCATCAAAAGCATTTGGCAGGTCATACAAAGTGTCAAAACCTGGACCGCCGTCGAAGAACGGATTCAAAGCTGTGGAGTTGGAAATTCTGAGAACGTCGTCACCCATTCCCATTTTCACATGCAGGTCATTTGCTGCATTGATGTTGTCCAATTCCATTTTGTCTTGTCCGTCAGCAGCAGCGGCATAAAAATCACCCGCGTTTACATTTTTCACTCTTGCTTTGTCATCTCCGATCCCAAGTTCCATGAAGACGTCATCCACAGCCATGGTGTCACGCATGGTCAAACGATCGTTTCCATCATCCATCGCGACTACCACATTTCGGCCAGCTTGGGTGCGATACATCCAGGCTAAGTCATTGCCAGATGATGTTTTTACGATCACATCTTGCCCTGCTTTCATCGCGTAGGTGGACAAAGCATCGTCACCATCCTCGGAGCGCACTTCAATATCATTGCCCGCTTTCAGTCGCGAGAGCCGAATGTAGTCCGTATCTTGCCCTGTGTTGACGGCAATATCATTCAGAGCTTTTGCCTGATACATACTCACACGATCCACACCCCCGTGTGTCTCAACTTTCAAGTCCTTGGCCTTGACCCACGACAATCGCACATGATCATCACCGTGCTCACCATTCACAAGAAAAAGCCCGTTGGTACTGGTTTGTCGAGCACTGATACGGTCGTTTTCAACTCCACCATCGATCCGAATTTGCTGAGTCGTCGTTACATTTGAAAGTTTAACTATGTCGTTACCTCGGGATGTGAAAATGCCGAGGTAACCATTAGGGGTATCTGCCAAACTAAGATTTTCAACCTTGACTTGATCATCACCTTCCGCAGTTCGTATAACGACCGACTCAATCAAATTAGCCGTAAACAACTGCGACGGCGCGCCATTGATAGTCGTTCCTGTTAATCCAGTAACCTGAATCTGATTGGGTGCTACCTCCGTCACCACAAGTTGGTTATCTGCAGCATCCCCGCCCAACGCCAATGTCGTCCCCACCAAATTGCCAATGATGTTACCCGCGAGTGGGTTCCGTGATTCAAGTGGTTGCAAACGGAGCGAACGCTGATTTACTTTGCGCATGGTGAGGACCTTTGGCGTTAGAGAAGAGTCGGAGAAGACGAGTCATGCGGTAAGCCGCATAATTCAGCGTCAGTGCATAGCCCATGCCAAAACCTGAGAAACATAAATGGCACCTTCAGTCAGAAGTTACATAATCACGTGATTGACGGACGTTTTACGCTTCACACAGTTTTGTTGACCGACGTTTAAGAAACGGTTCGAGGCATTCACCCCAGTCTCAAAATGAGTCAGCCGTCCAAGCTTGAAATGATTTTCAGGCGCCTGCTCCGTGATCACGATCAATGAGTCCACCGCTGAGGAGCCCGCTTTGGCCGAGGTTGAGTTGATAAGAACCACCAACACCTTTGTTCTCTGCGAAGAGTTGCTCACCCGTATTTGGAAATCCAAATTTCAGACGATCCAAGGATTCCCAACTGGCTTGCTTCGCCGCTGTGCTGTGGATCACATCCGCGCGGTCGCTACTCAATCATGCGGAACTTTAGTCCGCAGCAATGCTGTCAAACGACCACATGAGTCTGACAATGGGAACAACCACTTACCTCGGCTATACTCATATTCTTCATTCATCACATTTCCGGCTTTAGGTTCTGGAAACGTACGGGAATCTACAATCAACGATTTTCAACCGACGCATCAACTCAAGAGAAACATGACTATGAAAATCCAATTTAATTGGCCCATCATTGGACTGATGACAGTGTTCGCAATCAGCCTGAATCCAGCAGAAGCCGCCGACAAGAATGCTCCGGAGAACAAACCGGGTTACTTGAAATCCAAGGATGTTGGTGCTGCCGCACCGGCCAATGCAGATGTACCGTTTGATGGAACCATGAAGTCAATCAAAGAGAATTGGGAAATGTGGCCCAAGCCGGACATGGCGATCACCTGGTCAATTGTTGATAATCCCAAGGGTGATGGAAAAACCCTGATGACGAATGGGGGCAAGCGTTGGGGTACCCACGATCTGGTCACCAAAAAGAAGTACACGGATTTCGAAGGGCATGTTGAATTTGTTTTGATGGGTAACCGCAACGACGACAAAGTTGATGGCTACAGCAATAGTGGTGTTTACCTGCAAAACCGATACGAGCTTCAAATCGAATCTCCCAAAGGCAAGGATGTCGATGATCCCTACAACTGGAAGATCGGCCCACATGGCATCGGAGCGTTCTGCATGGAGTGCGTCCCAGACGTGAACGCGTGGCGACCAAACGGCCAGTGGCAATCGTTTCACTTCGTCTTCAAAGCGGCAAAATGGGACGGTGACAAGTCCACCGAACCTGCTCGTGCCACCGTATGGTGGAATGGTGTCAAAGTTCACGATAACGTCCCCATCAAGCATGCCAACGGAGGTGTCAGTGTCAGCCCATCAGCAGAAGGCCTCAAACTGCAAGAACACGGACAGGATGTGCGTTTCCGTAATGTGTGGATCGTAGACCAGAGCAAATAAAGTTGCTTCGGATCTGGGAGCAGACTCACGGTTGCCAATAATTCGATTGGCCCAGGGTGCTGGGGGTACCCCCAGCACCGCAAGGTCACCACCTTCAAACAGTTTGAGGTTTTGGCCTAAGTGATTCTTCGGTTCTCGCTAACAATATTTAGCGAGATGCTTGGCAAGTTGTTCAGCCCGTTCGTTGATGACGCTCGGGCATCTGTCCGTGTCATTTGGCCTGATTGGTTACCGATCGAGCAGGTCAAGCGTAATCCGACGACACATCTGCTCATCCATTTCCAGATCCCAGCCTGCTACGGACATCAGACGACAACGTCGCGAGATGTATCTCACCAAACCGATCATGTGGCTGACATTCGATGTGAAATTGATTTTTGTGCCACTTGGGACTCGGCTTCACAGTGAGCATTGGCAATCGTCACGAGCTTTCATTCAATACCTTCAGGTCGTGGTTGAACTGGCAACATAAACCTCACCTCTCTGGGGTTCGCGTCTGAAGCAATACTTTTGATCGTGGAGCATGATTTGTCGCAAAAAATTCTACTGAACCGCATTTCGTGAATTGCCTCCGAGAGCACGCAAATAGACTAAGGTCCTGAACCAGCACATTCTCAAGTGCCCTTCGCAGGGTGGATACACAGAGTTTGATTTTCCTCAATCATGAAAACTCCTATCAAAGTACTGCAATTCATCTGTCCGACCGGCTTTTACGGTGCGGAACGGTGGATATTGGCGTTAGCGAAACATCTTGACCCACCGCAAGTGCGCTGTGATTTAGCAATTACTTCGGAACCCACAAATCAGGATCTCGAGCTTACTCGGCAATACAAACAACTCGGTTTGGCAACGCACGAAATCACGATGCGAGGCAAATTTGATCTATCAGCCATCTCAAAACTGGCCAAGGTATTGAGAGACCAGCAATTTGATCTAATCCACACGCATGGCTACAAGTCCGACATCATTGGCTTATTAGCGGCAAGAAAAGCGGGCATTCCTTGCGTTATCACGCCGCATGGTTTTTCAACCCACATGGATTTCAAACTGCGTATTTTCAGTTGGCTTGGGGGCAAAGCGTTACGCCGTGCAACGAAAGTCGTTCCGCTCTCAACGCAACTCATGAAAGACTGCGAACAACTTGGCGTTCCCAACAACAGGATTCTGTACATTCAGAATGGTGTTGACTTGTCGGAGGTAGAAGCTCAGGAAAAGCCTGAGCGTGAACCAGAGGCACCTAAACGCATTGGTTTTGTGGGTCAATTGATCAGTCGTAAGAATGTAATTGACTTACTAGCCGTATTTGATTCGTTGCATGCCAAACATCCAGCAACCCGACTCATCATTTTGGGTGATGGAGATCAGCGTGCTGAATTGGAAGCACACGCACAGACACTTCCAAGTAAAGAAGACATTGAATTTCTAGGTTTCCGAAACGATCGGCTTGAACTTCTGAAGTCATTTGACCTTTTTGCAATGACATCAACTTTGGAAGGAATACCGCGTTGCCTAATGGAAGCAACAGCAGCAGAGATCCCGGTTGCTGCTTACGACATCCCTGGCATCGATCAACTGGTAACCCATGAAATCACTGGTCTGTTAGCACCGCTGGGAGACAGGCAACAATTATTGCAGCATTGGGAGACGCTCTTATTTGATTCCGAGAAAGCACAACGATTAGCGACTGCTGCAAAACAATTTGTGTACGAACATTACTCTGCTCAGCGGATGGCCAACGAATACACGGCTTTATTCAAGGACCTCACCAGCAACGATTAATCGATCCTGCACTGGCTACCTATGGCAGACCGCGGCAACTTGCGTGCATTCCCCATTCTGCGACCGCGAATCACCAACCGTTTGAATTCAGTTCGGGTGGTCCATGTGTTGCTTCCATGACAACAGGCTATGCATCTACAATCGGGTAAACGAACCACGACATCAGTCTTATTCCAGTCCAGTTATCGGAAAATACGACGCTAGTACCACGGCATGAATTCAATGCGACTCATCCAAATAAGAATCTCGTTGATCATGCCGTTCGTGATCATTTCCTGCGGTCGATTGGCAGAGGGAAGCGAAACGACAACTGACAGACCAAACATTGTATTTCTGTTGGCGGATGATCTGGGCTGGACAGGATTGGGTTGTTTCGGAAGCGACTTGTATGAAACGCCCCACCTCAACCAGCTTGCTGAAACCGGGATGAAATTCACCAATGCCTACTCGGCGTGTACTGTGTGCTCACCATCCCGTGCTTCGATCATGACAGGGATGTATCCGGCCAGGCTTCGACTAACCGACTTCATAGCGGGTCAAAATCGACCGTTTGCCCAATTGCAAATTCCGGAATGGACGAAAGGGTTGAATCACTCCTATGTGACCATCGCAGAAGCACTGCGAAATGATGGATACCAGACTGCACACGTGGGCAAATGGCACCTGCATCACGCCGGACGCAATCCCGACGACTATGGCCCCACCCAACATGGGTTCGATGTAGACATTGCGAAACCAAAAGGAACACGCGGTTATCGACTGCAAAGTGGCGGGAATCCAAATGGTGAATCGAAAAGCGAGTACCTGACCGATTACCTCACGGACCAAGCCTTGTCCTTCATTGACAAAGCTCAGGAGAATCCATTTTTTCTTTATTTTGCTTATCACGTGCCACACACCCCAATTGATGGGCGAGACGATCTGGTTGCCAAATACAGAACAAAAGTGCGTGACGGCGCCGTACACAAAAACCCCAAATATGCTGCGATGGTGACCAGCATGGACGACAGCGTTGGCCGCCTACTTGGACGATTGGAACACCACGGTATTGCTGATAATACGCTGGTGATCTTTACGTCTGACAACGGTGGACTGACACAGCGCTACGGTAAGCTCGACGGGTTCACGGACAACTATCCACTGCGTCGCGGCAAAGGTTCAGCCTATGAAGGCGGGGTTCGAGTACCCGCCATCATCCGATGGCCCGGAGTGACACCAGCGGCAAGTCAATGTGACGAACCCGTCAGTACGATCGACTACTATCCAACACTCCTTGAGGCTGCGCGCTGCGATGGAAGTGAAACCCACAATCAAAAACTTGACGGCACAAGTCTGGGAACTCTTCTACGGAATCCGTCGCAATCGCTAGATCGCAATCTGTTTTGGCACTATCCCCATTATCACGCTGGCGGTGACAGTCCATACGGAGCCATTCGGTCGGGGCCGTGGCGACTCATTGAGTTTTACGAAGATGATGCGATCGAACTTTACGATCTGAATGCAGATCCAGGCGAAAATCATAACCTTGTCGGAGTGCAACCGGGCATCGCTGAGAAGTTGCATCAACAACTCCGTTCATGGCGTGCAACAGTCAATGCTCAAATGCCAACTCCCAACCCCGATCATGATCCTGACAAAGCGCAGCAAGTCTCAAAAAAGCGAAAGTGAGACTGGATCGTCGTGCGAAGGCATTTTTTGTGCTGGAAGCTGATTTGGTAAACGAAGTGATGGTTTTGACAGCACTACATTTTCCTGAGCACAAACCATGCAGACTTCCAGCCTGGCTTTTGCCGAACGCTGAAACCACCGGCTTCAACAAACAGATACTCAACCTCGTCAATCTGCTTCACTTGCATTTTGAGCGCTTGATAGCGGTCAAGATCCATCAACACATTGCCGGACCACGCCCAGACTGGCTCACTTGTCCTGCCATCTGTTTTGAAAGTGATCGCTGAGAATGGCGCATTCCGTGCTTTTGCGTTTTTCGCAGCTGGATCGAAATCCTTGATGTCTTCGACACGTGAAATGACCTGCCACGAACCCGGAATGTCAGGATGCGCGACAAACTTTCCATCCCAGCGGAACAGGTTCTCATTCGGATCCTGTGATGCATCTTCAGGATTGATTCGATCCTGCCAATGTGATGATGACATCGGAACGGTCGATGCCGATTTGAAGACCAGTTCATCATCCATGGGTGGCAGTTTCTGCTCAGCAAGATGAAGACTGATTTTTCCCTGAGGCAGACGACTGGAAGGTTTCGTGCTGTACTTGT